>DASSLA010000215.1:0-5473 GCA_035689885.1 Marmoricola sp. | reverse complement strand
CGACTCGAGGTGGGTGTTGACGAACCGAACCTGGTTGGGGCCGTCCTGCACGTCGACCCAGTTGTAGCCCCGCAGGAAGGTCAGCGGCAGGCCGAGCAGGTTGACCGCGAAGTTCCTGGTGTAGTTGCCGTTGCCGGAGGCCGTGACCCGCAGGCCCTTGTCGGCGCGCATCAGCACCACGTCGCGCATGGTCAGCCGCTGGTCGCTCGCTCGTGGGTCGGCAGGGTTCGGGGCCTCCGGGAAGGCGGGCGCCTCGACGTCCGCCTCCCGCTGCTCGGCCACCACCCGATAGCTCGCTCCGGTGGCCTCGATCTCCTCGAGGAGGATTGCCAGGAAGTCGAAGTCCACCTGCGTGGCGTTGCGTACGCCGAGGGCGCCGCCCAGCTCCATCGGGCCGGAGCGCCACAGCGCCACCTCCTGCAGCCCGACGAGATCCGGCTGGGTGGTGGCGATCTCCCGCGCGAGCAGGCGGGCCCGGGTCGGGAAGTCGGTGCGGTCGACGACCTGGCGCAGCTGGTGGTTGGCGTGGCCCAGCGCGAGCAGCGCCTCGGCGCCGGACTTGCCCTGCACCGCCGCGATCGGGGCCATGATGTTGCCGCCGAGATAGATGTTGCGGGTCATCACGGTGAGCGGCTTGCCGGTCTGCGCTGCCCGGTCCGGCGGCGCCGGCTTGGCAGCGGTCGCGCCGGTGGTCGGCAGCACGAGCAGCGAAGCGGTGAGCAGCGCCACCGCGGCGCGCAGGGTTGTCCTCATCTGTCCCCTCCCAGGGTGGATCGAGCGGCATCCTCGCGTCGACCCGCGGCCGTGGCAAGGGCAGGACCTCCTCACAGCCTGTCGCGCCGGGCGCGCAGCCATGCCCTCTCCTCGTCGTTGCCGGCGAGCTCGAGCGCCCGGTCGTAGGCCTCCCGGGCCTCAGCGGAGCGACCGAGGCGGCGCAGCAGGTCGGCCCGGGCCGCGTGCCACGCGTGGTAGTCCTGCAGGGGCAACGGCTCGACGAGGGCCAGTCCCACTTCCGGTCCGTCGACCTCGGCGACGGCCACGGCACGGTTGAGCTCCACCACCGGGCCGGGAGCCAGCCTCCGCAGCCGGTCGTAGAGCTGGACGATCTGTCGCCAGTCGGTCATCGAGGCATCCAGCGCGTCGGTGTGCACCGCGTTGACGGCCGCCTGGAGCTGGTACGGGCCGGGTCGGTCGACCGCGAGACACCCCCGCACGAGGCGGTGTCCCTCGTCGACCAGGTCGGCGTCCCACAGCGTGCGGTCCTGCTCGTCGAGCGAGACCAGCACTCCGTCGCGCACCCGCGCCCGCGACCGTGCCTGGGTGAGCAGCATCAGGGCGAGCAGCCCGTCGACCTCCGGCTGCGGCGAGAGCGACGGCGTCGCGGCCACCATCTCGTGCAGCTGGCGGCAGAGCCGGATCGCCTCCGCGGTGAGGTCGACGCGCTGCATCCGGCCCGAGCTGCCGAGGTAGCCCTCGTTGAAGACGAGGTAGAGCACGGCCAGCACGGCCGAGAGTCGAGCGGGGAGGTCTTCGGCGCGCGGGATCCGGTAGGGGATCCGCGCCACCCTGATCTTCTGCTTCGCGCGGGTGATCCGCTGCGCCATCGTGGTCTCGGGCACCAGGAAGGCCGCGGCGATCTCGGCGACCGTCAGGCCGCCGAGCAGCCGCAGCGTGAGCGCCACCCGGTTCTCCGGCGCGAGCGCCGGGTGGCAGCAGGTGAAGACCAGCCGGAGGCGGTCGTCCTCGACCGGCCCGGTGGGCTCCGGTGGGCTGTCGTCGGTGACCATCAGCGCCTCGGCGTACTTGTCCTTGCGGCGGCTCTCGCGACGGATCCGGTCGAGCGCCTTGTTGCCGGCCACGGTGGTCAGCCAGGCGCCCGGACTGGGCGGCACGCCCTCGTCGGGCCACCTCTCGGCGGCCACGACGAGGGCCTCGCTGGTGGCGTCCTCGGCGAGGTCGAGGTCGCCGAACCGCCGTGCCAGCGCGGCGACCACGCGCCCGTGCTCGGCGCGGAAGACCGTCTCGAGGTCGCTCACTCGGACTGGAAGGGGCGGACCTCCACGGGGCCGCGGCAGGCGGCGGAGCCGCGACGGGCGAGCTCGAGCGCGGCGTCCAGGTCGGGTGCCTCGACGACCCAGAAGCCACCCAGGTGCTCCTTGGTCTCCGCGTAGGGACCGTCGGTGGTGAGCACCTCGGCGCCCGTGGCGTCGACCACGGTCGCGTTCGAGGGCTCCTCGAGCCCGCCTGCGAAGACCCAGCTGCGGCCGTCGCGCAGCTCCTGGTTGAACGACTCGACGGCGGCGAACACCTCCTGCATCTGCTCCGGGGTGGCCGTGGCCGCCCAGTCCGGGCCGCTGTCGTCGTGGTGGACGGAGAGCATGTACTGCGTCATGGTCGGTTCCTCTCGGTCGGGACGCGCACCCGCGGTGCTCATCCTCTCGGTTCGCCGGCCCCGTTGTCAGGACCGGTCTTCACCCCCTCCACGAACGGGCACCACCGGATACGACACCGGGTGCAGAGAAATCTCGAGGACTTTTCCGGGCCACCTGACAGGATCCTCGCCATGGCACAGGTGGTCTCCGTCAACGTCGGCATGCCGCGCCCTGCGAACTGGGCGGGGATCGGCCGCACCGGAATGGACAAGCAGCCGGTGCGCGGCCGGGTGCCGGTGGACCGTCTCGGACTGGCGGGCGACCAGGTGGGGGACACCCTGCACCACGGCGGGCCCGACCAGGCCGTCTACGCGCATGCACGCGAGGACCTCGACTGGTGGGAGGGCGAGATGGGCCGGCCGTTGCGCGACGGGCAGTTCGCCGAGAACCTGACCACGCGGGGTCTCGACCTCAACGAGGCGCTGGTCGGGGAGCGCTGGGAGGTCGGCTCGACCGTCCTCGAGATCGCGCTGGTGCGCATCCCGTGCAACGACTTCAAGAGCTGGCAACGGCTCAACGGCTACGACGACCGGGCCTGGGTGCGGCGCTTCACCCAGCGTGGTCGACCGGGGGCCTACCTACGGGTGGTTCGCGAAGGGGACCTCGCCGCCGGCGACGACATCCGCGTGGTGCACCAGCCCGGCCACGGCGTCACCATCGAGACGATGTTCCGCGCCCTCACCACGGAAAGGGTCCTGCTGCCACAGCTGCTCGCCGTCGACGATCTCGCTCGACGGGCCCGACGGCGAGTGGAAGACCTGCTCGGCGAGACCGCGGCGGGCTGAGGCGAAATGCGCGAATTCCCTCACGGTGACGGGGATATTTGCGAGTCGAGGGTGCCCTGACTCGGCTTGTGATCTAGGTTACTGGCAAGTCGCCCCGCGCGGCCCGATCGTCGGTCCGTCCTACTTTCCCCAGGAGAGAGCCCCATGTCGCCCGTCAACACCGACACCTCCTTCATCGAGAACCGCGCGCCCAACGTCGCGGTCCAGTTCCGCGACCGCGTGCGGAAGACGCCCGACATCGAGGCCTACCGCTACCCGGTCGAGGACGGGGAGCCGTGGAAGTCCGTCACCTGGCGCGAGACCGGCGACGTGGTGGAGAAGTACGCCGCCGGCCTGCTCGCCCTGGGCCTGGAGTCCGAGCAGCGCGTCGGGGTCGCCTCGGGCACCCGTGTGGAGTGGATCTTCGCCGACCTCGCGATCATGTGCGCCGGCGGCGCGACCACCACCGTCTACCCCTCGACGATGGCCGAGGACGTCGCCTACATCCTGGCCGACTCCGAGAGCCGCATCGTGTTCGCCGAGGACCAGAGCCAGCTCGACAAGCTCAAGGCGCACCGGTCCGAGCTGCCGCATCTCGACAAGGTCGTGCTCTTCGAGGGCGAGGGCGACGGGGACTGGGTGATCACCCTCGACGACCTCGCCGCCCTCGGTGAGAAGCACCTCGCCGAGGATGCCGACGCCGTCACCCGTGCGATCGATGCCATCCAGCCCGACCAGCTGGCGACCCTCATCTACACCTCCGGCACCACCGGACGCCCCAAGGGCGTGCGGCTGCGGCACTCCTCCTGGACCTACGAGGGCGCGGCCATCCAGGCCCAGCAGATCCTCACCGAGGAGGACCTGCAGTTCCTGTGGCTGCCGATGGCCCACTCCTTCGGCAAGGTGTTGCTCTCGACGCAGCTCGCCTGCGGTTTCGCCACCGCCGTCGACGGCCGCATCGAGCGGATCATCGACAACCTCGCCATCGTGAAGCCGACCTTCATGGGCGCGGCCCCGCGCATCTTCGAGAAGGCCCACGCGCGCATCGTCACGATGCAGGCCGCCGAGGGTGGCGCCAAGGAGAAGATCTTCAACAGGGCCTTCCAGGTCGGACTGGAGGTCGACCGGCTGAAGCGCGAGGGCAAGTCGGTGCCGCTGCCGCTCAAGGTGCAGCACGCCCTCTTCGACAAGCTGGTGTTCTCCAAGATCCGCGACCGCTTCGGTGGTCGGGTCCGGTTCTTCATCTCCGGTGCCGCCGCGCTCAACCGCGATATCGCCGAGTGGTTCCACGCCGCGGGCATCCTGATCCTCGAGGGCTACGGCCTGACCGAGTCCTCGGCCGGGTCCTTCGTGAACCACCCCGACAACTACAAGTTCGGCACCGTGGGCCCCGTGGTCCCCGGCAGCCGGGTGCGGCTCGGCAAGGGCGACGAGATCCAGATCGCCGGCCCCGGCGTGATGGACGGCTACCACAACCTGCCGGAGGCCACCGCGGAGACGCTGACCGAGGACGGCTGGCTGCGCACCGGTGACAAGGGGTCGGTCGACGCCGACGGCTTCCTGACCATCACCGGCCGGATCAAGGAGCTCTTCAAGACCTCTGGCGGCAAGTACATCGCGCCCCCGGCGATCGAGGCGAAGTTCAAGGCCGTCTGCCCCTACGCCAGCCAGTTCATGGTCTTCGGCAACGAGCGCAACTACTGCGTCGCGCTGGTGACCCTCGATCCAGACGCCATCGCGGGCTGGGCCGAGGAGCACGGCCTGGGCGGCAAGTCATACGCCGAGATCGTCGCGGACCCGAAGACCAAGAAGATGGTCAGCGACTACATCGACGAGCTCAACGGCCAGCTCAACCGCTGGGAGACGATCAAGAAGTTCGAGCTCCTCGACCACGACCTGTCGGTGGAGTCCGGGGAGCTGACCCCGTCGATGAAGGTGAAGCGCAACGTCGTGGAGCAGAACTACGCGGGCGTGATCGACAAGCTGTACGCCGACTGAGCGAGGCCGAGACGAGCTTGCTCGTTCTCGTGCCGCGAGGGAGGCGTTGAGCCGCGGAACGGCGATCACGCCGACTGAGCGAGCCTGCAGTTCCATGACTGTGCCCGGCCCCGGAATTTCCGGGGCCGGGCACAGCGTTCTCTCAGCACCACTGCCTAGCCTCGTTCCATGCACGACCACGATCGGGGGCTCTCCCATGACCTGCCGATGATCCTCGAGCGCACCCTCGGACGGCGCGGACTGATGGTGCTCCTCGGGAGTGCGGGTGCGGCGGCGCTG
>DASSLA010000214.1:0-27127 GCA_035689885.1 Marmoricola sp. | reverse complement strand
CCCCAACCTCGCCATCATGTTCTCCGGCATCTGCACGATCGGCTTCCTGCTGATCTGCAGCAACAAGGTGCCCAGCTACCTGGGGACGAGCGCGTCGTTCGTGGCCAGCGTCGCCGCCATCCGCGCCCAGGGTGGTGACTCCTCCGACGTCACCGGGGCGATCTTCATCGCAGGCCTGGTGCTCGCGGCGTTCGGGGTGCTGGTCCACTTCGCCGGCTCCACCGTGATCCACAAGGTGCTTCCGCCCGCGGTGACCGGCGCCGTCGTGATGCTCATCGGCTTCAACCTAGCGCCGGTCGTCGCCGGCATCTACTGGCCGCAGGACCAGTGGATCGCCCTGATCACCGCGACGTTCCTCGTCATCTGCGCCGTGATGGCGCCCGGCTTCTTCGCCCGGATCGCGGTCTTCCTCGCCCTGATCTTCGGCTACCTGATCTCCTGGCTCGCCGACGCGCTGTTCGGCCAGATCAATTCGCCCACCGGCAGCAGCAACGGTGAGAACGTGCTGCACGACCGGGTCAGCTGGGCGCAGGTCGAGGCCGCCAACTGGATCGGGCTGCCCAGCGGAGACCTGCAGGACGGCGTCTCCGTGGTGCACGGCCCGAGCTTCTCGCTGGCCTTCGTGCTGCTCGTGCTGCCGGGCGTGATCGCCCTGATCGCCGAGAACACCGGTCACGTCAAGGCGGTGGCCGAGATGACCGGGGACGACCTCGACCCCTACATGGGCCGGGCCCTCGGGGCGGACGGCGCGGCGACCGCCCTCGCCAGCCTCTTCGGCGGCTCGCCCACCACGACGTACGCCGAGAACATCGGCGTGATGGCCTCGACCAAGGTCTACTCCACGGCGGCCTACGACGTCGCGGCGGTCGTCGCGATCCTGCTGGGGCTGTGCCCGAAGTTCGGCGCGGTGGTGAGCGCGACCCCGGGCGGCGTGCTCGGCGGCATCACCGTGGTGCTCTACGGGATGATCGGCCTGGTCGGGGCGAAGATCTGGGTGGAGAACGGTGTCGACTTCGGCAAGCCGGTCAACATGGTCGGGCTGTCCGCGGGCCTGATTGCCGGCATCGGTGGCGTCACCCTGCAGATCACCGACGACTTCGAGCTCGGCGGCATCGCCCTCGGCACGATCCTCGTGATCGGCTTCTTCCACCTCGTCAAGGGGCGGCAGAAGGACGACGCGGGAGCCGTCACGAGATCGTTGTCGTAGGAGCGGCCCCGCTGTGAAACCCGCACCCTTCCGCTACCGCCGGCCCGCGACCGAGGCCGAGGCGGTGGACACCCTCGCCACGCACCCTGGGGCGAAGGTACTGGCGGGCGGGCAGAGCCTGGTCCCACTCCTGTCGATGCGGCTCGCCGCGCCGGAGCTGCTCGTGGACATCAACGGGATCGGTGACCTCGACCGGGTGGAGGTCACCGACGACGGGGTGCGCGTGGGCGCGCTCGCGCGCCACGCGGCGGTGCTGGCCCACGAGCGGGCGCGCTCCACACAGCCACTGCTCGAGCTCGCCCTCCGGCACGTGGCTCACGCGACCATCCGCAACCGCGGCACGGTGGTCGGGTCCGTGGTGCACGCCGACCCGTCCGCCGAGATGCCGGTGGTGCTCGCTCTGCTCGACGGCAGCCTCGACGTCGCCTCCACCCGCGGGCGTCGGACCATCCCGGCACGGGAGCTGTTCGTGGGTCCGATGGAGTCGGCGCTGCGACACGACGAGCTCGCGGTGGAGGCGTACTTCCCGGCCCTCGCGCCCGGAGCCGGGGTCGCCTTCGACGAGATCGCCCGGCGCCACGGCGACTACGCCCTGTGCGGCGTCGCCGCGCTGGTCCGGCTCGAGGGTGACCGGGTGGTGGAGGCGCGCACCGGCTACCTCTCGGTCGCCGACGTGCCCACGGTCGTCGACGTCACCGCGCCACTGGCCCCGGGAGTCACCGACGCCTCGCTGGCCGAGGCAGGGGAGGTGGCCCTGTCGGCGCTCGACCCGCAGGACGACATCCACGCCACCGCCGACTACCGCGCCCAGCTGGTCCGGGTGCTGACTTCGCGCGTGCTCCGGGCCGCGGTCGACCACGCGGGGCAGAGGACGGCGGCATGACCGAGCCGGCCCAGCAGCGGGCAGAGGAGCAGCACGAGGTGAGGCTCGAGGTCAACGGCGCGTCGTACGACGTGACCGTGCCGGCCCGGCGCCTGCTCTCCGACGCGCTGCGCCACGACCTCGGCCTCACCGGCACCCACGTCGGCTGCGAGCACGGGGTCTGCGGCGCCTGCACCGTCCTGGTCGACGGGGCGCCGGTGCGCAGCTGCCTGATGCTCGCGGTCTCCGCCCAGGGCAGCCGGATCACCACCGTCGAGGGACTGACCCGCGACGACGGCGGGCTCGGTCCGGTGCAGCAGGCGTTCCGAGACTGCCACGGTCTGCAGTGCGGGTTCTGCACGCCGGGGTTCCTGACCACGATCACCGCCGGCATCGCGGCCAACCCTGATCCGACGCGGGCTGAGGCGCAGGAGATGGTCGCCGGCAACCTGTGCCGCTGCACTGGCTACCAGAACATCGTCGCCGCGGTGCAGCGCGCGGCCGAGCTGGCCGGGGACGGGACATGAACACCCGGATGTTCGGCGAGAAGGTCGCCCGCGTCGAGGACGACCGGCTGCTGCGCGGGCACGGGCGCTACGTCGACGACCTGGCCGCCGGGGCGCTGCACGCCGCGGTGCTGCGCAGCCCGCACGCGCACGCGCGCATCAAGGACATCGACGTCACCGATGTGCTCGACTGCGCCGGGGTGCACGCGGTCTGGACCTCGGAGGACCTCGACGAGCTCGGCGGCAGCCTCGCCGGCCCGCTGCCGCTGCTCATCCCACACCCCGCGCTGACCCACGGGCGCACGCAGCACGCACTGGCCCGCGGCGAGGTGAACTACGCGGGCGAGGCGATCGCGTTCGTGGTCGCCGACGACCGCTACCTGGCCGAGGACGCGGTGGCCCGGATCCGGGTCGACTACGAGCCGCTGCCGCCGGTGGTGGGCATCGAGGCGGCACGAGCGGCCGAGCACGTGGTGCACCCGGACGTGCCGGGCAACGTCGGCGCCCGGCTGGAGCAGGCCAACGGCGACGCCGCGGCGGCGATCGCGAAGGCGCCGCACCGGCTCTCCCTCGACCTGACCATCGAGCGCAGCGCCAGCACCCCGATGGAAGGCCGCGGGGTGGTCGCCCAGTGGAACGCCGACCTGGGCCGGCTGCTGCTGTGGAGCTCCACCCAGACCTCGACCGGGGTGCGGGCTGCGGTCGCCGCCCAGCTCGGCCTCGACCTGCGCCAGGTCGACGTGATGACCCCCGACGTCGGTGGCGGCTTCGGGGTGAAGATCAACCACCCGTGGCCCGAGGAGGTACTGGTGGCACTGGCCGCCCGCAGCCTGGGTCGACCGGTCAAGTTCACCGAGGACCGGCGCGAGCACTTCATCTCCTCCGCCCACGAACGCGGGCAGGTGCACCACGTGGAGGTCGGCTTCGACGACGACGGGCGGCTGCTCGGGCTGGACGTGACGTTCTGGCACGACCACGGCGCCTACACGCCGTACGGCCTGATCGTGCCGATCATCACCTCCACCCAGCTGCTCGGGCCCTACAAGCCGCAGGCCTACCGGGTGGCCTTCGAGTCGCTCTACACCAACACCGTGATGGTCACGCCCTACCGCGGAGCTGGCCGGCCGCAGGGCTGCTTCGTGATGGAGCGGACCATGGACGCCATCGCCGACGCGCTGGGCAAGGACCGGCTCGAGGTGCGGTCGGCGAACTTCATCCAGCCCGACGAGTTCCCCTACGACCACGGACTGGTCTTCCAGGACGGCCGCGAGCTGGAGTACGACTCCGGTGACTACCCGGCGCTGCTCGAGAAGCTGCGGAAGCTCGTCGGCTGGGACGACTTCGAGCAGCTCCGCGCCGAGAAGGCCGCCGAGGGCAAGCGGGTCGGCATCGGCGTCGCCTGCTACGTCGAGGGCACCGGGGTCGGCCCCTACGAGGGCGCCCACGTGCACGTCGAGACCAGCGGCAAGGTCAAGGTGGCCACCGGCCTGACGTCCCAGGGGCAGGGCCACCAGACCGCGTTCGCGCAGATCGTCGCCGACGAGCTCGGGGTGCGGTTCGAGGACGTCGAGATCACCACCGGCGACACCCGACGGATGCCCTACGCCGTGGGCACGTTCGCCTCGCGCGCGGCGGTGATGAGCGGCTCGGCGATCCACAAGGCGGCGAAGCGGACGCGGGAGAAGGCGCTCCGGATCGCGGCCGAGGCCCTCGAGGTCGACGTCACAGACCTCGACATCGTCGACGGCGTGGTCGAGGTCAAGGGCGTGCCCGGCTCGACCATCGACCTCGGCACCGTCGCGGTGCTGGCCAACCCGCTGCGCTACGCCTTCGACGAGGCTTCTCGGGCGGCCACCCAGTTCACCGTCGGCGACCCGGGCAAGCCGCCGGTCGCCGAGGGTGAGCAGCCCGGTCTCGAGGGCACCGACTTCCACTCCCCGGAGCGCTCCACGTTCGCCTCCGGGATGCACGCGGTGGTCGTGGAGACCGATCCGGAGACCGCCGAGATCAAGATCCTCAAGTACGCCGTCGTGCACGACTGCGGCCGGCTGATCAACCCGATGATCGTCGAGGGGCAGATCCACGGCGGCGTCGCGCAGGGCGTGGGCGGCGCGCTCTACGAGCGGATGGTGTACGACGACGCCGGGCAGCTGCTCAACGCCAGCTTCATGGACTTCCTGATGCCCTACGTGACCGAGGTCCCGGACCGCATCGACATCGACCACCAGGAGACGCCGTCCCCGCTCAACCCCCTCGGCATCAAGGGGGCGGGGGAGGCGGGGGTGATCCCCTCTGCCGCGGTGTTCGCCGCGGCGATCGAGGACGCGGAGCGGATCGACCACCCGGGCCTCACCATCCGCGCGATGCCGATCTCGCCCTCGGAGCTGTTCGCGCTGAGGCAGGCCCACGAAGCCGGAAAGGACACCCCATGAAGATCACCGGGGAAGCCACCCTGGTCGCACCCGTCGACCGGGTCTGGGACGCCGTTCTCGACCCGCGCGTGCTGGTCACCGCGATCCCCGGCTGCGAGCGGCTCGAGCAGACCGGCGAGCACGCCTACGAGATGACGGTGACCGCCGGCGTGGCCTCGATCCGCGGCACCTACGCGGGCACCTGCAGGATCGGACAGCTGCAGCAGCACGAGTCGCTGGTGCTGTCGCTGCAGGGGGCGGGTGCGCCGGGCACGATCGACGCCGAGGTTGCCGTGCGCTTCGAGGACAACGGCGACCGCACCACGAGCCTGTTCTACGACGCCGACGCGGTGGTCGGCGGCATGGTCGGCGGCGTCGGGCAGCGGATGCTCAGCTCGGTGAGCCGCCGGATGGCGCACGAGTTCTTCAGCAACGTGGAGGCCGCGATCAACGGCGTACCAGCCCACCACGCGCCGGTGGAGGGCGAAGAGGCGGCAGCCCCCGCTCCAGCACCCGCTGCGGGCGCGGTGTTCACCGCGTCGCCGCGCCAGCCGGCCGGCCTCGACCAGGACAGCTTCCTCAAGGGCGTCGCGGTGGGCGCGGGCCTCGTCCTGCTGGGGGCAGTCGTCGGTGGGCTCGTCGGTCGGCGGCGATGACCCTCTCCGTCGACTCATCCGCGCGCGTCCAGGTCGCCGCGGTCCGAGCCCGTGAGATCTCGGCCCGCGAGCTGCTCGAGCTGCACCTCGACCGGATCCACGAGCGCAACCCGGAGCTCAACGCGATCGTCTCCCTCGACGAGGAGCGTGCCCGGGCCGGCGCAGCGGCCGCCGACGACGCCCTCGCCGCGGGGGAGGCGGTCGGGCCGCTGCACGGGCTGCCGTTCGCGTTCAAGGACACCCACGACGTCGCCGGGTGGCGCACCACCTACGGCTCCCCGCTGCTCGCCGACAACGTGCCGGAGGCCGACGAGCTGGTCGTGGAGCGCGTCCGCCGCGCGGGGGTCGTGGTCGTCGGCCGGACCAACGTGCCGGAGTTCGCCGCGGGGTCGCACACCTTCAACACCGTCTTCGGCACCACCCGCAACCCGGTCGACCCGTCGCGGTCCGCCGGCGGGTCCAGCGGGGGAGCGGCGTGCGCCCTGGCCGCCGGGATGGTGCCGCTGGCCGATGGGTCCGACATGGGCGGGTCGCTGCGCAACCCGGCGTCGTTCTGCGGGGTGGTCGGGCTGCGGCCGTCCCTGGGGCGCGTCCCGAAGTGGCCGACCACGAACTTCTGGGAGACCACCGCGACGAGTGGGCCGATGGCCCGCGACGCGGGCGACCTGGCGCTGCTGCTGTCGGTGATGGCGGGCCCGGACGCCCGGGTGCCGCACGCCCTGTGCGACCCCGGTGACGCGTTCGCCCCTCCGCTGGCCGGGTCCCTGGCCGGCCTCCGGATCGCGCTGGCACCGGACCTCGGCGGGCAGCTCGACGTCGACGCCGAGGTGGCCGCGGTCGTGGAGGGCAGTGCCGCGGTGCTCCGCGCCGGCGGGGCCGAGGTCGTGGCCGCGAGCCCCGACCTGTCGCTCGCGGAGTCCTGCTTCCGCACCCTGCGCGCCTGGCTGTTCCAGCACACGTACGGCGACCTCCTGGCCGAGCACCCCGACGCGTTCAAGGAGTCGCTGGCCGACAACATCCGGGCCGGGGCCCAGCTCACCGGGGGCGACGTGGCGCGGGCCTATGCGCAGCGGACCGCGCTCGCGGAGACGATGCGGGTGTTCTTCACCGACCATGACCTGCTCGCGCTGCCGACCTCGCAGGTGCCGCCGTTCCCGGCCGACCAGGAGTACCCCACCGAGGTCGACGGCCGTCCGCAGGCCACCTACCTCGACTGGATGCGCTCGGCGTACTTCATCACCGTCACGGGCTGCCCCGCGATCTCCGTGCCCGCCGGCACCACGAGCGATGGGCTCCCGGTCGGCCTCCAGCTCGTCGCCCCGCACGGCGCCGACCGGATGCTGCTCGAGGCAGCCGCCGCCTTCGAGGAGGCCCTGGGATGACCGAGCCGCAGGGTCGCCGCATCCGCGTCGGGATCGACACCGGAGGCACCTTCACCGACGTGGTCGCCCTCGACGAGGACAGCGGCGAGCTGGTCAGCACCAAGACCCCGTCGACGCCGAGCGACCCGGCTGAGGGGTTCATGGACGGCGTGGCCAAGGTGCTCGACCTGCTCGGCCTTCCCGGTCGGGGTGACGTGCTCACCGCCGTCAGCCACGGCACGACCGTGGCCACCAACCAACTGCTCGAGGGCAAGGTGGGGCCGCTCGGCTTCGTCACCACGAGCGGGCACGAGGCGCTGCTGGAGATCGCCCGGCAGTCCGTGCCCGACGGCTACGGCAACTCCTACTTCTGGGTGAAGCCCGACCGGATCGTGCCGCGCCACCTGGTGCGCGGGGTCGGCGGGCGACTCGACTTCACCGGCGCCGAGGTCGCTCCCTTCGACGAGGCGGCTGCCCGCACCACCGCCCGCTGGTTCCGCGACCGCGGCATCGACACCCTCGGCGTCTGCTTCCTGCACGCCTACGCCAACCCGGTGCACGAGCAGCGGATGCGCGAGGTGCTCGCCGAGGAGCACCCCGACGCAGTCGTCAGCCTCAGCAGTGAGGTGCTCCGCGAGTACCGAGAGTACGAGCGCGCGATGACCACACTGGTCGACGCCGCGGTGAAGCCCCGCCTCTCGCGCTACGTCGCCGAGATCGACACCCGACTGACGGCGTACGCCGACTCGGGTGCCGTGCCCTTCTACGTGATGAAGTCCAACGGCGGGGTGCTCTCCGCGACCGAGGTGGTGCACCAGCCCATCGCCACGGTGCTCTCCGGCCCGGCGGCCGGCGCGCTCGGGGCCGCCCTGATCGCCCGCGTGGCCGGCTTCGACCGGGTGCTCACCTGCGACGGCGGGGGTACGTCGACCGACGTCGGTGTCGTCGTCGACGGGGAGCCGACCCTGACCACCGAGGGCAGCGTGGGTGCCTACCCGAGCAAGATCCCGATGATCGACGTGGTCACCGTGGGCGCGGGCGGCGGCTCGATCGCGTGGCTCTCGCCGGAGGGCACCCTCAAGGTCGGACCGCACTCGGCCGGGGCCGAGCCTGGCCCGATCTGCTACGGACGGGGCGGCACCGAGGTGACCGTCACCGACGCCCACGTCGTGCTCGGCCGGATCCCGCCGCACCTGCTGGGCGGCGAGGTGCCGCTCGACGTCGAGGCGGCCCGGTCGGCGGTGTCGTCCCTGGCCGGGAAGCTCGGGCTCTCGCTCGAGGCCTGTGCCACCGGCATCCTGGAGATCTCGGCGTGGAACCAGGCCAACGCCCTGCGCCAGGTCACCGTCAAGCGCGGCCTCGACGTCCGCGACTTCACGCTGACCACGTTCGGCGGCTCCGGGTCGCTGCTGCTCTGCCGCCTGGTCGACGTCCTCGGCATCCCGACCGTGCTCGTGCCGCCCGACCCGGGCAACGTCTCCGCCTTCGGCCTGCTGACGGTGGACGTGAAGAACGACTACGTGCGCACGCACGTCTCCCTCGCCAACGCCCTGGAGGCGGGCACGGTGGCCACGATCCTCGACGACCTCACCGGGCAGGCGCGGTCCGCCCTGCTCGGCGAGGGCTTCGCCGAGGAGCAGCACCGCTACACCCGGACCGCCGACCTGCGCTACTACGGGCAGGCCTTCGAGGTCCGCGTGCCCGTGCCCGACGGGGCAGTCGACGACGCGCTGCTCGCCGAGGTGGTCTCCCGCTTCCACGCCGCGCACGCCGACCTCTACGGCTACGACTTCGCCGGCGACCCGCAGCAGTCGGTCGAGTGGGTGAACCTGCGCATCTCCGGGATCGGGCCGATCACCCGCCCGGCGATCCGGCGCGTCGAGCGAGCGCCCTCCGGATCGGGGCCCACACCGACCTCGACGCGGCCGGTCTGCTTCGACGCCGCCGACGGGTGGGTCGAGACCCCGGTCCTCTGGCGGCCGGACCTCGGGGCCGACGCCACCGTCACCGGACCGGCGGTCATCGAGGAGTTCGGTTCGACCGTGCCCGTGCACCCGGGCTTCGCCGCCACGGTCGACGACTTCGGCAACCTGGTCGTGCGGAGGCAGTCATGAGCGAGACCCGGTCGCGGCGGGCACCGACCCAGTTCCCGTTCGGCACCCTGACCGCCGACGCGGGTGCGACGGCGGACCCGGTCCTGGTGGAGATCGTGAAGGGGTCGCTGGCCAGCGTGGAGATGGAGGTCGAGACGGCCATCGCGCGCACGAGTCGCAGCCCGATGATCCGTGACGCCCACGACTTCCGGGCCGGCATCCACGACCGGCTGCTGCGCAAGCTCACCGGCCGCTCCTACTCCGCGCTGGTGCACCCCGTGGCCCGGGACTTCCCGCTCGCCGAGATGCAGGAGGGCGACGTCTTCTTCCACAACGACGTCTACCGCTCCGAGGGCGGGATCGGCCATCTGCCAGACCTGTGCGTCACGGTGCCGGTCTTCGCCGGCGGGCGCGTGGTCGCCTTCGTGCAGGCGTTCGGCCACCACGACGACATCGGAGGCGCGGTCCCGGGGTCGATGCCCTCGCATGCCACCAGCGTCTTCGAGGAAGGGCTGATGGTCCCGCCGATCAAGCTCTGGGACTCCGGCGTGCCCAACCGGAGCGCGCTGGCGATCATGACCCGCAACAGCCGGATGCCGGAGTCGCTGGCCGCCGACCTCGACGCCGAGTGCTCGGCCTGCTTGATGGGGGCACGCCGGCTGGGCGAGCTCTTCGAGCGGTACGGCGTGACGACGGTCGAGGCGTGCTTCGACGCGATCATCGACGGCACCACGCAGACCTACCGGCGCGAGATCCTCAGCCGGATCCCGGTCGGGGAGTGGGCCTGGGAGGACTACGCCGAGCACGACGGCGTCGACGAGCCCAAGCTGCACACCCAACGGATCACCCTGACCCGCACGCCGCCGGACGACCCCGAGGGCGAGCGGCTCGTGCTCGACTTCGCCGGGACCGGCCCGCAGGCCAAGGGGCCGATCAACCACTGCGGTGACTACTCCGACGGCGTGTTCCTGAAGAAGTGGCTCGCGCCCATCCTGCGCAACCTGGCCGAGACCCCGGAGCGCATGGCCGAGCTCGACGTCAACGAGGGCGTCGTACCGCTCCTGGAGCTGCGGTTCCCGCCGCCAGGCACGCTGCTGACGCCGGTCTTCCCGGCCCCCACGAACGCCCGCACCTTCGTGATCCTGCGCCTGCTGGGCGTGCTCGCCGGGGTGCTGGCCAAGGCCGTGGAGGGCCGGATGCCCGCGGACCAGGAGACGATCCGCTACACCGGCGTCTACGGTCGGGACCGCGACGGCCGGCCCTACCTGATGCGCGAGGTGCTCGGCGGCGGCTCGGGCGGCCGGTCCTACGCCGACGGTGAGGACACCATCCACGTCGTCCCGGACTCGCGGAACCTGCCCACCGAGTTCACCGAGTCGCGGTTCCCGTTCCGCGTCGAGCAGCTCTCGCTGGCCGTCGACTCCGGGGGAGCCGGCAGGCCCCGCGGCGGCCTGGGCTACGAGAAGCACATCCGGATGCTCGAGGACGGCCACTTCATGTCCATCGCCGACCGGTCGATCCTGTCCTGCTGGGGCGTGCGCGGCGGTCGGGCCGGCAAGCCGTTCGAGGTCACCATCGACCCCGGCGGGCCCGCCGAGCGCACCGTGGACGCGCTCGCCGACGCCGAGCCGGTGCGTGCCGGCGAGCTGATCCGTATCCGCACCACCGGGGGCGGCGGGTGGGGCGACCCGCTCGAGCGTGACCCCGAGCTGGTGGTGCGCGACGTGCTCTGGCGCAAGGTCTCGCCACGCGCCGCGGAGGAGGAGTACGCCGTGGTGCTGACCGGCTCGCTCGACGACGACACCCTGGCGCACGACCCGGAGGCCACGGCGGCCCTGCGCGTCGAGCGGGCGGCGGCCCGACCGGAGCGGGCGTTCTTCGACCGCGGCCCCGGCTACCGGCAGCTCAGCGGCGGTCGCGACGCCGCGGAGGTGGACTGGACGTGAGGATCGTGATCGCCCTGGGCGGCAACGCGATGACGGCGGCCGACGGCCGCGCGCGCGTCGAGGACCAGCAGGCCGCCGTCGCCGTCGCCAGCGCCCACATCGCCGATCTGGTCGCCGCCGGCCACGAGGTGCTGCTCACCCACGGCAACGGCCCGCAGGTGGGCAACCTGCTGGTCAAGAACGAGCTCTCCGCCAACGTGGTCCCACCGGTGCCGCTGGACTGGTGCGGCGCGCAGACGCAGGCGACCATCGGCGTCACCCTGATGAACGCGCTCGAGGCGGCGTTGCGCCAGCGCGGCGTCGAGAAGCGCACCGCGACGCTGGTCTCCCGCACGCTGGTCGACGGCGACGACCCGGCGTTCACCAACCCGACGAAGCCGATCGGGCGCTACCTCTCCGAGACCGACGCGCAGGTGATGGTCGACCACGGGCAGCGCTTCGTGCAGGTGGGGGAGCGGGGCTGGCGCCGGGTGGTGGCGTCCCCGGAGCCACTGGAGTGCCTCGACCTGCCCGCGGCGGCCACCCTGCTCGACGCGGGCTACGTGGTGATCTGCTCCGGCGGCGGCGGCATCCCCACCGTGCGCAGGTCCGACGGCAGCCTCGCCGGTGTCGAGGCGGTGATCGACAAGGACCTGACCGCCGTGCTGGTCGCCCGCGACTGCGCCGCCGACGTGCTCGTCATCGCCACCGACGTGGAGGCCGCGATGACCGGCTACGGCACCGACCACCAGGCCGCGATCGGCGAGGTGACCGTCGCGCAGCTGCGCGCGATCGCCGACCGAGGCGAGTTCGCCGCAGGCTCGATGGGCCCCAAGGTCGAGGCGGCCACCCGGTTCGCCGAACGCGCCGGTGGCACCGGCGTGATCACCTCGCTCGAGCACATCACCGACGCCGTGGCCGGCCACGCCGGCACCCGCGTCGTACCCGACTGAAGACCCCGACGAAAGGAACCCCATGCCTGCTGCGATCGAAGTCCGCAAGGTGCCGCTGCACTCGGTGTCCGACGCCTCCGAGCTGGCCACGCTGATCGACGACGGGGTGATGGCTGCCGACCGCGTGATCGCCATCATCGGCAAGACCGAGGGCAACGGCGGGGTCAACGACTACACCCGGATCATCGCCGACCGCGCCTTCCGGGAGGTGCTGGTCGAGAAGGGCGCCCCGCCCGAGCAGGTGAAGGACATCCCGATCGTGTGGTCCGGCGGCACCGACGGGGTGATCAGCCCGCACGCGACCGTCTTCGCGACCGTGCCCGAGGGAGCCGTCGAGCCGACCGACGAGCCGCGGCTCACCGTCGGCTTCGCGATGAGCGAGGTGCTGCGGCCCGAGGACATCGGCCGGACCGCGATGATCACCAAGGTGGCCGACGCCGTGAAGGTGGCGATGGAGCGCGCCGGCATCACCGACCCGGCCGAGGTGCACTACGTGCAGACCAAGACGCCGCTGCTCACCCTCGACACCATCGCGGACGCGAAGCGTCGCGGGAACGACGTGTTCACCGAGGACACGCTCTACTCCATGGACGTCTCCAACGGGTGCACGGCGCTCGGCATCGCGGTGGCTCTCGGGGAGATCGAGATGCCGCGCGACCAGGACGTGCTGCGCGACCGCAGCCTCTACTCCTCGGTGGCGTCCTGCTCCTCCGGTGTCGAGCTGGACCGCGCCCAGGTTGTCGTGGTGGGCAACGCCCCGGGAATCGGCGGCCGCTACCGGATCGGCCACTCGGTGATGAAGGACGCGCTCGACGCCGACGGGATCTGGGAGGCGATCCGCGCCGCCGGTCTCGACCTGCCCGAACGCCCGCACCCCGACGACCTCGACGGCCGACTCGTCAACGTGTTCCTCAAGTGCGAGGCCTCCCAGGACGGCCACGTCCGCGGTCGCCGCAACGCCATGCTCGACGACTCCGACGTGCACTGGCACCGCCAGATCAAGGCAGCCGTCGGCGGCGTCACCGCGGCGGTCACCGGTGACCCGGCCGCGTTCGTGTCGGTGTCGGCGGCGCACCAAGGCCCCGACGGCGGCGGGCCGGTGGCTGCGATCGTGGACCTCGGGTGAGTCCTGCCGGCTGAGGGGTTCCGTCCCCGCCCTGGGGTGTCGGTGAGGGCCTCGCAGTGCGATGCTCGAGGTAGCCAGATCCACCGCGCCTCGGCGGCTGCGTCGGGGCAACCCAACGACGAGGAGCCACATGAGCACCTACCAGGTCGGGTACTTCGTGGGGAGCCTCTCCTCGACATCGATCAACCGCAAGCTGAGCCGGGCGTTGCTCAGCCTGGCGCCGCCGGAACTCGAGTTCACGGAGATCCCGACCGGCAACCTGCCGCTCTACAGCCCCGACTACGACAGCGACTACCCGCCGGAGGCCCGAGCGCTCAAGGATGCACTCGCGGCGTCGGACGCCGTTCTGTTCGTCACCCCTGAGTACAACCGGTCCATCCCGGGTGCGCTGAAGAATGCGATCGACTGGGCATCGCGACCATGGGGCCAGAACTCCTTCGACCACATGCCGGCCGCAGTGATCGGCGCCTCGATCGGGCAGATCGGCACGGCGGTGGCACAGCAGAGCCTGCGCGGGGTGCTCAGCTTCTGCAACGCTCGCCAGATGACCGCCCCCGAGGCCTACATCCACTTCCGCCCGGACGTCTACACCGAGCACGGTGAGGTGGCCGACGAGGAGTCCGCGGCCTTCCTCAGGGGCTTCATGCAGGAGTTCCGCGACCACGTCGAGCGGGTTCTCACGGTGCTGCCGCGGAGCTGATCGGATGAGCGGCAGCCGTCGGGGCGTCGGTGAGTGAGCACAGGGTGGGCGTCGTCGGTGGCGGCATCCTCGGCCTCGCCGTCGCCCGCGAGATCGGCCGGCGCAGACCGGGCACCGAGGTGACCGTGCTGGAGAAGGAGAACCGGCTCGCCGTGCACCAGACCGGCCACAACTCCGGGGTGGTGCACGCGGGCATCTACTACCAGCCGGGCAGCCTCAAGGCCGAGCTGTGCACTCGCGGCCGGCTGTTGCTGCGTGAGTACTGCGTCGAGCGCGGCCTGCCCTACGAGGAGTGCGGCAAGCTCGTTGTCGCCGTCGACCCCTCCGAGCTCGGTCGCTTCGAGGCCCTCGAGGAGACCGCCCGGCGCAACGGGGTGCCCGGGCTCCGCCGGGTCGAGGGCAGCGACCTCACCGGCATCGAGCCGCACGCCGCCGGCCTGGTGGCGCTGCACTCGCCCGTGACCGCGATCACCGACTTCGTCGCGATCGCCGAGGCCTACGCCGAGGACGTGGAGGAGTCCGGCGGCCGGGTGCTGCTGTCCACCACCGTCACGGACGTACGACGAGCAGTGGGCGGCATCCATGTGGACACCGACCGGGGCCCGCACGTCTTCGACCGGCTGGTGGTCTGCGCGGGCCTGCAGAGCGACCGGGTCTCGCGCCTGGCCGACGGCGTCGACGGCCCGCGCATCCTGCCGTTTCGCGGGGAGTACATGACCGTCGTCGAGTCCAAGCTCGACCTGGTGCGCGGGATGATCTACCCGGTCCCCGACCCGCGCTACCCGTTCCTCGGGGTGCACTTCACCCGCCGCGTCTCCGGCGAGGTCGAGGTCGGTCCCAACGCCGTGCTGGCGCTGCACCGGGAGGGGTACCGGCGCAGTGACGCGCGCTGGTCCGACGTACGCAGCCTGGCGACGTGGCCGGGCAGCTGGCGGCTCGCGCGGCAGCACTGGCGCACCGGTCTCACCGAGCTGCGCGGCAGCCTGTCGGTGAAGGCCTACATGCGGGCCGCCAGCCGCTACGTCCCCGAGATCGGGCCGGACGACGTGCGGCGTGCCGGCAGCGGCATCCGGGCCCAGGCCGTCGACCGCGACGGATCGCTGGTCGACGACTTCCGGATCGGCGACGAGGGCGGCATCACCACGGTCCGCAACGCGCCGTCCCCCGCGGCCACGTCGAGCCTGGCCATCGCCGAGCACGTCGTCGACCGGATGGGCTGGCACTGAGCGTTCCGTCGGCATCGGATTGCTCACCTTCGGGCCCGATGTGGCAGGGCTACGCTGGAGGTGCGCGCGCACAACCGCCGGGCGGTAGCCGGCGCGTGATCCGGGACGACGACAGCAGACGAGGCTGAGGACCTGAGTGACCTGACCACCACGGGCGACCCCGGTGGGCGCGGACTGTCCTCCGTCATCGAGGGTCTCGGGGCGTTCGCACGCAGCTTCGAGGCCCCGTACGCCGACGCCGACGTGCTGGCGGAGTTGGTCGAGCGCCTGCACGACCTGCTCCAGCTCGACGCCGCGGCAGCCGTCCTCACCGAGCTGCACGAGCAACCGGTCGTACGGGTCCACCCGGCGGACCGGGTCGACCTCGCCCGGCTCGCCGCCGACCCCGCCCACCTCCCGGTACTGGCCCCGGTCCTCGTCGGCCAGGTGGTCCGCATCCCCGACCTCGACGAGCCGATCGCCGGTCCGGAGCGGGCGGACGAGCGCGGCCGCCGGGTGCGCGGGCTGGCAGCAGTACCGGTGCGCGCGCAGGACCGGCTCGTCGGCGCGCTGATCCTGATCGCGCCCGGGCCACGAGACTGGTCGGCCGACGCCATCACCGTCGCCGAGGCCCTCGCCGACCTGACCGGTGCCTACTCGGCGATGGGGCGTGCCGTCCGGGACACCTCGGTGCTGGCCGACCAGCTGCAGGAGGCGCTCCATTCCCGGGTGGTCATCGAGCAGGCCAAGGGGGTGCTCGCCTACGCCCTCGGGGTGAGCGTCGACGAGGCGTTCGAACAGATCCGCGGGTACGCCCGGAGCAGCCGCACGCGAGTCGACGACGTTGCCGCCGCCGTGGTGCAGGAGGGCCTCCGGCCCCAGGCCTCAGCCCTGCCTCACCCGACAGCTGGGTCGCCTACGAGACCGCCTTCGCGACGAGGGCCCTGAGTCGGGCCTCGACGTCGGGGTTCATCGCGATGACCGCGTAGGCCGTGGGCCAGATGTCGCCGTCGTCGAGCTGCGCCCACTCGTTGAACCCGACCTCGGCGTACCGCACCTTGAACTTCGCGGCCGGCTTGAAGAAGACGACCACCTTGCCGTCCCTGGCGTACGCCGGCATGCCGTACCAGGTCTTCGGGGCGAGCTCCGGCGCGGTCTCCTCGACGATTGCGTGCAGCGTCTCGGCGATCACGCGGTCCGCCTCCGGCATCTCCGCGATCTTCGCCAGGGCGTCCGCCTCGTCGGCCGCGGCCTTCTTGCTGCCCGAGCCCCGGCGGGTGGCCGACTTCAGCTCGGCGGCGCGCTCCTTCATCGCGGCGCGCTCCTCGGTGGTGAACGTGTCCTGCTCCGGCGTGGTCATGGCTCCTCCTCGGATCGTCCTGCTCGGGGTCGAGCCTAGGAACCGTCCATCCTCGCCGCTTCTCGATTCCTGACCGGTTTCCGCGCCATGGGGCCAGTATCGGGCCGGGCAGGCGGACAGGGGATTGGACGCGGGCGCAGGTCTAGGCCCCTGTCGGTGCGGCCAGGGCCTTCTCGATGCCGCGGGCGACCGCGGCCAGGGTGCCGACGATCTGCGGCAGGCGGAGCCGGTCGTAGCGCACGCTGGGCATCGAGACCGAGAGCCCGGCCACGGCGGTGCCGCCGGGGTCACGCACGGGGCACCCGACCGCGACCACGCCGCGCTCGGAGCGGCCCTCGTTGACCGCGAACCCCTGCTTGCGGACCTGGCGCAGCTCCTTGCGCAGCCGGGGCAGGTCGGGGCGTGCCTCTGCCTGGTCGGAGCGATGGTCCGCGGCGTACGTCGCCTCCAGCTCCGTCTCCGGCAGCTCGGCGAGCAGCACCATGCCGCCCGAGACCTTGTGCGCGGGGAAGACCATTCCCTCACGGTTGCCGACCCGCAGGGCCTGGTCGCACTCCACGCTCGCGATGAAGCGCGCGGTGTCGCCGGTGCGCACCACCAGGTTGGCCGACTCGTCCATCACCGCCACGAGGTGGGCGAGGTGGGGGAGCGCGGCCGCGCGGAGGCGGGAGGCCTCGGAGCCGGAGTGCGCGGCGAGCTCGAGCACCGGGCCGGCGCGGTAGACCCGGCTGTCGTCCTGCACCGCGAAGTCGCGGTAGACGAGCATCTTCAGCAGCCGGTGGGCGGTGGAGCGCGCCACCCCGAGGCGCTCCGCGGCCTCGGAGACGGTCAACTTCCCCTCGAGCTGCAGCGCGGTGGCGAGGCGCAGCGCGCTGTCCACGCTGGAGATCGCGTACGCGGGAGGCTGCTTCATGTCCTGCGCCACGGCGACCTCCTGCTCTGTTTCCCCTGGACGCTGTTCTGCTATGCAGAACATCATGTTCTCCACCGTGATACTCGCACAGGATGGCGTCCATGACCACGACAGCTCCGCAGACCCCCGACGTGACCTCCGAGGTCACGTCCCCGGTGCGGCTCACCGTCACGGCCGCCCCCGACCAGCCCACTCCCACCCCCGAGCTCGAGCAGCTCTACCGCGGCTTCGAGCAAGAGCTGCTGGTGCCGCTGTGGACCGAGACCGGCGACCTGATGCCGATGCACCCGCAGTCGAAGGCCGCGCCGTACCTCTGGAGGTGGAACGACCTCCTGCCGCTTGCCGAGGAGGCCGGCCGGCTGGTGCCCGTCGGCCGCGGCGGCGAGCGCCGCGCGATCGCCCTGGCCAACCCGTCGCTGGGTGGCCGTCCGTTCGTCTCGCCGACCCTGTGGGCGGCGATCCAGTACCTGATGCCCGGCGAGGACGCCCCCGAGCACCGCCACACCCAGCACGCCTTCCGCTTCGTGGTCGAGGGCGAGGGGGTGTGGACCGTGGTCGGGCGCGATCCCGTGCCGATGCGTCGCGGTGACTTCCTGCCCCAGGCCGGCTGGAACTGGCACGCCCACCACAACGCCACCAGCGAGCCGATGGCGTGGGTCGACGGGCTCGACATCCCGTTCCAGTACGCCAACGAGAGCCAGTTCTTCCAGTTCGGCCGCGACGAGATCAGCGACGAGGAGCGGACCACCCCGGACCGGTCGCGCTCGGAGATGCTCTGGGGCCACCCGGGGCTGCGGCCGGTGGGTGTCTCGGCGGAGACGCCCGGCACGCCACTTCTCGCCTACCGGTGGGAGCACACCGACCGGGCGCTCGCCGACCAGCTCGAGCTCGAGGGCGCCGGCCACCCCGGCGTCGTGGAGCCCGGCCACGCCGTGGTGCGGTTCGCCGACCCCGCGACCGGGGGCGACGTGCTCCCGACGATCCGGGCGGAGATGCACCGCGTCACCACCGGCAGCGAGACCGCGCCGCGCCGTGAGGTCGGCTCCTCGGTCTTCCAGGTCTTCGACGGCTCCGGCACGGTCACCGTCGGTGACCGGCAGTGGAGCGTCACCCGCGGCGACCTGTTCGTGGTGCCGTCCTGGCAGCCGCTCTCGATCCGGTCCGAGGCCGGCAGCAGCGACTCCGACTCCGGCGCGCTCGACCTGTTCCGGTTCAGCGACACCCCCGTCTTCGAGGCCCTGCACCAGCACCGCGTGCAGGTGGAAGGAACCCACTGATGAAGCTCGCCACCCTCCGCACCGACGGCTCCACCCGGGCGGTCGTCCTCGACGGGGACTCCCTGGTCGACCTCGGCGCCCCCGACCTCGGTGCGTTCCTCGCCCGGCCCGACTGGGCGCAGCGCGCGGCCGCCGCGCTCGAGGACCCGACCGCCACGCGGTTCGACGCCACGGGCGACCTCGCCCCGCTGGTGCCCAACCCGTCCAAGGTCGTCCTGGTGGGGCTGAACTACCGCACCCACATCCAGGAGATGGGGCGCGACCTACCGGAGTACCCGACGCTGTTCTCCAAGTACGCCGAGACGCTGATCGGTGCGCGCGACGACATCCAGCGTCCCGCCGAGACCGAGGCCTTCGACTGGGAGGTCGAGCTGGCGGTGGTGGTCGGCCGGGAGGTGCGGCGCGCGTCGGAGGCCGAGGCGGAGTCGGCGATCGCCGGCTTCACCGTGCTCAACGACATCACCGCTCGCGACTGGCAGTTCCGCACCAAGGAGTGGCTGCAGGGCAAGAACTGGGAGGCCACGACGCCCGTCGGCCCCTACCTGGTCACGCCGGACGAGCTGCCCGGCGGCGTACGTCCCGAGCTGCAGGTCAGCCTCACCGTCGACGGTGAGCAGATGCAGTCCGACACCACCGCCGACCTGCTCTTCGACCCCGTCGACCTGGTGCAGTACGTCTCCACGATGATCCGGCTCAACCCCGGCGACGTCATCGCGACCGGCACCCCCGGTGGCGTCGGCCACGCGCGCAAGCCCGCGCGCTACCTGATCGGCGGCGAGACCGTGGTCGCCGAGGTCGAGGGCCTGGGCCGGCTGGAGAACGTGGTCGTCAAGGAGGGGTCGTCGTGACCCGTTCCCTCGACGACTCGCTGGGCTGGGTGGAGACCGGCACGACGCTGGTCCGTGACGCCCTGGCCCGGCTCGACGAGGACGGGTTCACCGGGCCCAGCGCTCTGCCCGGCTGGAGACGCAAGCACGTCGCCGCGCACCTCGCCGCCAACGCGGAGGCGATCGGCAACCTGCTGCACTGGGCGGCGACGGGTGAGCGCACGCCGATGTACTCCTCGCCGGAGCAGCGCAGCACCGACATCGAGGCGGGCAGCCGGCGCACCGGCGCCGAGCTTCGGGCCTGGTTCGACGAGTCGGCGGCCCGGCTGACGGCGTCGATGGACGGGCTCACCGGCGAGCAGTGGGAGGCGGAGGTGGTGACCGCGCAGGGGCGTACCGTCCCCGCCTCCGAGACGCCGTGGATGCGCGCCCGCGAGGTGATGGTGCACGCCGTCGACCTCGACACAGGGGTCACGTTCGCCGACCTGCCCACCGACTTCCTGGGTGTCCTCGGTGACGACGTCGTGGCGAAGCGTTCCGGTGCCGGGACCGGGCCCGCAGTGAAGGTCCTGGCCACCGACCACGCCGTCTCGTGGACCGTCGACGGATCGGGCGACCAGGTCACCGTCTCGGGGAGCCTCGCCGAGGTCGTCGCCTGGTTGGCCGGCCGAGCGGCCACCGTCACGACCGACGAGGGCACGCCCGCACCCGTCCTTCCCGCCTGGCTCTGAGAAACCACCACAGGAGCTCGTCATGACCGCAGACACCAGCACCAGCACCCCCGACGTGATCGTCGTCGGTGGCGGCATCGGCGGCCTGGGCGCCGCGCTCGCCCTGTCCCGCAAGGGACTGCGCGTCCGGCTCCTGGAGAGCTGCGAGGAGTTCGGCGAGGTGGGGGCCGGCCTGCAGATCGCACCCAACTGCACCCGCATCCTCGACGACTATGGCCTGCTCGACGAGGTCCGCAGCCTCGGCGTGCTGCCGACCGGCATGGTGATGAAGGACGCCCTCGACGCCAGCGTGCTGACCCGGCTCGACCTGGTCGACGTCGAGCGCCGTTACGGCTTCCCCTACATGGTCATCCACCGCAGCGACCTGCACGCCACCCTGCTGCGCGCCTGCCGCCACGCCGGAGTGGACCTGCAGAACAGCAAGCAGGTGGTCGCCTACGAGAACATCGCGGACGGGGCGAGCGTCACCCTCGCCGACGGCAGCGTCGAGCGGGCCGAGGTCGTCATCGCGGCCGACGGGCTGCACTCCGTCGCCCGCAGGCTGGTGGTCGAGGACGAGCCGGTGAGCAGTGCCTACGTCGCCTACCGGGGCGCCGTGCCGATCGAGAAGGTCCGCGAGAACGACGTCTCCGAGACCGACGTGGTCGTCTACGTCGGGCCGAAGCGGCACTTCGTGCAGTACCCCCTGCGCGGCGGCGAGATGTTCAACCAGGTCGCGGTCTTCGAGTCCCTCAAGGCGGTCGCGGGGGAGGAGGACTGGGGCACCCCCGACGAGCTCGACGCAGCCTTCACCGGCAGCTGCGAGCAGATCCAGAACGGGCTGCCGCTGATGTGGCGCGACCGCTGGTGGCGGATGTTCGACCGCGACCCGATCGACAGCTGGCTGCACGGCCGGGTCGCGCTGCTCGGGGACGCCGCGCACCCGCCGCTGCAGTACATGGCCCAGGGCGCGGTGATGGCCCTCGAGGACGGCTGGGTGCTCGCCGAGCACGTCGGTGCCCAGGCCGCCCGGCGCGACGCGTCCGGCTCCGGGGTGGACTGGGACGCTGCCCTGGCGGCGTACGACGCGGTCCGGCCGGTGCACTGCGGACGGGTGGTGCGCACCGCCCGGGTGTGGGGCGAGCTGTGGCACCTCGACGGTGTCGCCCGCGAGCAGCGCAACGCGATCCTGCGCGGCCGCGACGTGCACGACTACTCGTTCACCGACTGGGTGTTCGGGCCCACCGCGCTGACCCCCGAGCAGCTGCCCGAGCTCTACCGGCCGGTCCCGCTGGAGCGCGCGGAGCAGCCGGCCGGAGTCTGACGGCTCCACCTCGGCCGACCGGGCAGGTTTGGTTGCCTGAAACCTGCCGACCGGGCAGTTCTGGTTGCTCCAAACCTGCCGACCGGGCAGTTCTGGTTGGCTCCCCGGTCGGGCCCGGTCAGGCCCGGTCAGGGTCGGGTCCCCCGCCCCGCCGGGGAGTGGCTGCATGCCTTCGCTGGACCGCTCCGTCCGCGCGGGTGTCGGCGATGTGAGCACGAGGCCTGTTGGCGGTAGCATGGAGGCGCACCGACACCCGGGACCGGCGATCGGTGCCTTGACCGTCACCCAGCTGGGTGCGGTCGCGTCGCCGGCCGGCAGCGGCCCCCGACGACGCTGTTCGTCCCCGACAGCGGGCTGAGTGCGGCTGATGCCGCTCCGCCGTGGCCTCCGTGCCGCGAACTCAGGAGGAGGAGTCTGTGGCTCGACGCCGCGCACGTTCGCGCACCCGGCCGCCCGCACAGCGCAACAACCGGCGCGCGGGGGACAACGAGGGCATCATCCCGGTGCTCGCGAGGGCCGTGCGCGAGGTGGAGGGGGCGGTCCAGCGTGGACCGGTCCGGCCCTCGACGCGCACCAAGTTCCAGGTCGTCGGACTGCTGGTGCGTGAGGAACGGGCCCGGATCAAGGCCGACGACACCGGGAACGCCGCCCAGAAGGGTGAGCAGCTCAAGCGGCTGGAGGGGATCGCCACGATCCTCGCCAAGACCGCGACCCGCGACACCTCCCTGCTGCACCTGCTCGACGAGAACGCCCACGTCTCCGACGATGCCCGCGAGCTGCGCGAGGAGATGCTCCGCGCCGCCGGTGTCGAGGTGGAGGACGAGGAGGAGCCCGAGCCCGAGGCCCTCGAGATCGCGCCGGCCGAGCGGCGCGTCGTACCCCAGTCCGTGCTGGCCCGCCAGCTCGCCAACCCGTTCCTCGCCCCCGACTTCGAGGCCGCGCAGAAGACCCGGGTCCGTGCCGCCCGGCTCGGCTCCTGGGAGCTGCTGGGGCCGCTGTTCCGGTCCTTCGAGCTCGGCGGCGAGTCGTCGTGCATGGACCTGCCAGAGCCGACCTCGCTCAACGCCCCGCACGGCCTCGAGCTGATGCCTCACCAGGCGCAGGTCGTCGCCGGGGCGGAGGCGGGTCACCGCACCTTCCTGCTCGCCGACGAGCCGGGCCTCGGCAAGACCGCGCAGGCCCTGCTGGCAGCCCAGGCCGCCAGGGCATACCCGCTGCTCGCGGTGGTCCCCAACGTGGTCAAGATGAACTGGGCGCACGAGGCGGGCCTGTGGACCCCCGACCACCCGGTCACCGTGATCCACGGCGACGGCGAGACGATCGACGGCTTCGCCGACATCGTCGTCGTCAACTACGAGGTGCTCGACCGGCACGTCGGCTGGCTCGGTGACTTCGGGTTCCGCGGGATGATCGTCGACGAGGCGCACTTCATCAAGAACAAGAGCTCGCAGCGCTCCAGGCACGCGCTCCAGCTCTCCGAGCGGATCCGCTCACGCATCGCCGACCCCCTGCTGATGGCGCTCACCGGGACCCCGCTGATCAACGACATCGAGGACTTCCGGGCCATCTGGCAGTTCCTCGGCTGGATCGACGACAAGAAGCCGCTCGCCGACCTGATGAACAAGCTCGAGGAGACCGGCCTCACCCCGCTCGACCGGGCCTTCTACCCGGCCGCGCGCAACAGCGTGATCGAGATGGGCATCGTGCGGCGCCGCAAGGTCGACGTCGCCAAGGACATCCCCGCCCGCCGGGTGGCCGACATCCCGGTGGAGCTCGACGACGCCGACAGCCGCTCCATCCGCAAGGCCGAGGAGGAGCTGGCCCGCCGGCTGGTCGCCCGCTACGACAGCGCGATGGAGACGCGCCGCTCCGGCCCGGTGGTCGACGGCATCGACCACGAGCTGGTCCGCCGCGTGGCCGGCTGGGAGCGCGAGGACAGCGAGTCGGGCAAGACCGGCGACAACGTGTTCACGATGATGCGCCGCATCGGCCAGGCCAAGGCCGAGCTCGCCGCCGACTACGCGGCCCAGCTGGCCCGCAACGTCGGCAAGGTGGTGTTCTTCGCCAAGCACGTCGACGTCATGGACGCCGCCGAGGACCTGTTCACGCAGCGCGGGCTGCGCCACGTCTCCATCCGCGGCGACCAGACCCGCACCACGCGCCAGCGCAACATCGAGGCCTTCACCGAGGACCCCGAGGTCGCAGTCGTGGTCTGCTCGCTCACCGCCGCCGGGGTCGGCCTGAACCTCCAGGTCGCCAGCGACATGGTGCTCGCCGAGCTCTCCTGGACCGACGCGGAGCAGACCCAGGCGATCGACCGCATCCACCGGATCGGCCAGGAGCTACCGGTCACCGCGTGGCGCATCATCGCGGCCCAGACGATCGACACGCGCATCGCCGAGCTGATCGACAGCAAGGCCGGGCTGGCCGCACGCGCCCTCGACGGGTCGGACGAGGAGATCTCGTCCTCCGCGGACGTGCAGACCGAGGCGCTGGTCGCCCTGCTCACGGACGCGCTGGAGGCCAGGCAGCAGAGCGCGTAGCGGCGGCGTACGACGCGTCGTGGCTAGACTCACGCACAGCTCCGGAGCCCACCGGAGTCGATTGCGGGGAGCATGGCGAGCAAGGTCGGCACCAGCGACTCTCGGCTCGATGCGTATGTCCCGGACCTGCTCCGCACGTGGTCGCCCTCGGGGCGCGACCACCGGCACATGCGGGTGCGCGGCAGTCTCGCCTTCGTCGACATCTCGGGCTTCACCCGGCTGACCGAGCGGCTCACGCGCCGGGGCAAGGTCGGAGCCGAGGAGATGAGCGACATCCTCGACGCGACGTTCTCCGCCCTGCTCGACGAGGCCGTGGTCGATGGAGCCGACCTGGTCAAGTGGGGTGGGGACGCCGTCCTCCTGCTGTTCCGCGGGACCGGGCACGCGCTGCGTGCGGCCCGGGCGGCGCACCGGATGCGCGCCACCATGCGCCACGTCGGCCGCATCGAGACCTCCGCGGGTGTGGTGGTGCTGCGCATGTCGATCGGCGTGCACAGCGGCGACTTCGACTTCTTCCTCGTCGGTGACCCGCGGGTCCACCGCGAGCTCATCGTCAGCGGACCCGACGCCAGCACCACGGCTGCGACGGAGGCGGCCACGCCGGCCGGCCAGATCGGGCTCAGTGCCGGCACCGCGGCCCTGCTGCCATCGCCCGTCCTCGGCGCGGAGCTGCCCGGGTCGGACCCGGGCCTCGGGCACCTGCTGAGGTCGGCTCCCGACGCGGCCGACGAGGTGCGGCTGCCCCGGCAGCTCGGTCACCTCGACCCGGCCCTGGCGCTGCCGCCGCCGATCCGTGCCCACCTGCTCGACGGGCCGCGCGACCCCGAGCACAGGGCGATCACCGTGGCGTTCGTGGAGTTCTCCGGGTCCGACGGCCTGCTGACCTCGCAGGGGACGCGGGCCCTCACGGACGCCCTGGACGAGATGGTGCGCAACGTGCAGCACGCCTGCGCCGATCACGACGTGACCTTCTTCGAGTCCGACATCAGCCGCGACGGCGGCAAGATCATGCTCACCTCCGGGGCGCCGAGCAGCGCGGACCACGACGAGGAGCGGATGTTGCGGGTGGCGCGGCAGGTGCTCGACCGCGCCGGCCTGCTGCCGTTGCGCATCGGGATCAACCGTGGGCACGTCTTCGCCGGCGACTTCGGTCCCGAGTTCCGCCGCACCTACTCGGTCAAGGGGGACGCGGTGAACCTGGCGGCACGCGTGATGGGGCGTGCCCACCCGGGTGAGGTGCTGGCCACCACGCCGGTGATCGCCCAGTCGCAGACGCTGTTCGCGACCACCGAGCTGCCGCCGTTCATGGTCAAGGGCAAGTCGCGACCCGTGCAGGCGGCGACCGTCGGTCGCGTCGTCGGCACCCGGGCCGACCAGGGGCTCGCGGTGCAGCTGACCGGTCGGGACCGCGAGATGCAGGGGCTGCGGCAGGCCCTCGCCGAGGCCGTGCTGGGCCGGGGACGGCTGGTCGAGCTGGTCGGGGAGGCCGGGATCGGGAAGTCGCGGTTGGTCGAGGAGCTGGCGTCGGGGGCCGGCTGCCGGGTGCTGTCGGCGCGGTGCGAGGAGTACGAGTCGTCCACGCCGTACTTCCCGGTCCGCAAGCTGCTGCGTGACGCGCTCCAGGTGCCACCGGGGGCCAGCACCGACGAGGCCGGGCGGGCCCTCACGGCCTTCATACATCGCAACGCACCGCACCTCGAGCCGTGGCTGCCGCTCCTCGGCGTCCCGCTCGACGTGGCGATGCCCAGCACGCCGGAGACGGAGGAGCTCGACCCGGAGTTCCGCCGGGACCGGCTCGAGCAGGCGGTGGTGGAGCTTCTCGACGTGCTGCTGGGCGGACCCGCCCTGATCGTCGTCGAGGACGTGCACGCCATGGACGCGGCCTCCGCCGGGCTGCTGCACCACCTCGCTCGCGACGTGGGCGAGCGCCCGTGGCTGCTGCTGGTCAGCAGGCGTGAGCACCCGGTCGCTTTCGTGGCGGAGTCGGGGGAGGGATCGACGACCGTGCTGTCCCCCCTCGAGCCCGGCGCCGCTCTCGAGGTGGTGCGCCGCGCGCTGGCCGACCGGCCGCTGCCACCGCGGGCCATGGAGGACCTCGCCGCCCGCAGCGGGGGCAACCCGATGTTCCTCGAGGCACTGGTGCGCTTCGCGCGGCGTGGGCAGGGGTCGGAGGAGCTCCCAGAGTCCGTGGAGGCCCTGGTGACCAGCAAGGTCGACCGACTGCCTGCCGACGCGCGACGGGTGCTGCGGTGCGCCGCCGTCCTGGGCACGGTGGTCGACGAGGACACCCTCGGCATGCTCCTGGGCGGGGCCGTCGCCGGGGCGGTGGCGGACTCACTCGCGGACTCGTTGGGCTACTTCCTGGTGCGCGGTCAGTCGGGTCGGCTCCGGTTCCGCAACGCGCTGCTGCGCGACGTCGCCTACGAGGGACTTCCCTATCGACGCAGGCGGCAGCTGCACGACCAGGTCGGCCGCGCCCTGGAGCGGTCGACCCCCGACCCGAGGAGCAGGAGCGAGCTGCTCTCGCTGCACTTCTTCCACGCCGGCCGGCACCGACAGGCCTGGCGCTACTCCGTCACGGCCGGTCACCGGGCGCTGGCCAAGCTGGCGCACGGTGAGGCGGCGGACTTCTTCGCCCGCGCGGTGCAGTGCGCGCCGCGGGACGGCTCGGTCCCCGCCACCGAGCTCAGTGGGGTCTACGAGCACCTCGCCGACGCGCGCTACCTGATGGGCCTCACCGACGACGCGACGGCGGCGTATGCACAGGCGCGCAGGCAGGTGCCGGACGACCCGGTGCGCCAGGCGGTCCTGGTCGAGAAGGAGGTGCGGGTCGACCTCCGCCGCCGGCGGTTCCCCCAGGCGATGCGCCGCCTCACGCGCGGGCTGCACGCGCTCGAGGGGATCACCGGCCCACGCGCCGACGCCGCGCGCTCACTGCTCGCCCGCCGCTACGCGCACAGCCGCCTGTCGCAAGGGAACATCGACGAGGCGCTGCGATGGGCTGAGCGGGCCGCCCACAGCGCGGAGGAGTCCCTGGACAAGCGGGCGCTGGCCCAGGCCTACGAGGCGTTCCTGGCCATCCACGCCGCGTCGGGGCGCGAGGAGCCCCTCCCCTACGGGAGGTTGGCGCTGCAGGCGAACCGGGAATTGGGCGACCTGACCGCGCAG
>DASSLA010000213.1:0-9930 GCA_035689885.1 Marmoricola sp. | reverse complement strand
TCGAAGCCCGGCACGGCGTCCCACGCCGAGGGGTCGAAGGTCTCGCTGACTCCGTCGATCGCGCTCATTCGGGGTCCCCGCGGAAGCGCGAGCGCAGCGAGCGATTTCGTGGGGTGTTCATGGCGCTCAACCTATCCGCGCGGAATCCGCGCCGGGGATGCGGTGTTATGCGTGGCATGACCCTTCAAGGTGAGTACGTACCGAGCAAGGCCGCCTGGGTCCGTGAGCAGGTGGCGAAGTTCGAGGCGTCCAACGGCGCCGAGGCCAACACCCTGCGCGACACGGGATACCCGATCGTGGTGATCACCTCCCGCGGCGCGAAGTCGGGAGTGCTGCGGAAGAACCCGGTGATGCGGGTGGAGCGTGACGGCGTGTACGTCGCGATCGCGTCCAAGGGCGGGGCGGACGAGCACCCGGAGTGGTACCACAACTTCCTCGCGCACCCCGAGGTCGACCTGCAGGACGGTGCCGTCAAGAAGACCTACGAGGTCGAGCTCCTCGAGGGCGACGAGCGTGCCGACCTGTGGCAGCTGGCCGTCGACACGTGGCCGACGTACAAGAAGTACCAGGAGAAGACCGAGCGGCAGATCCCGGTGTTCAAGCTGACGCCGATCGACTGAGGCCTGTGCGGGCTGGGGGGCGTGGCATGAAACCGGAGGTTTCGGGCACACTCGCCACGACGGGCACCATCGCCTTTCTCGGAGCGTCGACATGGAACAGCGCACGGAGGTGGCAGCCGCCACCGAGCTGTCCCTCTGGAAGCGTGCGCTCGGCACGGTCGTCCTCCTCGGCGGGATGGTGCTGTTCTCCTGGCTGATGGCCGGTACGGCGTACGCCGACGCGCCCGACCGTCCCGGGCAGGCCGAGCGTGGTCGCGGCGTCGAGCACGGGCTCGGGATCGCGGAGGCTGTGTCGTCGTCGGGGAAGCCGGCTCCGAGTGAGACCCGTCCCACCGCACCCCTGGAGGACCAGGTCGACGAGACCGGCCAGCAGGTCCGTGAGGTCACCCGACCGGTTGACCAAGCGGTCACCGAGACGCTCGACCGCACGCCGGTCGCCCCGGTCACTCGCGCCGTCACGGACACGGCCGGGAAGACGGTGCAGACCGTCGTCCGCGAGGTGCGCTCGACTCTTGGCTCGACCCCGGTCGACCCGGTGCTCGAGGTGACCGACGGAGTGGCACGGGACCTCTCCGACGCTGGTGCCACCGAGTCGGTCGGAAGTGCCGAATCCTTAACGCTCGTTGACGAAAGTCCCGCTGCGGCATCCGAGATGGTGGCGACGGACGCTCGTCGCGCTGCGTCGGTTCCGGATCCCCAGCGGCGCGCTGCTCCGCCTCCACCGAGCGCACCTTCTGACGTGCTCCCGCAGTCGTCGGACCGTTCCGGGGACACCGCCCCCGAGCAGCTTCCGGGCACTCCCACGGATCCCACCGACTTCGCGCCGCCCTGCGCCCAGAAAGGTGCCGCCTCCCCCTCGGCACCCGGCGCAGTGGCCGACCCGACCATTGCTGCACTCGACCTGCGCACCGCGGGTCACCCGGTGATGACCGATCCGCTCGTGCGGGTCGGCGGGCCGTCGTACGAATCTGGCTGCTCCCCCGACTAGGTGAGGCCTGCGCTCGTGAGTGAGCGCACGCCCTCGTGGCCTCGGCCACGCCATCCCAGTCATCAAGGAGCTCGCCATGCGTACCGTCGTACGCCGCGCGTTGTGCGCGGGTGCATTTGGCGGGGGATTCAGGGTCCTCGGGATCGCCCTCGCCACGTCGCCGGCCTCAGCAGCAGATCAGTCGAGCACGTCTGGGGAGAGCGGACTCCAGTCCGGCAACCAGACCGCCGCCCAGGCAGAAGCCGTCGTCGAGGCGACCGGCAACCAGGTCACCGTCATCGGCGAGGACAACAGCAACACTGAGTCGTCAGAGGAAGAGCAGCCAGGTACCGGCGCTGAGGAGCCCCGCGAGGACAGCGACGCTCCCGAGGACGGTGGCGGTGAGACGGCCGGCCCCGGTTCGGGCAACGGTTCGTCTGACAACGGGTCCGGCTCGGCAGCTGGCTCCGGTTCGGCAGCGGCGACGCAGGCTGCGGTCGCGGCCGGCGCGGCCGGCGTACTGCCCCAGACCGGGCTGACCGGACTCCTCGCGCTGTGGCTGGCGCTCGCGCTCGCCATGCTCGGCTCCGGGTTCCTCCTGGTCCGGGGGCGGCGGACGACGCAACGAGGAGGTGCGCTGACCGGAGACAACTGACCTGCCGCACGCGGAGTCACATCCCTCCCCCACGAGGCTCCGCGGCGCGGCCCGGGGCGGGTCCCTGCTCCCTGGGACCCGTCCCACCCGGGCCTCCGGCTGCCTCTCCCTGTGGCCGGAGGCCCGGCACTCGTCGTACGTCGCAACGCGATGTTCCGAACGAGAGGCACCCGACACGCCGAGTCAACGGTGCGTGGTGTTCGGAACGCGCGAAGACCCCGGCTGTGGATGCGAACCGGCCACCCTGACTGGCCGAAACTGGGCCCGGCACACCAATGCTTTGGCCGACCGGGCACAGGTTCACCGGTCGCCCGGTGAAACCAGAAACCCTCAGCGCCCGATCGACACCGCCAGCCCCACCAAATGGCTCAGCCGGGCGATCTCGGAGTCGAGGATCTCGGGGCCGCCGCGGCGGGCCATCACGACCATCTCGTCCTCGGGCAGCGAGCAGCCCGCCACGAGGAGGTCGCCGAGGTGCTCGGGCAGGTCGATCCGGGCCCCCCGGTCGATGCCGTCGGGCCAGCGGAGCTCCTCGGGGATCTCGTTGGGGGCGGCCGGGGTGCCGTGCAGGACCTTGGCGCCCTCGCCCTCGCGGCGTACGCGTGCCGCCCAGTCGATCACGAACGCCGCCGGCAGGAGGTCGACCAGGGTGTCGCGAGCGCGCTCGGGGTGGGTGGTCATCGCCTCCACCACCTCGAGGTCGCGGGTGAGGTTGGTGCCCGCGGCGTAGCGGGAGATCCAGAGCACCTCGACGCCGTCCAGCGAGGTGCACGCGGAGACGATGGTGTCGGGCATGACGCCGGCCTCGGAGTTGAGGAAGACGTCGTCGATCACCCGACCGTCGCCGTCGTGCTCGACGATCTCGATGGCGTCGATGTTGCCCCCGGCGGCACCGACCGCAGTGGCGAGCCGTCCCAAGGAGCCCGGGACGTCCGGCAGCGCGACGCGCAGCAGGTAGGACATGGCCCGACCCTAGCCAAGTCGGGTTACGCGGACGTTGCGATTCACCGGACGATCCTGAGGTTGAACGTCGGCGTACCGAACGTGCCCATCAGCCGGACCCACAGCGCCAGCCACATCTCCAGACCGCGGGCATTGTGCAGGCCGTCGAGCTCGATCACGTCGAACCACCCCAGGGCCACGAGGAGCTCCTTCACCGCCGCCCGCGCGCTGGCGTCGTCGCCCGCGACGAAGACCGAGGTGTCGCCGTCGCCGACCGAGCCCGGGTCGACCATCACGCTCGCGGTGACGGTGTTGAGCGACTTCACCACGTGCGCCTCGGGATGGGCTCGCTGGATCTGCTCGGCCAGGGAGTCGGTGTCCTTGACGGTCAGTGTCGGCGGGAAGCCCTGGGAGAAGTCGAGCGGGTTGGCGACGTCGAGGATCACCTTGCCAGCGAGGTTGTCCGCACCAACCCGCTCGAGAACGTCGAGGCTGGCACTGCCATTGGTGGCGTTGACGACCAGCTCGGCCTCGGACGCCACGGTCTCCAGGGGCTCGAGCAGGATCCGTGACCCGGCCCATTCCTCGCGACGTGAGGTCTCGTCGGGATCGCGGGTCCCGACCACCACGTCATGCCCGAGATCGCTGAATGCCCGCGCGAGGGTGCGACCCACCGCGCCGGTGCCGAGCACTGCGATGCGCATGCTCCGAGCGTAGGCCCGCTGGCCCCCGCTCCCTAGGCTGTGGCCATGACTCGCATCCTCGTCACCGGCGCGACCGGCTTCATCGGCCGCCGACTGGTCCCAGCCCTGCTCGAGAAGGGCCACGAGGTGCGCGCCATGACGCGCAACCCCGGGAAGTACGACGGCCCCGGTGAGCCGGTCGCCGGCAACGTCGACGAGCGCGCGTCCCTCGACGAGCCGCTCGACGGTGTCGACGTCGCCTACTACTTGGTGCACTCCCTCGACGACGAGGACTTCGAGCGCAAGGACGCCGACGCGGCCCGCCGGTTCGCGGACGCCGCGGCCGCGCACGGCGTGCAGCAGATCGTGTACCTCGGCGGGCTCGGCGACGAGGGCGAGCTGTCGCCCCACCTACGCTCACGGCGCGAGGTGGAGAAGCTGCTCGGCAAGACCGGGGTCCCGGTGACCGTGCTGCGGGCGGGCATCGTGGTCGGAAACGGCGGCATCTCCTGGGAGATGACCCGCCAGCTGGTGAAGAACCTGCCGGCGATGGTCGTCCCGCAATGGGCCTCGACCCGCACCCAACCGATCGCGCTGGACGACGTGATCCGCTACCTCGTGGGCGTCGGTGGCAACGAGCAGGCCAGGGGGCAGGTCTACGAGATCGGCGGACCGGAGCAGCTCACCTACGTGGAGATGCTGCAAGGCGCGTCCGAGCAGATCCACGGGCGCCGCGTGCCGATCAAGCGGGTCCCGGTGCTCACCCCGGGCCTCTCCTCGCGCTGGCTGGCGCTGGTCACCGACGTCGACGTCACCACGGGACGCAACCTGATCGACTCGATGGGCACCGAGGTGGTGGTCCGCGACCGCAGCATCCGCGACGTCGTACCCGGCGAACCGCTCGCGTACGCCGAGGCCGTCCGCCGTGCCCTCGCCGAGCGCGAGGAGAGCTGAGCAGCGCCGGCAGAGCGGCTCAGACGGCGCTGCCGAGGAAGATGGCCGGCAGCAGGTAGAGCATCGAGACCGACCACACCAGGTGGGTGATGATCGGCGCGAGGATGCCGCCGGTCGCGCGGCGCTGCAGCCCGACGACCAGGCCGAGCAGGATCGCGGCGAAGCCGAGCATCACGTTGCCCGTCGCCAGCGTCGCCACCGTGTAGGCGACCGTCGTGACCGCCACCTGGTGGCTCGGGACCGCGGCGTAGAGGGCGCCGCGGAAGAAGAGCTCCTCGGCGATGCCGTTGACGACGGTCACTGCTAGCAGGATCAGGGGGCTGCCCTGGTTGGCGTGCTCGAGGACGCCCTCGATGAACGGCGTCAGGTTGTCGTCGAGGACCGGCACGACCTTGATCAGGTAGGCGCCGGCGACGAACAGGGCCACCAGCGCGACGCCGATCAGCAGGGGTTGCAGGACCGGCCGCGGCGCGAGCAGGTCCGGCGACGCGGGGCGCCCGATCCGGCCCAGGTGCAGCGGTCCCGACAGGAACGCCCCGACCGTCCACACGGCCGCCAGTCCGGCGGTGCAGGCGTAGAACAGCCCACTCGCGTCCGGGTCGATGTTCAGCGAGAACCCGAGCACCACCGCTCCCACGAAGATGACCACGACGCTGACCACCTGCCGACGCCGGAAGTCGTGGTCCGACTGGCGGTGGTCGCGCGGCGTCATCTCCCACAGGCTTGAGCGCAGGTGCAGGCCGAGGCGTCGCATGGCCTCGACCCTAGCCAGCGGGACCGGGGGACCGACGCGGTCATGGCGAGGCTCACACCCCTCCCCTAGGGTCGACGAGGTGACGTCGATCATGTGGTTCCGCCGCGACCTCCGGTTCCGGGACCACCCGGCGCTGACAGCTGCGTCCGCGGACGGGCCGGTCCTCGGGCTGTTCGTCCTCGACCCGGTGCTGTGGCAGGGCGCCGGACCGGCCCGCCGTGCCTGGCTGGCCGCCTCGTTGCGGGCGCTGGACGAGTCGACGGGCGGCCGGTTGTGCGTGCGCAGGGGCCGACCGGCGGACGTGGTGCCCCGGGTGGTGAAGGAGGTCGAGGCGACGGCGGTGCACGTGACCAACGACTACTCCCCCTACGGCCGCCCGCGAGACCGCGCGGCGGTCGAGTCGCTCCCGGAGGGGGTGGCAGGCGTGGCCACCGGCTCGCCGTACGCCGTGGCACCGGGGACCGTGCGCAACGGGTCAGGCGACCCTTACCAGGTGTTCACGCCCTTCGCGAGGGCTTGGCGCGCCCACGGCTGGGACGAGCCTCGCCAGGCGCCGCGAGGCGTGGAGTGGGTGGCCTGCGACTCGGACGACGAGGTGGCGGGGCTGCTGGACGACGCCCTCGACGACGCCCCCGAGGGACTGCCGACCCCCGGTGAGGACGCCGCGATGCGTCGGCTCGAGTCCTTCCTCGACCGCGATGCCGCCGACTACGACCGCATGCGCGACAACCCCGGCGCCGATCGGACCTCCCGGCTCTCGCCCTACCTCAAGTACGGCGTGCTGCACCCCCGTCAAGTGCTCGCCCGCACCGCCGGGCTGCGCACCGAGGGCGCGCGGGTCTTCGAGACCGAGCTGGCCTGGCGCGACTTCTACGCCGACGTGCTGCACCACCACCCGGACTCGGCGTGGGCGGACCTCAAGCCCGTGCCCGGGCTGCGGTACGACGACCCGGAGGACGCCATCGAGGCGTGGAAGCGGGGCACCACCGGCTTCCCGATCGTGGACGCCGGGATGCGCCAGCTGCTGCACGAGGGCTGGATGCACAACCGGGTGCGGATGATCACCGCCAGCTTCCTCACCAAGGACCTGCACGTGTGGTGGCCGATCGGCGCGCGGCACTTCCTCGACCACCTCGTCGACGGCGACCTCGCGTCCAACAACCACGGCTGGCAGTGGGTCGCCGGCACGGGCACCGACGCCGCGCCGTACTTCCGGGTCTTCAACCCGGTCACCCAGGGGCAGAAGTTCGATCCGGACGGCGACTACGTACGTCGCTGGGTGCCAGAGCTGCGCCACCTCGACGGCAAGGCCGCCCACGAGCCGTGGGAGCGCGACGACGGCTACGCCTACGACTACCCGCGACGGATCATCGACCACGCGGAGGAGCGTCGGGAGGCGCTGGACCGCTACCAGCGCGGCCGAGGGTGAACGTCTCGACCACTTCGTAGCGCGGGCGCTTGCGCGGCCCCTCCCCCAGGTGGGAGGCCACCAGAGCCACCTCGTCGACCGTCCAGACCGGGCCGCGGTAGCCGTCGAGCAGCCGCACCCAGCTGGTCGCCTCGACCGGACGCCCCATCCGCGCCAGCGTGACGTGTGCGCGGAACCGCTGCCCGTCGACCTCGGCACCGGCCTTGGCCAGGGCCGCCCGCGCACCGGTAGCGGTGCGCCGCAGCTCCTCGAGGTCTCCGTCCGCGGTCTCGACGCCGGTCCAGAGCACCCGGGCGCGGCCCACGTTGGGGAAGGCTCCGCCCCCGGCCAGACGCACCGGGACCGGCCGCCGCTTGCGCGCCGCGCGGGTGAGCCGGTCGAGCAGGTCGTCGAGCACCCGGTCGGGGACGGTCGCGGCGAACGCCAGGGTCAGGTGCCAGTGCTCGGGGAGGCTCCACCGGAACGCCGCCGCCTCGCGCCGCGGCCCCAGGAACTCCTCCAGGTCCTCCACGGCCTCGTCCGGCGGGACGACGGCCACGAACATCCGCGTCATGCAGCCAGTCTCTCAACCTGCCGACCGGGCAGGTCTGGTTGGCGGAAGGGTGCCGAGCGGGCAGGTTTGGTTGCTGGGAGGGTGCCGAGCGGGCAGGTCTGGTTGGACCTAGTCTCGGACCTGTGGAGCCGGTCGTGGTCGAGCAGGTCTCCCGTGTCGACCTGCCGGCCGACAAGGTCTGGGCGCGCGTCACCACGCCTGCGGGCATCCGTCACGAGCTACGTCCGGTGCTCTCGATGACCATGCCGCCTGGCCTGCACGGACTCGGGGTCGAGAACGCGGCCGCCCGACTCGGCGAGCCGTTGGGCAAGGCCGGGCTGCTGCTGGGCGGCGTGCTGCCCGTGGAGTACGACGACATGCGGATCGTCGCCCTCGAGCCCGGGCGGCGCTTCCACGAGCGGTCGACGATGCTGCTGCTGTCCCGGTGGGAGCACGAGCGGACCGTCACTCCCGTGGGCACCGACGCGTGCGAGGTCCGGGAGCGGCTCACCTCTCTGCCGCGGGCACTGGCCGGGCGGCCCGTCGTACGGAGGGTGGTGGGGTGGGTGGTCGCCGCGCTCTTCGCGCACCGGCATCGCCGGCTTCGAGCCTGGGCAAGTGACGGACGGGCTCGCCCAGACCGATGACCCGGGTCCGGCAACCAAACGTGCCCGGTCAGCACCATTCCGGCAACCAGAATTGCCCGCTCGGCGCACTCCTGCCAACCAGAACTGCCCGGTCGGCACCTTTCCGGCAACCAGAACTGCCCGGTCGGCGGACTGCAAGCAACCCGGGGAGACGAGGGACACCATCCTGCGCGGGTTGGAGGTGGGGTCTGGGGGTAAGTAGATTGGCACGTTCCAAACCATTGCCTGGGAGGCATCTTGGAGACCTGGCCGGGGAAGCCCTACCCGCTCGGCGCGACGTTCGACGGCAGCGGCACGAACTTCGCCCTCTTCAGCGAGGTGGCTGAGCGCGTCGAGCTCTGCCTCTTCCACGTGGGACCGCGCGGCGGACTGAGGGAGGAGCGGGTCGAGCTGACCGAGGTCGACGCCTTCGTCTGGCACTGCTACCTGCCGCACGTCCAGCCCGGCCAGCGCTACGGCTACCGCGTGCACGGGCCGTGGGACCCCTCCCAGGGGCTGCGCTGCAACCCCAACAAGCTGCTCCTCGACCCCTACGCCAAGGCGACCGCCGGCGAGATCGACTGGGACCAGTCGCTGTTCGGCTACAACTTCGGTGACGAGGACTCGCGCAACGACGACGACTCCGCCGCCCACATGACCCACGGCGTGGTGATCAACCCGTTCTTCGACTGGGAGGGCGACCACCCCCTCGACATCCCGTACGACGAGACGGTGATCTACGAGGCCCACGTCAAGGGCCTCACCCAGCGGCACCCCGACATCCCCGAGGAGCTGCGCGGGACCTACGCCGGGCTCGCGCACCCGGTGGTCACCGAGCACCTGAAGCGGCTCGGCGTGACGGCCCTCGAGCTGATGCCGGTGCACCAGTTCGTCCAGGACAGCACGCTGCTCGAGAAGGGCCTGCGCAACTACTGGGGTTACAACACGCTGTCGTTCTTCGCCCCGCAGGCGTCGTACTCGGCCGCGAGCAGCACCTACCTGGGCCAACAGGTGCAGGAGTTCAAGTCGATGGTCAAGGCGATGCACGCCGCGGGCATCGAGATCATCCTCGACGTGGTCTACAACCACACCGCGGAGGGCAACCACCTCGGCCCGACGCTGAGCTTCCGCGGCATCGACAACCCGGCGTACTACCGGCTCGTCGAGGACGACCAGCGCTACTACATGGACTACACGGGCACCGGCAACTCCCTCAACGTGCGCCACCCCCACTCGCTGCAGCTGATCATGGACTCGCTGCGCTACTGGGTCACGGAGATGCACGTCGACGGCTTCCGATTCGACCTGGCCTCCACGCTGGCGCGGGAGTTCTACGACGTCGACCGGCTGGCCACGTTCTTCGAGCTCGTGCAGCAGGACCCGGTGGTGAGCCAGGTGAAGCTGATCGCCGAGCCGTGGGACGTCGGCCCCGGCGGCTACCAAGTGGGCAACTTCCCCGTCCTGTGGTCGGAGTGGAACGGCAAGTACCGCGACACCGTGCGCGACTTCTGGCGCGGCGAGCCGGTCATCGGGGAGTTCGCCAGCCGGATGGCCGGCTCCTCCGACCTGTACGAGCAGTCCGGGCGCCGGCCCTTCGCCAGCATCAACTTCGTGACCGCCCACGACGGGTTCACGCTGCGCGACCTGGTGTCGTACAACGACAAGCACAACGACGCCAACGGCGAGGACAACCGCGACGGCGAGTCGCACAACCGGTCGTGGAACTGCGGCGACGGACCCGACGACGACGGCCCGAGCGACGACCCCG
>DASSLA010000212.1:0-18045 GCA_035689885.1 Marmoricola sp. | reverse complement strand
TTGTTGCGGCCGCCCTTCTTGGGCAGCGGCTTGACGAGGGACTTCTCCGGCGTCGTCCGGGTGACCTCGACGAAGTCAGCGACCGACGAGCCGCGACGGCCCGGTGTGGTCGGCTTGTACTTGCGGATAGCCATATCAGTTCCTAGTCAGGAGCCCGGTCAGGAGACCGGACCTCCGAAGATGTCGATGCGGTGACCCTCGGCCAGGCTGACGATCGCGCGCTTGGTGTCCTTGCGGCGACCGATGCCCGTGCGCGTACGACGGGTCTTGCCCGGACGGTTCAGGGTGTTCACGGAAGTGACCTTGACGTCGAACACCTTCTCGACCGCGACCTTGATCTCGGTCTTGTTCGCGTCCGGACGGACGAGGAAGGTGTACTTGTTGGCGTCGAGCAGGCCGTAGCTCTTCTCGCTGACGACCGGTGCGATCAGGACGTCGCGGTGGTCCTTGTGCAGGGTGCTCACTTCGCCTCCTCCTCGTCGTTGCGGCCGCCCACGAAGGCGTCGTAGGCGCCCTTGGTGAAGACCACGTCGTCGGCCAGCAGCACGTCGTAGGTGTTGAGCTGGTCGACGGCCAGCAGGTGCACCGAGGCGACGTTGCGCAGCGACAGCCAGGTGACGGCGTCGTCACGCTCCAGCACGACGAGCTGGCGACGGTTGTCGGTCAGCCCGGCGAGCGCGGCCACGGCGTCCTTGGTCGACGGCTTGTCGCCACCGGCCAGCGACTCCACGACGTGGATTCGGCCGGCGCGGGCCCGGTCGGAGAGGGCACCGCGCAGGGCGGCGGCCTTCATCTTCTTGGGGGTGCGCTGGTCGTAGTCGCGCGGCTGCGGGCCGTGGACGGTGCCACCGCCGGCGAACTGCGGCGCACGGGTCGAGCCCTGGCGGGCGCGGCCGGTGCCCTTCTGCTTGTAGGGCTTGCGACCACCGCCGCGGACCTCGCCGCGGGTCTTGGTGGCGTGGGTGCCCTGACGAGCGGCGGCCTGCTGGGCGACCACGACCTGGTGGATCAGCGGGATGTTGGTCTCGACGTCGAAGATCTCCGCGGGGAGCTCGACGTTCACGGTCTTGACGCTCATGCCGGCGCCTCCTCGGTCCTCTTCGCGGCCGAGCGGATGACCACGAGTCCACCCTTGGGGCCGGGGACGGCGCCCTTGAGCAGGATCAGGCCCTTCTCGGCGTCCACTGCGTGCACGGTGACGTTCTGCGTGGTCACGGTGTCGCTACCCATGCGACCCGCCATGCGCATGCCCTTGAAGACGCGGCCGGGGGTGGCGCACGCGCCGATGGAGCCGGGCTTGCGGTGGTTGCGGTGGGCACCGTGGGACGCGCCCACGCCGGCGAAGCCGTGGCGCTTCATCACACCGGCGTAACCCTTGCCCTTGCTGGTGCCGGTGACGTCGACGTCCTGGCCTGCGTCGAACAGGTCAGCGCCGAGCTCCTGGCCGACCTCGTACGACGTGGCGTCGCTGGTGCGGATCTCGACCACGTGGCGGCGCGGGGTGACCCCGGCCTTGGCGAAGTGACCCGCGGAGGGGCGGGTGACCTTCTTGCCCTCGATCTCGCCGAAGGCGACCTGGATGGCGTTGTAGCCGTCCTTCTCAGGCGTGCGCACCTGGGTGACCACGTTGGTGCCGGCGGCGATGACCGTCACGGGAACGACCTGGTTGTTCTCGTCCCAGGTCTGGGTCATGCCGAGCTTGGTGCCCAGCAGGCCCTTCACGTTGCGTTCGAAAGTGCTCATGGTGTCCGACCTCAGAGCTTGATCTCGATGTCGACGCCGGCGGGCAGGTCGAGGCGCATCAGCGAGTCGACCGTCTTCGGCGTGGGGTCAATGATGTCGATGAGACGCTTGTGCGTGCGCATCTCGAAGTGCTCGCGGGAGTCCTTGTACTTGTGCGGCGAGCGGATGACGCAGTAGACGTTCTTCTCCGTCGGCAGCGGCACGGGGCCGGCCACCTTCGCACCCGTCCGGGTCACGGTGTCAACGATCTTCCGCGCCGAGGTGTCGATCACCTCGTGGTCATAGGCCTTGAGCCTGATGCGGATCTTCTGTCCCGCCATCAAACGACGTCCTTCGCTTCGTGGTCACAACGACTGTCTCGGGCCGCCTCGGTGAGGCAGTCCGCCCTGCTCCCCATCCGACCCCCGCGGTCGGGCGTGTCGCGCTGTTCTTGCGGCAGCCGCGACGCACACCTGGTGCGGAAATGTTGTCTGGAGTGGTGCCCGGGGGGGCCGGGCGTGAACGGGATCTCCAGGTGCGGCGCGGACGCGCGACCACTTCTGCCACCCGGGGGCGACTCAGGAGAACCTGTTCAATGGTCAATGTCCGCGCCCCGGCAATCCCGCCGGAGCAACCGGACTATCTTGTCAGAGACCCCGGGGATGCGCCAAATCGAGGCGGTCGGACCCGGGCGCTCCCACCGCCGTACCGACTACGCGGCGGTTTTCACCTTTCTGTGACGCCCTCCCGGGAGCCTGTGCGGGTGGGGAGGATCCTGCTGATCGACGACGAGCCGGAGATGGTCCGGTTCATCCAGCGCGCCCTCGAGAACGAGGGCCACCGCGTGGCGACCTGCACCGACGGGGCGGAGGGACTCCGCTGCGCCATGGCCGACGAACCCGACCTGGTGGTCCTCGACCTGCTCATGCCCGGCGTGAACGGGCAGGCGGTGCTCGGCGGCCTGATCACCCACGACCCCGAGCAGAGGGTCCTGGTGCTGTCGGCCGCGGCCGACGTCAGGACCCGCGTGGACTGCCTGGAGCGCGGCGCCGTCGACTTCCTGGCCAAACCGTTCGCCGTCCGTGAGCTCCTCGCCCGGGTGCGCACCAGGCTCCGGGACGTCCCCCTGTCGGGCAACCGAGAGCTCCTCCGCCTCGGCGGACTCACCCTCGACCTCCGCCGGCGCGAGCTGCGGGTCCGCGGAACCGTGTACGAGCTCACCCACCGCGAGTTCCTCCTGCTCCACTGCATCATGAGCAAGGAGGGCGGCGCGTGCTCGCGGACCGAGCTGCTGTCCGAGGTCTGGGGCTACGACTTCGACCCGGGCACCAACGTCGTCGACGCGTGCGTTGCTCGTCTGCGGAGCAAGCTGCCCGGCGGGATCGTGCGGACGGTGCGCAATGTCGGATATCGCGTCGCCGTCTGAGGTCCGGCCGGTCGACGCGAACCCCGTCGCCCGATCCACTGCGGTCTTGGGGGGCCTGGTCGACGTCGTGCTCGCGGTCTTCTCCGTCTCGATGCTCGTCGCGATGGTGTCCTTGCCGGGGCGGGAGACCATCCCGTACCACTTGATGTTCCTCGCCATGACGCTCGTCTACGGCTTCCGGGTGTGGCCGATGGGGCCGACGGCGCTGGTCATCGGCGCCACCACCGTCGTGACCGGAGCGATCTTCTGGATGCATTACCTCGACGGCTGGATCGAGCAGGCGGAGCTGGCCGAGGTGCCACTGATGCCGGCGCTCCTGCTGGCCATGGTCTGGCACGCGCGGCGGCGCGCGGAGGCGCAGCGCCAGGTCGAGGAGATGGCCGAGGAGCGCCGGCGGTCGCTGCAGCGGGAGCGGGAGTTCCTGCGCGACACCTCGCACGCGATCCGCACGCCGGTGGCGATCGCACGTGGCCACGTCGAGCTCGTCCAGGGCGCCCTGAGCGACCCCCTGGCGTACGACGACAGCGAGGTGGTCCTGCGCCAGCTCGACCGGATGCACGCCCTGTCGACCCGGCTCCTGGCGCTGGCGCGCCTCGACTCCGACGGGCAGCTCGATCCCGGCGTGCTCGAGCTCGACCGCTTCGCCGAGCAGGTGACCGCCGACTGGGCGAGGGCCGCCGAGCGCGAGTGGGTCTTCTCCCCCCTCTGCCGCAGTGAGGTGCCCAGCGTGCGCGTGGTCGCGGACCGGGAGTGGCTCGAGCTCGCCGTCGACGCGCTGGTGGAGAACGCCGTGCACTTCACACAGCCGGGATCCCGGATCGAGATCGCCTGCCGGCAGGCCGACGGCGTCGGCACGATCCGGGTGACCGACGCGGGCCCCGGCATCGCCCCCGATGACCTCGCCCACGTCTTCGAGCGGTTCTGGCACCGACGGCCCGCGGGCGGGGTGCCCGGCAGCGGACTGGGCCTGGCCATGGCCTCGGCTGCCGCGAAGGCGATGGGCGGTGACCTCACCGCGGACAGCTCGCCGGGTGCCGGTGCTCGCTTCGAGCTGTCGCTGCCCCTCGCGTGAGGCGCGCAGCGCGGGGAGCACACGCCTGCATGACGTCTCCGTCATGAATCTGCCCGCTGCGACGCCGTCGCGCGAGGGTGAGCGTCAGGAGGAGCCGCCGACCGGGCGGCCCCGGTCGGATTCGTGGGGGACAACTGATGAACACACGGCCATGGAAGCTCAACTGGACGCTGGCGGTGATCGCCGCCACGGGCGTCGCCCTCGCCCTCGGCACGGTGTGGGGAGGACAGGCGGGCGGCGCGGCCTCGCCTCGCCCGTCGGCCGGTCATCCTGCCGACCACGTGGCGGGGGGCACGGCGGTGACGGACCTGAAGCCGGCAGCGGCCTCCCAGGGCAAGGTCCGCCGCTACTACGTCGCAGCGGAGGAGGTCCTGTGGGACTACGCGCCGGCGGACACGAACCGGGTCACGGGCGAGCCGTTCACCGACGACGAGAACGTCTTCATGGAGAACGGGCCGGCGCGCATCGGTGACACCTACCGCAAGGCGCTCTACCGCGCCTACACCGACGCCACGTTCCGCACCCGCCTCCCGGCCGATCCGGGGCTCGGGATGCTCGGGCCGGTCATCCGGGCCGAGGTCGGCGACACGATCAAGGTGGTCTTCAGGAACAACACCAGCATCCCCACGTCGATGCACCCGCACGGCGTCTTCTACGACAAGAGCTCCGAGGGGGCGCCGTACGCCGACGGGACCAGTGGCTCGGACAAGGCCGACGACGCGGTGCAGCCGGGCGAGGCGGTCACCTACACGTGGGAGGTCCCCGAGCGCGCCGGGCCCGGGCCGATGAACGGGAGCTCGGTGATGTGGATGTACCACTCGCACACCGACGAGATCGCGGACACCAACGCCGGCCTGGTCGGACCGATGGTGGTCACCCGCCGGGGCGGGGCCAAGCCGGACGGAAGCCCGCTCGACGTCGACCGGGAGGTCTTCTCGTACTTCTCGGTGGTCGACGAGAACCAGAGCCAGTTCCTCGAGCAGAACCTCGAGGAGCTCGCCCAGGCACCCCACGAGGTGTCGCCGGAGGACGAGGAGGCCTTCGAGGAGAGCAACCTGATGCACACGATCAACGGCTACTCCTACGGCAACGGCCCCACCGTCACCGTCCACCGGGGTGAGCGGGTCCGTTGGTACCTGTTCTCGCTGGGGACCGAGGTCGACCTGCACACACCGCACTGGCACGGCAACACCGCCACGGTGACGGGGATGCGCACCGACATGGCCGAGCTGCTTCCGGGCAGCATGATGGCTGCCGACCTGCGGCCCGACGACCTCGGCGAGTGGTTGTTCCACTGCCACGTCAACGACCACATCAGCGCAGGGATGATCACGACGTACCGCGTCGTGCGTTAGCACCGCACGGCGGCGGCCACGTCCGGGTGCCACCCCTTCGGGCGCCCGGACGTGGCCGGCTATTTCCCTTGTCCCCCGGGGATCGGCGACCTAGCGTCACTCCATGGAGGATTTTCCCCTCCTCGGGTTCCTGAAGGTGGTCGGTGTCTCGCTGGCCCCGGTGGTGCTGTTCGGCGCCGCCCTGCACGCGCGCCAGGCGTTCGAGCGCGCGGTGGCCCTCGGCCGGCGGTGGCACCTGCTGTCCCCCGCGCTCCCGGTGCCGACGGCCCCACCCCTCGAGAAGCTCGCCGCCGACCTGCGTCGGCTCCGCCCGGACGCCCGCTCCCCCAGACCCGGGGTCACCATGGCCCGGCACCGCGGCGTGGTCGCGGCGTACGACGACGCGCTGGTCGCCGCCTCGGTAGCGCTCGAGGTGGAGACCAACCTCACGGACCTGCCCGAGGGCATCGAGCGCGAGGCGGAGCGACTGCGCCTCGAGTCCGCGCTCGAGCGGGCAGGCCTCAGCTGGCGCGTGCGACCTGAGCCACCGCGCCCAGGAGTCGAGGGAGCCTGACCGCGGTCAGGAGTTGAACTCGGTGGTGGTCCCGGAGGACTCCACCACGACCGCGACCACGATGACGGCCACCAGCACGAGGATGCCGATCACGAGCAGGGCGGTCGCCACGATCCCGAGGATCCGACCGATGTTGACCGTGTCGCGACCGGAGTACCGACCGGGAGCGGCGTCGATCTCGCGGATCGCCTTGTTGCCCATCACCCAGGCGAACGGACCGAGCACCTGGCACAGCACCAGGCTGCAGATCCCGAGCACCAGGATGAGGGTCGTCTGCGGGTGCTGCGGCGGCGGGGGCTGGTAGGCGGGCGGTTGCGCCGCGGGGTACTCGCTCACGCGCCCAGTCTTCCATGACGGCGGTATGCGAGGTCGACGATCTCCCGGCCCGCGGCGACTCCCTTGCGCTCGAACTTGGTCACGGGACGGGCCTCCCAGCGCTCGACCCGACCGCCCTCGAGGCTCTCGGCCGCGTCGAGCACCTCCTGCATCTGCGCCGCGTAGTCCGGCCAGTCGGTGGCCAGCCGCCACAGGCCGCCGGGACGCAGGCGCGAGGCGGCCAGCGCCGCGACGGCGGGGGTGACCAGGCGGCGCTTGTGGTGCCGCTTCTTGGGCCACGGGTCGGGGAAGAACGTCCAGAGCTCCTCGACCTCGCCGGGACCGAACAGGTTCTCCAGGCACCACACCGCGTCGACCGAGAGCAGCCGCACGTTCTCTGCCCCGGCCTCGGCGAGCAGGCCCAGGGTGTGCGCCACCCCGGGCCGCCAGACCTCCAGGGCGAGCACGTCGACCTCGGGGCGGGCCGCCGCGAGGGCTGCGGTGGCCTCGCCGACTCCCGAGCCGATCTCGACGATCCGCGGCGCCGTGCGACCGAAGACCACGTCGAGGGAGAAGTGCGGGTCGTCGACCGCATCGTCGGGAATGACCCACTTGTGGTGGTGCGCGTCCCAGGCCGCCTGCTGGGTGGGGGTGAACCTGCTGCCGCGGCGCGCGTAGGTGAGGACCTCGCGGACCCGCCGCCCGTCCTCGGTGAACCGGTGGTGCGGCCGGGCCGGGGGGAGCTGCTGGTTCACGGGCGACAGGGTACGGCGCCGCCCGGGAACGACCCTCAGTAGGCCGCTGCGGCTTCCTCCTGCTCGGCCACGTCGAACTCGTTGCCGTGCGGATCGGCCATGGTCGCCCAGCGGAAGCTGTCGTCCCCACGGCGTGCGACGAGCGTCGCCCCCGCGGCGACCAGCCGGTCGACCTCCGCGTCGAGGTCGTCCGCGGTGAGGTCGAGGTGGAGCCTGTTCTTGCCCGGGGTGGGGTCCTCGACCCTCTGGAAGGCGAGCAGCACCGGGAGCCCACCGCCCTTGAGCACCACGAACCAGCCCTCGTTGGTCTGGGCGACCTCGGCGCCCGTCTGCTCGGCCCACCACCCCCCGAGCGACGCGGCGTCGGTGGTGTCGACCGTGACCATGCCAAGCGTCAGCGTCATGGGCGGAGCCTACTGCCGCCGCTCGGACACGCGAATGTGTCTCGAGGGACTCCGGAGCGCCCCTTCAGTCACGTCCGCGACATTCGCATGTCCGGCGTGCACCCACCCGACCCCGGACATGCAACAGGCCCGGCCCCCCGAGGGGTCCGGGCCTGTCACGAGGCGGGTCAGGTCACTTGACGATCTTGGTCACGCGGCCGGCACCGACGGTGCGGCCACCCTCACGGATCGCGAACTTCAGACCGTCCTCCATGGCGATCGGCTGGATCAGCTCGACCGACATGTCGGTGTTGTCGCCCGGCATGACCATCTCGCGGCCCTCGGGGAGGGTCACGACGCCGGTCACGTCGGTGGTCCGGAAGTAGAACTGCGGACGGTAGTTGTTGAAGAACGGCGTGTGACGGCCGCCCTCCTCCTTCGAGAGGATGTAGACCGAGGCCTCGAAGTTGGTGTGCGGGGTGGTCGTGCCCGGCTTGATCACGACCATGCCGCGCTCGACGTCCTCGCGCTTGGTACCGCGGAGCAGCAGGCCGACGTTCTCACCGGCCTGGCCCTCGTCGAGGAGCTTGCGGAACATCTCGACACCGGTGACGGTGGTCTTCTGCGAGCCCTCGCGGATGCCGATGAGCTCGACCTCCTCGTTGACCTTCACGACGCCGCGCTCGATGCGGCCGGTGATGACCGTGCCGCGACCGGTGATGGTGAAGACGTCCTCGACCGGCATCAGGAAGGGCTTCTCGATGTCGCGCTCGGGCTGCGGGATGTAGGAGTCGACCGCGTCCATCAGCTCGGCGACGGACTGGCCCCACTTCTCGTCACCCTGAAGGGCGGGGAAGGCCGCGACCTTGACGACGGGGATGTCGTCGCCGGGGAACTCGTACTCGTTGAGGAGCTCGCGCACCTCCATCTCGACGAGCTCGACGAGCTCCTCGTCGTCGACCATGTCGCACTTGTTGAGCGCGACCACGATCGCCGGCACGCCGACCTGGCGGGCGAGCAGCACGTGCTCACGCGTCTGCGGCATCGGGCCGTCGGTGGCGGCGACCACGAGGATGGCGCCGTCCATCTGCGCGGCACCCGTGATCATGTTCTTGATGTAGTCGGCGTGACCCGGGCAGTCGACGTGGGCGTAGTGACGGGCCTCGGTCTGGTACTCGACGTGCGCGATCGAGATCGTGATACCGCGCTGACGCTCCTCGGGGGCCTTGTCGATCTCGTCGAACGGCGTGAACGGGTTCAGGTCCGGGTACTTGTCGTGCAGCACCTTCGTGATCGCTGCGGTCAACGTCGTCTTGCCGTGGTCGATGTGACCGATCGTGCCGATGTTGACGTGCGGCTTGTTCCGCTCGAACTTCGCCTTAGCCACGGGGGCTCCTCCTGTTGATTGTTACTTGACTCGTGTAGTTGAACTGCGTTGCCGAGGTGCCGGGCGAACCCTACTCGCCGCGGACCTTCTTGATGATCTCGTCGGCGACGTTCTGGGGAACCTCGGCGTACGAGTCGAACTCCATCGAGTACGACGCCTGACCAGAGGTCTTCGACCGCAAGTCACCAACGTACCCGAACATCTCCGAGAGAGGCACGAGGGCGTCGACGATCATGTCCCCGTGACGCTCCTCCTGGTGCTGCACCTGCCCCCGACGTGAGTTGATGTCACCGATGACCGTGCCGAGGAACGACTCGGGCGTGGTCACCTCGACGGCGAACACCGGCTCCAGCAGGACCGGCCTGGCCATCCGGGCGGCCTCCTTGAATGCCTGGTTGCCGGCGATCTTGAAGGCGAGCTCGGAGGAGTCGACGTCGTGGTAGGCGCCGTCCTCGAGGGAGACCTTCACGTCGACCATCGGGTAGCCGGCGAGCACGCCGAACTCCATGGCCTCCTGGGCACCCTGGTCGACCGAGGGGATGTACTCCTTCGGCACGCGGCCGCCGGTCACGTTGTTCGCGAACTCGTAGCCCGCACCGGTGCCCGTCTCCGGGTCGATGCTCGGCTCGATCGAGATGATCACCTTGGCGAACTGGCCGGACCCACCGGTCTGCTTCTTGTGGGTGTAGGAGTGCTTCTCGACCTTCTTGCGGATGGTCTCGCGGTAGGCGACCTGCGGCTTGCCGACGGTGGCCTCGACGCGGAACTCACGCTTCATCCGGTCGACCAGGATGTCGAGGTGGAGCTCACCCATCCCGGCGATGATGGTCTGCCCGGTCTCCTCGTCGGTCTTGACCGTGAAGGTCGGGTCCTCGTCGGAGAGCCGCTGGATGGCCATGGAGAGCTTCTCCTGGTCACTCTTGGTCTTCGGCTCGATGGCCACCTCGATCACCGGCGCCGGGAAGGTCATCGACTCCAGCACGACGGGGTTCTGCGGGTCGCACAGGGTGTGCCCCGTCTTGGTGTCCTTCAGGCCCATCACGGCGACGATCTGGCCGGCGCCGACCGAGGCGATCTCCTCACGCTTGTTGGCGTGCATCTGGTAGACCTTGCCGATCCGCTCGCGCTTCCCCGAGACCGGGTTGAGCACGTTGGCGCCCGCCTCCAGCTTGCCGGAGTAGACGCGCACGTAGGTCAGCTTGCCCAGGTGCGGGTCGGCGGCGATCTTGTAGGCCAGCCCGGCGAACGGCTCGTCGTCGGACGGCTTGCGCACGACGACCTCCTCCTCGTTGCCCACGGCGTGGCCCTGGATGCCCTCGACGTCGAGCGGCGAGGGGAGGTACTTCACGACCGCGTCGAGCAGCGGCTGGACGCCCTTGTTCTTGAACGAGGTGCCGAGCAGGACCGGGTTGACGCGGTCGGCCAGGGTCGCGCGTCGGATGGCGGCCTCGATCTCGGCGACGGAGAGGTCCTCGCCCTCGAGGTACTTCTCCATGATCTCGTCGTCGGCCTCGGCCAGCGTCTCGAGCAGCTTCTCGCGGTACTCCGCGGCCTGGTCGGCCAGCTCCGCGGGGATCTCCTCGATCTCGTAGTCCTCGCCCATGGCGGTCTCGCCGCGCCAGGTGAGGGCACGCATGTTGATCAGGTCGACCACGCCCATGAAGTCGGACTCGGCACCGATCGGCAGCTGGAGCACCAGCGGCGTGGAGTTGAGCCGGTCGACCATCATCTGCACGCAGTTGAAGAAGTCCGCACCGGTGCGGTCCATCTTGTTGACGTAGCACATCCGCGGCACGGCGTACTTGTTCGCCTGGCGCCACACCGTCATGGTCTGCGGCTCCACGCCGGCGACACCGTCGTAGACCGCGACGGCACCGTCGAGCACGCGCAGTGAGCGCTCCACCTCGACGGTGAAGTCGACGTGCCCGGGGGTGTCGATGATGTTGATCTGGTGGTCCTTCCACCAGCAGGTGGTCGCGGCGGAGGTGATGGTGATGCCGCGCTCCTGCTCCTGCTCCATCCAGTCCATCGTGGCTGCGCCCTCGTGGACCTCACCGATCTTGTAGGTGATGCCGGTGTAGAACAGGATGCGTTCGGTGGTGGTGGTCTTGCCGGCATCGATGTGCGCCATGATGCCGATGTTGCGGACCTTGTTGAGATCAGTCGTGATGTCGACGGCCACAGTTAGTCGCGTTCCTTAGATAAGTCGGGTTTCAGTGATCAGCACCGGGACGTCTGTGCCCCGTGCGGCCGGGCCCATGAGTTTCGGTACGGCGGGCCCGGCCGGACAGATCACCAGCGGTAGTGCGCGAAGGCCTTGTTGGACTCAGCCATCTTGTGCGTGTCCTCGCGCTTCTTCACAGCGGCGCCGAGGCCGTTGGAGGCGTCGAGGATCTCGTTCATCAGGCGCTCGGACATCGCCTTCTCGCGACGCTCCTGGGCGTAGCCGACCAGCCAGCGCAGCGCCAGCGTGGTGCTGCGGTTCGGCTTGACCTCGATCGGCACCTGGTAGGTGGCACCGCCGACGCGGCGGGACTTCACCTCGATGGCCGGCTTGACGTTGTCGAGCGCCCGCTTGAGCGTCACGACCGGGTCGGTGCCGGTCTTCTCACGAGTGCCCTCGAGCGCGCCGTAGACGATGCGCTGGGCAACCTGCTTCTTGCCGTCCTGCAGCACCTTGGAGACGAGCTGCGTCACGAGCTGCGACCCGTAGACGGGGTCGACGACGATCGGCCGCTTCGGGGCCGGACCCTTGCGCGGCATTAGAGGCTCCCCTCGTTCAGGACGGTGGTGGCACGGAAGGAGACGGTCGGGGCCGACTCTGCTGAACGCGGCATGTCAGCTCTTCTCCTTCTTCGCTCCGTAGCGGCTGCGGGCCTGCTTGCGGTTCTTCACACCCTGGGTGTCGAGCGAACCGCGGATGATCTTGTAGCGGACACCGGGAAGGTCCTTCACCCGGCCACCGCGGACGAGCACGATCGAGTGCTCCTGGAGGTTGTGACCCACACCCGGGATGTACGCCGTGACCTCGACGCCGCTGGACAGGCGCACGCGGGCAACCTTGCGGAGGGCGGAGTTCGGCTTCTTCGGGGTGGTCGTGTAGACGCGCGTGCAGACGCCGCGTCGCTGGGGCGAACCCTTCAGGGCAGGCGTCTTGTTCTTCGACACCTTGTCCTGGCGGCCCTTGCGGACCAGCTGCTGAATGGTGGGCACCTGGTGGTTCCCTCTCTTGTCTACTCTCAGTACGCGGCGATCTACCGGGCACGATGGTGTTGCTTGTTGCTCTGGTGCTGTGTGGTGTGCGCAGCCATGAGGGCACGCAGACAGGTCTGGATCGTCCAGACGCAAGGGTTGAGATTACCGGGTGCCGCCCAGCCGGGTCAAAACGGTTCGGTGGCTCCCACGCTGCTCACCGGCCCCGCAGGAGCAGCTCGGCGAGGTGGACCGCCGCGCGGCCCTCCAGGTCGTCGAGCTGGGTGCGGCAGGAGAACCCGTCGGCGAGCACCACGGCTTCCGGGCCGGCGGCACGCACGGCGGGCAGCAGGGCGTGCTCGGCGACCGCCACGCTGGTCTCGTAGTGGCCCTTCTCGACCCCGAAGTTGCCGGCCAGCCCGCAGCAGCCGCCGACCCGCTTCACCGTGGCCCCGGTCTGCGCGAGCAGGGCGGCGTCGGTCTCCCAGCCGAGCACGGCGTGGTGGTGGCAGTGCGGCTGCGCGACCACCTCGACCCCGGTCAGGTCCGGAGGGGTCCACTCCCCTGTCGCGGCGCGCTCGGCGAGCAGCTCGGCCAGGGTCCGGACCCCGCGGCTGACCTCGAGCGCACGCGGGTCGTCGACGAGCTGCAGCGCGTCCTCGCGGAGCGCCGCGAGGCAGCTCGGCTCGAGCCCGACGACCGGGACCCCGGAGGCGACGTACGGCTGCAGCGTGGCGACGGTGCGCCGTACGATCCGTCGCGCCGCGGTCAGCTGGCCGGTGCTGATCCAGGTGAGGCCGCAGCAGGCGGACTCGGGGATCACCTCGGCGCGCAGGCCGGCCTGGGCCAGCAGCTCGATCGCGGCCCTGCCGGTGTCGGCGGCGAAGTGGTCGGTGAACGAGTCCGCCCAGACCCACACATCGGGCTGCTGCCCCGGGACGTCATGCGATCCGGTCGCAGTAGCAGCCACTTCGTATGACGTCCCGGCGTCCTTGCGCAGCGAGCGGGTCGAGAACGTCGGCAGGCTGCGCCGCTGGTCGACGCCGGCGGCGGCCTTCGCCATCTTGCCGAGCAGCTTGCTGCGCAGCATCGCGTTGGCCACCCGGGGTGGGGTCATCCGCGCCCAACGCGGCAGCTGGCCCAGTGCGTAGTGCGAGCTCGGCCGGAGCCGGCGGCGGTACCTCTGCGACAGCACCTCCGACTTGTACGTCGCCATGTCGATGCCGGTCGGGCAGTCCCGCGCACACCCCTTGCAGGACAGGCACAGGTCGAGGACCTCGGCGACGGCCTCGTCCTCGACGTCGAGGGCGCCGGTGGCGACGTCCTGCAGCACCCGCGCGCGTCCACGGGTGGAGTCCTTCTCGTTGCGGGTGGCGACGTACGACGGGCACATCACCCCGCCACCCCCGGTGTTGTCCGCGATGCACTTGCCGACACCGGTGCAGCGGTGCACGGCCTCGCCGAACGATCCGCCGTCGTGCACCAGTCGCAGGGTCGTGCGCATCGGTCGCGACGGCGTGGCCAGCCGCAGGTCGGCGTCGAACGGAGCCGGGTCGACGAGCACGCCGGGGTTGAGCAGGTCGTCGGGGTCGAGGATCCGCTTGGCCTGCTCCATCAGTGCGATCGCGGAGGCGGAGTACATCCGCGGCAGCGTCTCCGAGCGGGCGCGCCCGTCGCCGTGCTCCCCGGACATGGAGCCGCCGTACGTCGCGACCAGGTCGGCCGCGTCCTCGATGAACCGGCGGAAGGTGGCCCGCCCGTCGTTCTCCTCGAGGGCGAAGTCGATGCGGACGTGCACGCAGCCGTCGCCGAAGTGGCCGTAGGGGATGCCGTCCAGCCGGTGGCTCCTGAGCAGCGCGTCGAAGTCGCGCAGGTAGGCGCCCAGCTTCACCGGCGGCACCGCGGCGTCCTCCCAGCCGGCCTGGGCGGGTCGGCTCAGCGACCGCGCGGCCAGCCCGGCGCCGTCCTCGCGGATCCGCCAGAGCGCCACCTGCTCGGGGACGTCGACGACGATGCGGTGCGGGACGCCTGCCGCGGCGGCCACCTCGCGGGCGCGCGCCTCGGCCTCGGCCTCGCTGCCGCCGGTGACCTCGGCGAACAGCCAGCCGCCGCCCTCGGGGAGCTCGGGTGCGTAGGGCACCAGCTCCTTGATCCGGCGGTCGAGGCCCTCGCAGGCGACCAGGTCGTGCGCGAGGAGGCCCGGCACGGCGTCCGCGGCGTCGGCCATCGTCGGGTAGCCGAGCACCGCGAGGGCCCGCGCGCGCGCGTCCTCGACGAGCCGCACCGTGGCGTCGAGCACGACGGCCAGGGTGCCCTCGGTGCCCACCAGGAAGCGGTCGAGCCGGCGGTCGTGCTCGGGCAGGAGGTGCTCGAAGGAGTAGCCCGAGACCTGGCGGCCGAAGCGGCCGAACTCGGTGCGCACCGTGCCGAGGTGCTGGTCGACCAGGTCCGTGAGACCGGACAGCGACGGGTTCGTCGGTGCGTCGCCGGAGCGCGGCCCGACCTGTGCCACCGACCCGTCGGCGAGCAGCACGGTCAGCGCCTCGACGTTGTCGGCGGTGCGGCCGTAGCCCAGGGCCCGGGACCCGCAGGCGTTGTTGCCGATCATCCCGCCGATGGTGCAACGGGTGTGGGTCGACGGGTCCGGGCCGAACCGCAGCCCGGCGGCGACCGCCCGCTGCTGCAGGGTGGCGTGCACCGTGCCGGGCTGGACCCGGGCGGTCCGGGTCTCCCGGTCGAGGGCGAGGACCTGGTTCAGGTGCCGGCTGGTGTCGAGGACGATGCCGGCGCCGACCGCGTTGCCCGCGATCGAGGTGCCGGCGCCGCGCATGGTCAGCGGCACCCCGGTCTCGCGGGCGACCGCGAGGGTCGCGGCGACCTCGTCGGTGTGCCGTGGCCGTACGACGACCCGCGGCGCGATCCGGTAGATCCCCGCGTCACTGGCGTACAGCGACCTGGCCAGCGCGGAGTCGTCGACGTCGGAGACGCCCTCGCGGTGCAGCGCCTCGACGAGTGCGTCAGTCATTCGGCGGCCCCCCACGGAAACGTGGTCGGAGGGAGCGCAGCGGAAGGAGACCGCGCTTTCGTGGGGTGATCACCACAGCTCGAGGGACCGGCGCAGGATCGCGGCGGCGTCGTCCTCGGTCACCTCACGCGGGGCGGTCGCGAGCAGGCGCTGCTGCTTCATCGTGCCCTCCACGAGGTCGTCGACGTCACCCTCGTCGTATCCCACGGCGCCGAGGCCGTTCGGGATGCCGATGTCCTGCATCAGGGTGGCCAGCACGTTGGGCAGCGCCTCCCGGCCCTCGTGCTCGTGACCGGGCGAGAGCAGGTCGGCAGCGCGCAGGTGCCGCTCCGGCGCAGCCTCGAAGGTCCAGCGGAACGCCTCGGGCGCGGTCAGCGAGACCGCCATGCCGTGGGGCACCATCGGCTCGTCCGCCGGATAGCCGTCCGGGTGGAAGTCCTTGACGCGACCGGCGATCGGGTAGGCGTTCGCGTGCGGGATGTGCACCCCGGCGTTGCCGAAGCCGAGCCCGGCGAAGGTCGCGGCGAGCGCCATCTGGTGCCTGGCCCCTGCGTCGTCGCCCTGGTGGACCGCGCGCCGGAAGGCCTCTGACAGCAGGGACATCGCCTGCTCCGACCACATGTCGGAGATCGGGTTGGAGCCGCAGTAGGGCACCCGCTGCTCGGGCTGCTTGCGGTCGTAGGAGGAGTACGGGCGCGCGGTGTAGCTCTCCAGCGCGTGGCACAGGATGTCCATCCCCGCCGCGGCGGTGACGCCGGCGGGCTGGCTCAGTGTCAGGGCGGGGTCGACCACGGCCAAGGTCGGTCGCAACCGCGGGTGGCTGATGCCGGTCTTCACCTTCTGCGCGAGGACGTCGAGCACGCAGATGGTGGTCGACTCGGCCCCGGTGCCGGTCGTCGTGGGCACCGCCACGAGCGGCTTCAGCGGGCGGGCGGGGGCACGGCCCTGGCCGACCGGGGCGTTGACGTAGTCCATCAGCTCGCCGTCGTTGCTGGTGAGCAGGTTGACCGCCTTCGCGGTGTCGATCGCGGACCCGCCGCCGACGGCGACGAAGGCGTCCCACGGGCCGGTGTCGCGGGCGTGCTCGATGGCCGCCTGCATGCTGGCGTCGGTGGGCTCGACGTGCACGCCGTCGTAGACGAGCGCCTCGATGTCGAACGAGCCCATCTGCTCGGCGACGCGCTGGGGGTGGCCGGTCGCCGCGACCCCGGGGTCGGTGAGCACCAGGACCCGGCGGACGTCGTACTGACTGAGGTCGTAGCCGATCTCGTCGGAGGACCCCTCACCGAACTTCAGACCGGGCGCTCCGTAGGTGAAGATCGACTCGCTCATGGGCACCAAACTAACGGCCGGGTGACATCGCGAGCGCGGCGGTGACCACCGGGGAGACGTCGATCGCGCCGGACTGCACCTCGTCCACCGGCACCCAGCGCACGGCGTCCGTCGTGCCGTCGGCCTCGCCCACGGCGGGCTGGCCCTCGCCCACGGTGGCGGCGAACACGAGGTGGATGCCGTGGAAGTCCTCCTCACGACCGGTGGGTGCGGTGCCGGTGAAGTGGTCGTCGTGCACGCCGAGCAGCTCCCCGGCGGTCGCCACCAGGCCGGTCTCCTCGTGCACCTCCCGGACCAGGGCGTCCCGGGGCTGCTCCCCGTGCCCGACTCCCCCGCCGGGCAGCGACCACCTGCCGGGGTGCGGGCCGCGGGCGGAGTTGCGCGTCAGCAGCACCGAGTCCTCGCGACGGACCAGGGCGTAGCAGGCGACCCGCTGCATGGTGGCGACGCGGTGGTGGCCGAGCGCGTCGAGCACCATCGGCACCGTCGGCACGACGCCGGTGAGCACGTCCCCCAGGGGCAGCCAGCGGGCCTCCACCGTGGAGCCGTCGACCTCGACCACGTGGGGCTCCGGTGAGTCCGCGGGCACCCAGGCGTCGTAGACGATGCGCACCGAGTGCATGTCGGTCGGCTCGTCGATGTCACGGTCCACCACGCGGTGCGCCGAGCCCACCCAGAGCGGCTCCCCGACGGCACACTCGAGACCGGCCTCCTCGTGCACCTCCCGGACGACCGCGTCGACCGGGTGCTCGCCGAAGTCGATGCCGCCTCCCGGCAGCGTCCAGAGCTCGGTGCTGGAGATGCGGGGAGCGAGTCGCGACAACAGGATCTCGTCGTCCCGGACGATCACGGCGTACGCCGCCACGCGCTGCAGACGGGGCAGTGACTTCCGAGCCATGCGGCGAGTCTAGGGATCAGGCTGCGTGGGTACTTTTGCCCCGTGGTCCAAGCTGCTGCGCCAGAGGTGGCGCCCCCCGCCCCACCCAAGGCACGGGACCCCTGGTTCGACAACGCCAAGATGGCGCTCATCGTGCTCGTGGTCATCGGTCACGCCTGGACCCTCGTGCCCGTCTTCACCGGCGACCCCGGCAGCGAGACCAGCAAGACGGTGGGCAAGTGGCTCTACCTCTTCCTCTACTCCTGGCACATGCCGGCGTTCGTCATCGTCAGCGGCTACCTGTCCCGGAACTTCGAGTACACCAAGCCGCGGATGTGGTCCCTGGTCAAGACCGTGGCCGTCCCGTACGTGATCTTCGAGGGCCTGCTGGTGGCCTTCCGCCACGAGTTCGGCGGCGTCGAGTTCGCGCGGGTCTGGGCCAACCCGCACTGGCCGATGTGGTACCTCTCGGCGTTGTTCTTCTGGCGGCTGATGACGCCGATCTTCAAGCGGATCAAGGCCAAGGTGGTGGTCGCCGTCGCGATCAGCGTCGTCGCCGGTCTCTACGCGACCGACACCTTCGACAACGCCCGCATCCTCGGGATGCTGCCGTTCTTCGTGCTCGGCCTGAAGATGCACGAGGGCCACTGG
>DASSLA010000211.1:0-3217 GCA_035689885.1 Marmoricola sp. | reverse complement strand
TCGGCGGCGGCGTTCCACGCCCCCGAGCACCTGGTGATCGCGGTGCTCTCGACCGAGCGGACCCTCGCGCACTGGGACTGGCTGAAGTGGCTCCCACACGCCCAGAGTGCCCAGCAGTCGGACGCCATTGGGCCGAGCCGGATGGTCACCACGTCGCCGGCCGACCTCGCCGCACTGTTGCCGCCGAACCTCTGCGATCGTCCCAGGTTCGGGGCCGAGGAACGTCCGGCCTTGCCCCACATCCTGCTGGTGACCGACGGTGCCCGGTTGCCTTGCGGCAACCACGTCGTACCACCGGACGGGCTGTACGGCGTCACCGTGCTCGACCTCCCGACCCGCTGGGACGAGCTCGAGGATCCCACCCGGCTCCGGCTCGAGTTCAACACCATCACGGACGGCAGCTGCCCCGAGGACGGCAAGGCGCCGGTGACCGCGCTCCGGCTCCGCGAGGATCCGATCCCGGCGCTGGCCGACCAGTGCGACCTGGCCACCGCGGAGGCCTTCGCCCGGCGCATCGCCCCGCTTCACAACGTGCCCGCCGCACCGACCAAGGCCTCGGGCGAGATCACCGGCCCCACGGACTTCATGGAACTGCTCGGCCTGGGCGACGTCCACTCCTTCGAACCGTCGGTGGCCTGGCGCCACCGTCCCGCCCGGGACCGGCTCCGGGTGCCGATCGGGCTCGGCGAGGACGGCGCGGTGGTGCACCTCGACCTCAAGGAGTCCGCCCAGCAGGGGATGGGCCCGCACGGACTGGTGATCGGGGCGACCGGCTCCGGCAAGTCCGAGCTCCTGCGCACGCTCGTCCTCGGGCTGGCGATGACGCACTCCCCCGAGCACCTCAACCTGGTGCTCGTCGACTTCAAGGGCGGCGCCACCTTTGCCGGCATGTCCGGGATGCCGCACGTGTCGGCGATGATCACCAACCTCGCCCAGGAGCTCACGCTGGTCGACCGGATGCAGGACGCCCTGTCCGGCGAGATGATCCGCCGCCAGGAGCTACTGCGCGAGGCCGGCAACTTCGCATCGGTCCGCGACTATGAGAAGGCCCGAGCTGTCGGCGATGACCTCGAGCCGCTGCCGTCGCTGTTCATCGTCGTCGACGAGTTCTCCGAGATGTTGTCGGCGAAACCCGAGTTCATCGACCTGTTCGGGGCCATCGGCCGACTCGGCCGCTCCCTGGGCCTGCACCTGCTGCTGGCCTCGCAGCGCCTCGAGGAGGGCAGGCTCCGCGGGCTCGAGTCGCACCTGTCCTACCGGATCGGGCTGCGCACGTTCAGCGCCGGGGAGTCGCGCTCGGTGCTCGGGGTCCCGGACGCCTACGAGCTGCCGCCGATCCCCGCCCTCGGGTACCTCAAGCCCGATCAGTCGAGCCTGGTGCGGTTCAAGGCGGCGTACGTCTCCGGGCCGCCGAGCGGGAAGGCGCGGGTCCAGCGCGACCAGGAAGGGCCGGTGCAGGGAATCCTGCCGTTCACGATCGCGAAGGTGCAGACGATGGCGGCCGCCGAGCCCGAGCCGACGCCGATCCGGCAGGGCGAGCAGGAGCACTCGCTGCTGGAGGTCGCGGTGGGTCAGATGGTCGGCCACGGGCCGTCGGCCCACCAGGTGTGGCTGCCGCCCCTCGACGTGCCTGAGACCCTCGACCAGCTGATGCCGGACCTCGTGGAGGACCCCGAGCTCGGTCTGGTCTCGCCGCGCTGGCGTCGGCTCGGTGGGCTCGTCGTCCCCCTCGGCACCGTCGACCGGCCACGTGAGCAACGCCGCGACACGATGACCGTCAACCTGTCCGGAGCGACCGGGCATGTCGCCGTGGTCGGCGGTCCGCGCAGCGGGAAGAGCACGCTGCTGCGCACCCTCGTCACCAGCGTGGCACTGACGACCACCCCGCTCGAGTCGCAGTTCTTCGTGCTCGACTTCGGCGGGGGCACGTTTGCGCCACTGGCGTCGCTCCCCCACGTGGCGGGGGTCGGAACCCGGGCGACACCCGACGTCGTGCGTCGCATCGTCGCCGAGGTCCAGGGAGTCGTGGACCGCCGTGAGGCCTACTTCCGGGCCCACGGCATCGACTCGATCGAGACCTACCTGACCAGGAGAGGCGACGGTCGAGCAGACGACGGCTGGGGTGACGTGTTCCTCGTGATCGACGGGTGGTCCACGCTGCGCGCCGACTTCGACGACCTCGAGGTGGACTTGCAGCAACTCTCAGCGCGGGGGCTGACCTTCGGGCTGCACATCGTCGCCGGCGCCGCGCGGTGGGCGGACTTCCGCTCGGCCATGCGCGACACCTTCGGCACCCGGCTCGAGCTGCGGCTCGGCGACCCGACCGACTCCGAGATCGACCGCAAGGTCGCCGCGCTCGTCCCCACCGCCCGGCCGGGACGGGGCCTGGAGCAGGGCCGGCAACACTTCCTCGGCGCACTCCCCCGCAGCGACGGGATCACTGGTCCCGCGACGCTCGGCGAGGGCGTGCAGGGACTCGTCAAGCGGGTGGCCGCGGCGTGGCGAGGACCGGTCGGGCCGAAGCTGCGGCTCCTGCCGGACCGCATCGACCTCGACACGGTCCGCGCCCACGCGGCCTCCGCCGGCCTTCCGGAGAGACTGCTCCTGCTCGGGGTGAACGAGAAGGACCTGGCCCCGGTCGGGCTGGACGCCGACGCCGAACCCCACCTGCTGGTCTTCGGGGAGGGCCGATCCGGCAAGAGTGCCCTGATGCGCACCTACGCCCACGAGATCATGCGCACCCGCACCCCCCAGCAGGCCCAGATCGTGGTCGTCGACCATCGACGGTCCCTGCTCGGTGAGGTCCCCGACGAGTACCTCCTGAACTACCTGACCTCGGGAGCCCAGGCTGCACCGGTGCTCAAGGACCTGGCTGACTACCTCGAGACGCGGATGCTCGGCCCGGACGTCACCCCCGACCAGCTGCGGAACCGATCCTGGTGGCAGGGAGCCGAGGTCTTCGTGCTCGTCGACGACTACGAGCTGGTTGCCACCCAACAGGGCTCACCGATCGCGTTGCTGCAGCCGCTGCTGGCCCAGGCCCGCGACGTCGGCCTGCACCTCGCCCTCGCGCGCCGTTCCGGTGGCGCCTCCCGTGCCCTTTACGAGCCGGTCATCCAGTCCCTGCGCGACCTGGCAACGCCGGGGCTGCTGTTGTCCGGAAGCCCCGACGAGGGCCCGCTCCTCGGCAACCTCAAGCCCGCGCCGGCGCCCCCGG
>DASSLA010000210.1:0-21300 GCA_035689885.1 Marmoricola sp. | reverse complement strand
GTAGTCGATGCCGACGGCCAGCCCGAGCATCTCCGCCAGCGTCGGGGCGCTGCTGGAGACGGTCGCGAACGACGAGGTCACCACCACGGCGCTGAGCGTCACGCCGACGCCGACCAGCGAGGAGAGGATCGGCATCCCGGCTGCGATCAACGATCCCAGCGCCACGGCGAGGATGAAGAACGACACCAGCAGGCCGAGCAGCTCGGGCACCCTGCTGGGGTCCCCCGTGCTCTTGTAGGCGTCTCCGCCCACCAGCGCCTTCACACCCGAGGAGGAGTCCGGCTCGGCCGTTTCGAGCACGCGGTCGAGGAGCGCGTCAGACGGGGTCTGCGAGGTGAACCGGAGCGAGGCGATCGTGGACCGACCGTCCTGGGAGACCAGCGGGTCGTCGGCCGTGAGCGGGTTGCTGACGGCCACGCCGGCCAGGGCGTTCACCTTCTGGACCGCGTCGCCCACGGCGCCGGCGGCTGCTCCCGCACTGATCGGGCCGCGCTCGCTCGTGTAGAGGACCTGGCCGTTGGTGCCGGTCAGACCGAACCGGTCCGCGAGGACGTCCTGACCCTGCTGCGACTGCGTGCCGGGGATGGTGAAGGTGTCGTCGTAGTGCGTCCCCAGCATCGACGACGCACCGATCAGGGCAGTGAGCAGCAGGAGCCACGCCACGACCACCCACACACGCGCGCGGTCGATGAATCCCCCGAGCCGGTAGAGCAGCATCGACATGGCACTCCTGTTCGAGGCCACGGTGCCCGCGACTGACGGGCGTCGGGCCCCCCAGTGACGCGATCGTTCCGGCGATCTCCTCCCAAACCGTGCCTGCAAGGTAGTCGCTGCCTCGAACGCGCTGCGACGCCGAGCGACCGGCGGTATAGGCCGCTCCCCACGCCCGGACAGCACCACCGGACGGGCCCCCGGCCACTACGGTGGCGGTGTGCCCACGGTCCCGCTTTTCCCGCTCAACGCGGTGCTGTTCCCGGGTGTGGCCACCCCGCTGCACGTCTTCGAGGACCGCTACCGCGCACTGGTCCGCGACCTGCTCGCGATCGCGGATCCCGCCGAGCGCGTCCTCGGCATCCTCGCCATCCGCGAGGGCTACGAGGTCGGCGAGCACGGCATGCAGTCGGTGCACCGGGTCGGCACCCTCGCACAGCTGACCGAGGTGGAGAGGTACGACGACGGCAGGTTCGACATCGAGGTCGTCGGGCGACAGCGACTGCGGGTCGTGCAGTCGGACAACGCGGGCGAGTACCTCAGCGGGGACGTCGACCTGGTGGAGGACGTGGACGAGCCGGACGCCGGGGCCGAGGCGGCGAGGACGCTGAGCACCTTCGAGACCTACCGCAGCCGGCTCTCCGAGCTCCGCGGCGGTCCCGTGCTCGCCGGCGAGCTGCCGCGCGATCCGGCGTACCTCTCCTACGCGCTGGCCAGCACGTGCCTCCTCACCCTCCCCCAGCGCCAGGCGCTGCTCGAGGCAGCAGGGGCACGGGAGCGGCTGGTCATGCTGAGGAGCACGCTGCGCGAGGAGATGCGTGCGATGCGGGCGTTGCCGTCCCTCCCTGCCACCGAAGTGGCCCGGACGCGCTGGTCCCCCAACTGATGGCAGGCAGCCGATGACCCGCAAGGGCCGGGCCGGTGGGACCCCGGCCACCGTCGCGCTCGAGCAGGCCGGCGTGGCCTTCACGACGCACGCCTACACCCACGACCCGGCCGCCGCGTCCTACGGGCTCGAGGCCGCCGAGCAGCTGGGCCTCGACCCGCGTGCGGTGCTCAAGACGCTGCTCGCCGAGGTGGACGGCCGGCTCGTGGTCGCGATCGTGCCCGTCGCGGGACAGCTCGACCTCAAGGCGCTCGCCGCGGCGGTCGGGGGCAAGCGGGCGACGATGGCCGACCCGGCCCTCGCCGAGCGCGTCACCGGCTACGTCGTCGGCGGCATCTCCCCGCTCGGGCAGCGCAAGCGCCTCGAGACCGTGCTCGACGTGTCGGCGACGGCACTGCCGGTGGTCTACGTCAGCGGCGGACGCCGTGGGCTCGACATCGGCCTCGCCCCGGCCGACATGGTCCGGCTGCTGCAGGCACGGACGGCCCCGATCGGGCGAGGCCAGGCCTGACCCAGGTCACTTCAGGGACAGCCGCACCAGGCCGTGCGAGGCGTCGCCGTCGGTCCAGCTGCTCACGCCGAGGCCCCGGACCACGTCGAGGTTGGCGGAGGTCTCCTTGTCCTCGAGGGCCTGGTCGAGCAACTGGCGCCACTCGCTGTCCACGTCGACGTAGAACACGAACTCGGCCTTGTCCGCGTCGGGCACGGCGTCGCGGAACCCGGGGTCGTCGGTGAGCGCACCCTTCTCGACCAACTGCCGGGCGTAGTCCCGGGTGCTGGCGACGGCGACCCGACCCTCGCCCGACTCCACCACCACGGGCACCTCGCCGGCGCCGGTCAGCTTGTCCACCACCGCGCGGACCTCGTCCTCGTCGCCGTGGACCAGCGCGCCCACCGGCACCGAGTCGAACGCCTCCAGCTGCTCGAGGCTCTCCGGTGCGTCACCGCCGACGGAGAGGCTGACCGACTCGCCGAGCAGGTCCTCGAGGTCCTGCGGCAGGTCGAGCCCGAGCATCCCGGCGAGGAAGTCCGTCGCCGACTCGTCCTCGGCCAGCTGGTCGAAGACCCCCTCCGGCACCGAGGCCGCGAGGACCAGTGCGGTGTCGGCCGGCAGCATCCCCACGTGCCCGGAGACGTTCTCGGCGCCCTCGACCGCCTTGGCCCCGCCGCCGGCGAAGGACAGCTCGATGCCGCCGTCGGCGAACCTCAGGGCGGCTGCAGCGCCGTCGAAGTCCTCGAGTAGCCGGGTGAGGGCGTCGCCCTCGACCTCCTCCCCGGTGGCCTCCGCGGCGATCTCGGCGGCCTCGGGGGCGACGTACACCGACAGCACCGCGTCGGCGCCGACCTCCTCGGTCCACCGCTGGAAGCCGGCGTCCTCGGACAGCGGCTTCTCCGCACCCTCGGCCACGATCGCCTCGGCGTGCCCGGTGGTGTCACTGAGCACGACGTGGCCCTCGGCCATCGACCAGCCGAAGTCGTCCTTCTCGGCCTCGGCACACCTGCGCAGCTTCTCCAGCCCGCTGCGGGCCGCCTCGGCGTCCTTGACCTGCAGAGCGGCCACCGGGGCCGGCTTGTCGTCGCCCATCAGCACGCCGCCGACGGCCGCACGCGAGCCGAGCCACGGCTCGACATCGCGCTCGTAGTCGAGGCCCGTGCAGCTGTCGTGCTCCTGGATCTCCTCGAAGAACGCCTTCATCGGGTCCGACCCGTCCTGGAGGCCGGTGTCCTCACGGACGGAGGGGAACTTGCGCAGGGTGCGGATCGCCTCGAGCTTCTGACCGCCGGAGGGGTCCAGGTCGAGGGTGGCCAGCGCGAACGTCGAGGCCGGCAGCACCTCGGCCGGGCGCGAGCCGCCGGCCAGCAGGAACTGCCATGCGGCGACACCTCCGCCGGCGACCAGCACGACGGCAGCGACGGTCGCCACGACGGCCACCACCCCTGACGTACGGCGTTCGGGCTGCGGTGTGTACTCGGGCAGGACAGTCGTGTCCTGGCTCATGGTCGTCCCCCTCGGTCGGCACCGAAGGCTAACTCTTCAGGGCCCGCTCCCGCTCGGGGTTCGCGACGATCCAGAGCCACGCCGTGGCGCCCACCATCGCCGCCAGCGGCCACAGCCAGACCACCCCGGGCGCGTGCACCGAGAGCTGCATGGGGACCGAGGCGCCGTCGCCCAGGGTGGCGAGCGCCGACTTCTCCGACTCAGGACCGAGCAGGCCACCGAGCCGCTCCATCAGCCATCCCGCCGCAGCCGCGGCAACGCCCACCAGGAGGACGGTCAGCACGGGGTCACGATGGCGCCAGGCGATCAGCACGATGCCGCCGAGCAGCCCGCCGGCCGACGCGATCACCGCGAACCACGCGTCGATGCCGACCTGCATGACCAGCTCGCCGGGCTCCACCACGGCGGTGCCCCCGGCACTGGTCACGAGGGGCAGGTCGGTCACCTGCCACCAGACGAGCGCACCGACCACGCCCGACACCAGGAACCAGCCCACGATGACGAGCGCGTCCTTGACGGCCGGGGCGGCTCCACCCGGCAGCAGCCTCATCCCAGGCAGCCCGGGCCGAGCAGGTGCTTGAGGTCGCCGTACAGCGCCGGCGACGCACTCACCCGCAGCCGGTCGTCGACGCGCATCACCCGGGTGTTGGTGCGGGTGACCAGCCGCAGCCGCACTTCGGTGGTGCCGGGGTGGGTGCGCAGCACCTCCTTGAGCTGCTCGACGACGGGCGGCGTGCACCTCGTGGCCGGCAGGGTGATCAGCACCGGCCCGCTCCCCCGCGTATCCATCGCCGGGGTGGAGACCGCGCGGCCGCGCAGCTCGGCCTGGTCCTTGCTCTTGTCGAGACGCCCCTGGACGCTCACCACGGTGTCCTCGACCAGCAGCGTCGCGGCGAGCTGGTAGTCGTTGGGGAAGAACAGCACGTCGATGGAGCCCTCGAGGTCCTCGACGGTGACGATCGCCCAGGCGTTGCCGGTCTTGGTGATCTTGCGGGTCACCGCGGTGACCAGGCCGCAGACGGTGGCCGGGCTGCCGTCGGGCCGGCTCTCGTCGGTGAGCAGCTGCCCGATCGTGCAGTCCGACGCGCTGGCCAGGACGTGCTCGAGCCCGTTGAGCGGGTGGTCGCTGACGTAGAGGCCGAGCATCTCGCGCTCGTGGGCGAGCAGCGTCTGCTTGTCCCACTCGTCGATGTCCGGGACCACCACGGTGACGCCGAAGCCGCCGTCGCCGTCGTCGAGCCCGCCGAAGAGGGAGTCCTGCCCGATCGCCTCGTTGCGCTTGATGTCGACGTACTGGTCGACCGCCTGCTCGTGCACCGCGACCAGCGCCCGGCGCTTGTGCTTCATCTCGTCGTAGGCGCCGGCCTTGACCAGGGACTCGATGAGTCGCTTGTTGCAGACCTGGGCGGGCACCTTGTCCATGAAGTCCGCGAAGTCCGTGAACCGGCCCGTCTCCCGCCGCGTGGCGATGATCTGGTCGACCACGTTTCCGCCGACGTTGCGGATGGCGGTCAGGCCGAAGCGGATGTCGGTGCCGACCGGGGTGAAGTTGGCCTCGGACTCGTTGACGTCGGGCGGCAGCACGCGGATCTTCATCCGGCGGCACTCGCCGAGGTAGATCGCCATCTTGTCCTTGTCGTCCTTGACCGACGTGAGCAGCGCAGCCATGTACTCCGCCGGGTAGTTGGCCTTGAGGTAGGCGGTCCAGTAGGAGACCAGGCCGTACGCCGCGGAGTGGGCCTTGTTGAACGCGTAGTCGGAGAACGGCAGCAGGATGTCCCACAGCGTCTTGATCGCGGCCTTGGAGTAGCCGCGCTCGGCCATGCCGGCGGAGAAGGTCTCGAACTGCTTGTCCAGCTCCTCCTTCTTCTTCTTGCCCATGGCGCGACGCAGCAGGTCCGCCTGACCGAGCGTGTAGCCGGCCAGCTTCTGCGCGATCGCCATCACCTGCTCCTGGTAGACGATCAACCCGTAGGTCTCACCCAGGATGTCCTCGAGCGCTTCGGCCAGCTCGGGGTGGATCGGCTCCACCGGCTCACGGCCGGTCTTGCGGCGGGCGTACTTGTTGTGGGAGTCCGCACCCATCGGGCCGGGGCGGTAGAGCGCACCGACCGCGGAGATGTCCTCGAAGGTGTCCGGCTGCATGCTGCGCAGCAGCGCTCGCATCGGGCCGCCGTCGAGCTGGAAGACGCCGAGGGTGTCGCCGCGCTGCAGCAGCTGGTAGGTCGCCGGGTCGGTGAGCTCGAGCTCCTCGAGCACGACCTTCTCGCCGCGGTTGGACTCGATGTTGATCAGCGCGTCGTCGAGGACAGTCAGGTTGCGCAACCCGAGGAAGTCCATCTTGATCAGGCCGAGCTTCTCGCAGGTCGGGTAGTCGAACTGCGTGATCTTGGCGCCGTCGGCGGGGCGTCGCATCACCGGGATCACGTCGAGCAGCGGCTCGCTCGACATGATCACGCCGGCGGCGTGCACGCCCCACTGCCGCTTGAGCCCCTCGAGGCCGATCGCGGTGTCGACCACCGTCTTCACGTCGGCGTCGCCCTCGTAGAGCGAGCGGAACTCGCCGCCCTCGTTGTAGCGGTTGTGCTGGGGGTCGAAGATCTGCTTGAGCGGGACGTCCTTGCCCATCACCGAGGCGGGCATCGCCTTGGTGATCCGGTCACCCATCGCGAACGGGTAGCCCAGGATGCGCGAGGAGTCCTTCACCGCCTGCTTGGCCTTGATGGTGCCGTAGGTGACGATGTAGCTGACCCGGTCGTCGCCGTACTTGTCCGAGACGTACTTGATCACCTCGCCGCGACGACGCTCGTCGAAGTCGATGTCGAAGTCGGGCATCGAGACACGGTCGGGGTTGAGGAAGCGCTCGAAGATCAGGCCGTGCTCGAGCGGGTCGAGGTCGGTGATCCGCATCGCGTAGGCCACCATCGAGCCGGCTCCCGAGCCACGACCCGGGCCGACCCGGATGCCGTTGTCCTTGGCCCAGTTGATGAAGTCGGCGACCACGAGGAAGTAGCCCGGGAAGCCCATCTGGTTGATGACGTCGAGCTCGTACTCGGCCTGCTTGCGCACCTCGTCGGGCACGCCCTGCGGGTAGCGGAAGCGCAGCCCCTTCTCGACCTCCTTGACCAGCCACGAGGTCTCGTCCTCCCCCGGCGGGCAGGGGAACTTGGGCATGTAGGTGCCGTTGCCCTCGGTGAACTGCACGTCGCAGCGCTCCGCGATCAGCAGGGTGTTGTCGCATGCCTCGGGCAGCCCGTTGCGCTCGGCCCAGAGCTCGCGCATCTCGGCCGGGGACTTGATGTAGTAGCTGTCGCCGTTGAACCGGAACCGCTTGGGGTCGCTCATCACGCTGCCCGAGGACACGCACAGCAGGTGCTCGTGGGCGCCGGCGTCGCGCTGGTGCACGTAGTGGGAGTCGTTGGTCGCGACCGGGGGAATGCCGAGGTCCCTGCTCAGCCGCAGCAGGCCCTCGCGCACCCGGGTCTCGATGTCGAGACCGTGGTCCATCAGCTCGAGGAAGTAGTTGTCCTTGCCGAGGATGTCCTGGAAGTCGCCGGCCGCCTGCCGAGCCTTGTCGTAGTCCCCGATGCGCAGCCAGGTCTGGACCTCGCCCGAGGGGCACCCGGTCGTCGCGATGAGGCCCTCGGCGTACTCCTCCAGCAGCTCGCGGTCGGCGCGCGGCTGGTAGAAGAAGCCCTCCATGCTGGCCCGGCTGCTGAGGCGGAACAGGTTGTGCATCCCCTTGGTGCTCTCGGCGAGCAGGGTCATGTGGGTGTAGGCACCCGACCCGGAGACGTCGTCGTCACCACCGTCGTTCCACCGCACCCGCTTCTTCTCGGTGCGCGGGGTGTTGGGGGTGAAGTAGGCCTCCATCCCGATGATCGGCTTGATCCCGGCGGCACGCGCCTTGGACCAGAAGTCGTAGGCGCCGAACACGTTGCCGTGGTCGGTCATCGCGATCGCGTCCATGCCGAGCTCGGCGGTCCGCTCGAACATGTCGCCGAGCCGGGCTGCGCCGTCGAGCATGGAGTACTCGGTGTGCACGTGCAGGTGGACGAAGCCGTCCCGGCTGGCGGAGTTCCCCGTCGTCATGGAGCGCGATCAGCCCTTTGCAGGAGTCTCGAGGGTGGACACGGGAATCAGTCCGGGCGACCGCCGGAACGGGCCCGATCTGGGGGAAGGAGGTCAGACTACGTCAGCGTGGCAGCGACCTCTGACACCTCCTCGGCGTGCCTCAGGACGGTCGTTCCGGGCGGTCCTCCCAGGCGGCGAGGCTCTCCTCGATGACCGTGTGCATGACCCGCGCGATCCGGTCGGCGCCCAGCTCCGGCACCCGCCGCGCCATCCGCTCGACGATCTCCTGCTCGCGCCGCAGGTCGCGCCCGGCGAGGCCGCCCACCGCCTTGCGCTCCTGGACGGCGGCGGTCAGAGCCACGCGGCGCGCGAGCAGCACGGCGACCTCCGCGTCCACCTCGTCGATGCGGCGCCGTAGGTAGGCCAGCGGGTCCTCGCCCAACCAAGCCATCTGCACGTCCGGTGAGCCGTCGCTGTAGCTGCTCCCGTCGGTGTGCTCGAGCTCGACCAGGCCGGAGCGCGTGTAGAACGCGCGGGCCCGGGTGTTCGCCTCGTGCACGCGCAGCCCGAAGCCCCGGGGCCGCAAGGCCATGGCGAGCTCGAGCAGCGCCCTACCCACTCCCCTGCCCTGGTGGTCCGGGTGCACGAAGAGCTGGTCCAGCCAGTCGCCGTCGAGGTGCACGAAGCCGACGACCGCGCCCTCCGCCGTCGCCACCCACAGCTCGGGGTGCTCCAGCAGGCGGGACACCCAGTCGCGCACCGGCGGCTCCGGCCGCTCGTCCGCGGGCCGGCCGGGGCCGGTGGCGGCCGCCGTGTACACCTGCAGCACGGCGTCGAGGTCCTCGGCCACGGCCGGGCGCAGCGTCAGCTCCGGATCGTCCTCCTGGTTCTCGCCGTCAGTGGGCACCACGGATGACCTCCAGCGCGCGGGCCAGGTCATCGGGGTAGGGCGACTCGTACTCGACGTAGTCCCCGGAACCGGGGTGCTCGAAGCCGAGCCGGACCGCGTGTAGCCACTGGCGCTCCAGGCCGACCCGGCGGGCCAGGGTGGGGTCGGCGCCGTAGGTCAGGTCGCCCACGCACGGGTGCCGCAGCGCCGCCATGTGCACCCGGATCTGGTGGGTGCGGCCGGTCTCGAGGTGGATCTCCAGCAGGCTGGCGAAGCGGTGCGCCTCGAGGGTGTCGTAGTGGGTGACGCTGTGCTTGCCGTCCTCGCGGACCGCGAACTTCCAGTCCGAGGTGTTGTGCCGCCCGATCGGAGCGTCGATCGTCCCGCGCAGCGGGTCGGGGTGTCCCTGCACGAGCGCGTGGTAGACCTTGTCGACGTCGCGGTGCCGGAAGGCGTTCTTCAGCCGCGAGTAGGCGCTCTCGCTCTTGGCGATCACCATCACCCCGGAGGTGCCGACGTCGAGGCGCTGCACGATGCCGCGCCGCTCGGGCGCCCCGCTGGTGGAGATCCGGAAGCCGGCACCACGCAGGTGGCCCACCACGGTCGATCCGGTCCACCCCATCGAGGGGTGTACGGCGACCCCCACGGGCTTGTCGATGACGACGAGGTCGTCGTCGTCGTGGATGATCGTGATCCCCTCGACGACCTCGGCCCTCACCTCGAGCGGGTCGCTGGTGGCGGGGATGGACACCTCGAGCATCGACCCGGGCACCAGCCGGTCGGACTTCGCGGCCCCGTGCCCGTCGATGTGCACCCTGCCCTGCGCGATCAGCTCGGCGGCACGTGACCGGGACAGCCCGAACAGCCGGGCCATGCCGACGTCGACCCGCTCGCCCCCCAGGCCCTCGGGCACGCTCAGGGTGCGCTCTTCGGTGTCCCCGAGGCCGCGCTCAGCCATCCCGACCACCGTCGAGGTGGACGCCGCGGAACAGCAGGATCGCCATCAGGATCGCGCCCGCGTTGATGCAGATGTCGGCCACGTTGAAGACCGGCCAGTGGGGCAGCTGGAAGAAGTCGACCACGTGACCCCGCAGCGGTCCCGGCGCCCGGAAGACCCGGTCGACCAGGTTGCCGCTCACCCCGGCGAGCAGCAGGCCCAGGGCCACGGCCCAGCCGCGGTGCCGCACCTTGAACACCAGCCGGACGATCACCGCCGTCGCGATGACCGCCACCAGGGAGATCGCCGGGGTGAACGACTCCCCCGTGCTGAACGCCGCGCCCGGGTTGCGGACCAGGGTCAGCTGGAGCACCTCGCCGAGCACCTGGACGGGGTCGCGCCCCTCCAGCTCCCGGACGGCGAGCTGCTTGCTGGCGACGTCGACCACCAGCGCGACGGCCGCCACGGCGAGGGCGAGCGGGGTGGCCGACCTGCCGGCGCCCGGTGTCGAACCGGCCGGCTCGGCCGCGGTCTCGCTCGTGATCAGCGACGCTCCTCGCGCTGCTTGCAGGCCAGGCACAGCGTGGCGCGCGGGAACGCCATCAGCCGGTTCTTGCCGATCGGGTTGCCGCAGTTCTCGCACTGGCCGTAGCTGCCGGCGTCGATCCGCTCCAGGGCGTGCTGCGACTGCTCCAGCATGTCCCGCGCGTTGTGCACCACGACCATCTCCTGGTCGCGCTCGTAGGACGCGGAGCCGACGTCGGCCTGGTCCTGGCCGGCCCCCTCGCCGGAGTTCTCGATCATGCCCGCGAGGTCCTCCTCGACCTCGGCGAGCTCACCCGTCAGGCGTCGTACGTCGTCGAGCAGCTGGGTGCGGACCTGCTTGAGCTCGGCCGGGGTCCACGGGTCCTCCTGCTCGAGGACGACCAGCTGGGACGGGGCGACAGGGCGCTTGGCGGCCTTCTTCGCCGTCGTCTTCTTCGCTGCAGCCTTCTTCGTGGCGCTCGTCCTCTTCGCTGCAGTCTTCTTGGGAGCTGCCTTCTTCGGAGCGGCCTTGGTGGCCGTCGTCTTCTTGGCCGTCGTCTTCTTGGCCGTCGTCTTCTTGGCCGTCGTCGCCTTGGCCGCCGCCTTGGTGGCCGGCGCCTTCTTCGCGGTCGACTTCTTGGCGGGCGCCTTGGTGGTCGCCTTCTTGGTGGTCGCCTTCTTCGCGGCCGGCTTCGTCGCGGGTGCCTTCTTCGCGGCCGTCCCGGCGGTGGCGGTCTTCTTGGCGGCGGTCTGCGTGGCCGCCGTCTTCTTCGCGGCTGCCTTCTCGGCCGGTGCCTTCTTCGCGGCCGCCTTCGCGGCGGACTTCGTCGCCGTGGACTTCGTCGCCGTGGACTTCGTCGCCGTGGCCTTCTTCGCCGCCGTCTTCTTCGCCGTGGACGTCGCGGCCGACTTCTTGGCCGCGGCCGCCTGCGTCGTCTTCGATGCCTGGTTGTTCGCGCGGGAGACCACCTTGCGCGCTGCCGCGCCGGCGCGGCCCACCAGGGACTTGCGAGTCTTCGTAGCCATAGTGGACCTCTTGGGGCAGGGGAGACGGGAGCCACGCGATTCGTGGTGGCGAGAGGATATGCGTGTGCCGGACACCCTTCAACTCGCCATCCCGCACGACACGCGACGGCCTCTGGCACACTGGTGCCACCGCACGGTGTGGAAGGGACGAGTACCCACCTGCACGACCAAGAGCGAGCCGGGGACGGTGTGAGCCCGGTGGCACGGCAGGCGGAGAAGATCACCCGGAGCCGCCGGAAGAACCGCGAGGACCTCGCGCAGTAGACCCGGCAGCGGTGCGAGAACGAGAGGGTCGGTGCGAAGTCGCCGGCCAAGGAGGGTGGTACCGCGGGATCCGGCGCACGCCGGGCCTCGTCCCTTCGTTGTGAACCGGACGACGAAGGATCCCGCTGACCATGGCTTCCCCCTCGACCCCATCCACGGGCCGTCTCTCCTACCGCCCCGTCCCTCCCCAGGTTGACCTGCCGGCCCTCGAGCGCGAGGTGCTCGATTTCTGGGCCGAGCACGGGATCTTCGAGAAGTCCGTCGACCGCAATGCCGGGGCCCGGACCTGGACCTTCTACGAGGGCCCGCCGACGGCCAACGGTCGGCCCGGGACCCACCACATCGAGTCCCGCACGTTCAAGGACGTCTTCCCGCGGTTCCGGACGATGCAGGGCTACCAGGTCAACCGCAAGGGCGGCTGGGACTGCCACGGGCTGCCGGTGGAGCTCGCGGTGGAGAAGGAGCTCGGGTTCTCCGGCAAGGCCGACATCGAGGCGTTCGGCATCGCCGAGTTCAACGCGCGCTGCCGCGAGTCGGTGCAGCGCTACGTCGACCTCTGGGAGCAGATGACCGACCGCATGGGCTGCTGGATCGACATGCGCCGGCCCTACCGCACGATGGACCCCGAGTACGTCGAGTCGGTGTGGTGGGCCCTGCAGCAGATCCACGCCAAGGGCCTGCTCGTAGAGGACTACCGGGTCGCGCCGTACTGCCCTCGTTGCGGCACGGGGCTGTCCGACCACGAGCTCGCGCAGGGCTACGAGACAGTGACCGACCCCTCGGTCTACGTGCGCTTCCCGCTCACCTCCGGCCCGTACGCCGGCCGGGCCGCGCTGCTGACCTGGACCACGACCCCCTGGACGCTGGTCTCAAACGCCCTGGTCGCCGTGCACCCCGAGATGACCTACGTGACCGTGACCGACGGTGACGAGACGCTCGTCGTCGCCGAGACCCTGGTCGGGCAGGCGCTCGCCCCTGCTGATGGGCAGAGCGGCTGGACGGTGCAGGACCGGTTCACCGGAGCCGAGATGGCCGGGTGGACCTACCAGCGCCCGTTCGAGCTGGTCGAGTGGCCCGAGCGTGCCGACGGGTCCGAGCCGCGGGCGCACTTCGTGGTGGCCGAGGACTACGTCACCGCGGAGGACGGCTCCGGGTTGGTCCACCAGTCCCCCGCGTTCGGTGAGGACGACTTCGCCTCCTGCCGCCGCCACGGCGTCGCGATGGTCAACCCGATCGACCCGCGCGGCCACTTCCTGGACTCGCTGGGCCTGGTCGGCGGGCAGTTCTTCCGGCACGCCAACACCGACCTGGTCGCCGACCTGGAGGCTCGCGGGCTGCTGTTCCGGCACGTGCCCTACGAGCACAGCTACCCGCACTGCTGGCGCTGCCACACCGCGCTGCTCTACTACGCCCAGCCGTCGTGGTACGTCCGCACCACCGAGGTCAAGGACGAGCTGCTCCGGGAGAACGAGAAGACCAACTGGTACCCCGACAGCATCAAGCACGGCCGCTACGGCGACTGGCTGACCAACAACATCGACTGGGCGCTCTCCCGTAGCCGCTACTGGGGCACCCCCCTGCCGATCTGGCGCTGCGAGGAGGGCCACCAGACCTGCGTCGGCTCGCTCGCAGAGCTCTCCGAGCTCTCCGGCACCGTCCAGTCCGGTCTCGACCCGCACCGACCCTTCGTCGACGAGGTCACCATCACCTGCCCGACCGACGGGTGCGGCCTGCAGGCGCGCCGCGTGCCCGAGGTGATCGACGCGTGGTTCGACTCCGGGTCGATGCCGTTCGCACAGTGGGGCTACCCGCACGTCGCGGGGTCCGCCGAGCGGCTGGAGCAGGCCTACCCGGCCGACTTCATCTGCGAGGCGATCGACCAGACCCGGGGCTGGTTCTACACCCTGATGGCGGTCGGCACGCTCGTCTTCGACGAGTCGTCGTACCGCAACGTGCTCTGCCTCGGCCACATCCTGGCCGAGGACGGCCGCAAGATGTCCAAGCACCTCGGCAACATCCTCGAGCCCATCCCGCTGATGGACGAGCACGGCGCGGACGCGGTGCGCTGGTTCATGGCTGCCGGTGGCTCGCCGTGGGCGGCCCGGCGCGTGGGGCACACCACCATCCAGGAGACGGTCCGCAAGGTGCTGCTGACCTACTGGAACACGGTGGCCTTCCAGGTGCTGTACGCCCGGACTTCCGACTGGTCCGTCGGCGACCCGGCGCCCGAGGTCGCCGACCGGCCGGTGCTGGACCGCTGGGCGCTCTCCGAGGCGCACCGGCTCGCTCTCCGCGTCACCGAGGCGATGGAGAACTTCGACACCCAGCGTGCCGGCGTGCTGCTGGCGGGCTACGTCGACGACCTGTCGAACTGGTACGTGCGGCGGTCGAGGCGGCGGTTCTGGTCCGGCGACCCGGCTGCCCTGGCCACCCTGCACGAGTGCCTGTACGTCGTCACGCTGCTGATGGCGCCGCTCGTGCCGTTCATCACGGAACGGGTGTGGCAGGACATGTTCCGGCCGACCTCACCCGACCTCCCCGAGTCGGTGCACCTCGCGACCTGGCCGCGTGTGGACGGCAGCCTCGTCGATGACGAGCTGTCGCAGGCGGTGGCGCTGGCACGGCGGGTCGTCGAGCTCGGTCGCTCCGCCCGGGCCGACGCCAAGGTCCGCACCCGTCAGCCGCTCCGCCGGGCACTGGTCGGCTCCGCTGCCTGGACGAAGCTGGGCGAGGAGCTGCGCGCGGAGGTCGCCGAGGAGCTCAACGTCGGAACGCTCGAGCCGCTCTCGGCTGCCGGCGCGGACCTGATCGACCACACCGCGAAGGGCAACTTCCGTTCGCTCGGCAAGCGGTTCGGCAAGCAGACGCCGACGGTTGCGGGGGCGATCGCCGCCGCGGACGCCGCGGCGCTGGCTGCCGCGCTCGAGGCGGACGGGTCCGCGGTCGTCACCGTCGACGGCGAGCAGGTCACGCTGCAGCCCGACGAGGTGATCATCTCCGAGCGGCCGCGCGAGGGCTGGTCGGTCGTCAACGAGCAGGGCGAGACCGTCGGGCTGGACCTCGAGGTGACCCCCGAGCTGCGCCGGGCCGGGCTGGCCCGCGAGATCATCCGGATGGTGCAGGAGGCGCGCAAGAACGCCGGCTTCGAGGTCTCCGACCGGATCGAGCTGACCTGGCACGCCACCGACGAGGCGGCCGAGGCGGTCGCCGAGCACCGCGACCTGATCGCCGGCGAGGTGCTCGCGCAGACGATGACGCAGGCCGACACCGCCGAGGGGCTGCAGAGCGTCGACAACGACCTCGGGGTCTCCTTCGCGGTCGCGAAGGTCTGAGCGCACCGTCGCCGGCGTACGGCGAAGGGCCGCACCGGACGGTGCGGCCCTTCGTGTGTCCGAGAGTGGTGATCAGCCGGTTCGGGCCCGGTCTGATCAGTTTCGTGTGATCAGCCCTGGGCCTTTCCGCCCTGGTCCTCGTCGCCGAGGATCGAGCGCAGCCGCTTGGGGGTGTGTTCGGTCTGGCTCGCAGGCAGCTTCCCGCCCTCGCCCTGGCCGTCGAGCAGGGCCAGCTGCTCGGTGAAGTAGCTGCGCAACCGGCTGCGGTACTCCCGCTCGAAGGTGCGCAGGTTCTCCACCTCGGTGTCGAGCCGCTGCTTCTCCTTCTCGAGGTCGCCGAACAGCTCGCGGCGCTTGGCCTCGGTCTCGGAGTCGAGCATCTGCGCGCGGGTGCGGGCGTCCTGCTCGAGGCGGTCGGTCTTGGTCTTGGTCTCCGCCTCCAGGCGCTCGGCCTTGGTGCGGGCGGCGCCGATGATGCGGTCGGCCTCCTCCTTGGCCTCGGCCACGACCTGGTCGGCGTTGTTGGTGGCCAGCTCGAGGAGCCGGGTGGCGGCGGTGGAGGCGTCCGCGGCCGTCGTGATCTTGATCTCCTCGGTGGCGACCGCCGGAGCAGGGGTGGGCGCGGGGGCCGGCTCCTTCTTCTCCTCCTTCTCCACGGGCGGAGCGGGAGTGACGGTGGTGGCCTCGCTGTCGCCGCGCTGGGCCGCCGAGAGCTTCGCGCGAAGGTCCTCGTTCTCCTTGTGGAGCCTCTCCAGCTCGGACTCGACCTCGTCGAGGAACTGGTCGACCTCACCCATGTCGTAGCCCTCGCGGAGCCGCACCGGGGTAAAGCGCTTGTTGCTCACGTCCTCAGGCGTCAGCGGCATGATTCACCATTCTCTCGTCGGACTTACGTGCGTGTTCCTGCGGTTGCACCATAACGCGTGTGCGAGGCGACCGGCGTGGCAACCCTGACAGCCCGTGCGGCCCCCGGGTCGGGGGTCCTCAGCTGAGCAGGATCGCCCGGTTGAGCGAGAGCAAGATGTAGCAGATCAGCAGCACCGCGATGAAGCTCAGGTCGAGCGCCATCCCGCCGAGCCGGATGGGTGGCAGCACCTTGCGCAGCGCCTTGATGGGCGGGTCGGTGACCGTGTAGATGCCCTCGAGGATCACCAGCACGGGACCACGCGGGGTCCACGAGCGTGCGAACACCTGGATCCAGTCCACGATGAACCGCACGAAGAGCAGTGCGATGAACGTGCCGAGGACCAGGCTGATGATCTCGCCGAGCAGGGTCACGCGACGAGCCTAGGCGGTCGTTCCCAACGGGTTGCAGGCCAGGGTCAGCTCTGGTTGAAGAAGCCGTGCTCGGCCATCCGCTGCTTGTCCTCCGCGGCCACCGAGACGTTGGGCGGGGAGAGCAGGAACACCTTGTTGGTGACCCGCTCGATGGTGCCGCGCACCGAGAACACCAGGCCGGCGGCGAAGTCGACGAGGCGCTTGGCGTCGGTGTCGTCCATCTCCGAGAGGTTCATGATCACCGGGACGCCGTCGCGGAAGTTCTCCCCGATCACGCGCGCCTCGTTGTAGGTGCGCGGGTGCAGGGTGGTGATCCGGGACATCGGCGCCACCGAGGTCGTCGGACGGGCGGCGGGAGCACCCTCGGAGCTGGGCCGACGGCGCTCGGCGAGGTTGGCGACCGGACGCGCGGCCTGCTCGGCCGAGTCGGTGCGACGGGCGGGCTCGTCGAACTCGCTGTCGGTGTCGACGTACTCCCCCTCGGCATCCTCGAGGAGGCCGAGGTAGACGCCCATCTTCCGCATCGCGCTCATCAGTTGTTTCCTCTGCTCTCGTGGGCTCTTCGTGGCGCCGGGGGTGCTGCCCTCCGTCTCGCAGGAGGCACTTGGGACATTACTGGACGCGGGGCCTCGGACCGAGGACCGCGGAGCCAATCCGGAGGTGTGTCGCGCCGGCCCGGACGGCCTCCTCGAGGTCGGCGCTCATGCCCGCGGAGAGCCAGGTGGCCCCCGGCTCCTGGCGGCGTACGTCGGCGGCGTGCTCGGCCAGCCGCGCGAACGCCTCGGCCGGGCCGCCGCCGAGGGGCGCGACCCCCATCACGCCGCGCAACCGCAGGCCCTCGGCGTCCTGGATGCGCTCGACGAGGGCGGGCACGTCGGCCGGCTCGCAGCCGGAGCGGCCCGCGGCTCCGGGGGGGTCGAGGCTGACCTGGACCAGGCAGTCCAGCGTGCGGCCGCGCTCGACGGCGCCCCGGCTCAGGCCGTTGACCAGCTTGGCCCGGTCGACGGAGTGGACTACGTCGGCCCAGCCGGGCACGGCGGCGGCCTTGTTGCTCTGCAACCCGCCGATGAAGTGCCAGGTGAGGTCGAGATCGGTGCACTGCGGCTCCTTCTCGGCCGCCTCCTGGTGGCGGTTCTCGCCGACGTCGCGCACGCCGAGCTCGGCGAGCAGCCGCACGTCGGAGGCGGGGAAGAACTTGGTCACCACCACCAGGGTGATGTCCGAGGCGTCCCTGCGCACCTCCTTGCAGGCGTTCTCGATGCGCTCGGTCACGGTGCGCAGGCCGGTCTCGACCTGTTCGCGGCGTCCGGGGTCGTCGTGGCTCATGCCCTCATCCTGATCAGGCCGGCGAACCGCCCGGCACCCGCCCCGTCGCGGCGGTAGGAGTAGAGGTCCTCGGACTCCCGCGTGCAGCAGGTCGCGTCGACCACCCGGACACCCGTGCGCTCGAGCTGGGCCCGGACGCCGGCACCGATGTCGAGGCCGGTGGTGCCCCAGGAGGTGGTGGAGACCGCGGCCGGCTCCAGCTCGCCGACCTCGCGCTGGAGGTCGGCGGGTACCTCGTAGCAGGAGCCGCAGATGTGCGGTCCGATCCACGCGGCCACCTGCTCGGCGCCGCGGAGTCGCATCTGCTCCACGCACGCGGTCACGACCCCGCTGACCATGCCCTTGCGGCCGGCGTGAGCGGCACCGATGACGCCCGCATCGGGGTCGGCCAGCAGGACCGGCACGCAGTCGGCGACGCGCACCATCAGCACGGTGTCGGGCTCGTCGGTGACCAGGGCGTCGCACTGCTCGCGGTGCTCCCCTGCCGTCACCACCCGGTTGCCGTGCACCTGCTCCATGTCGGCCAGGCGTGCCCCGGGGGCGAAGTCCCCGAGCACCAGCTCGACGTTGCGCGCGGTCGCCGCCGGGTCGTCGTCGCCGACCAGGGCGAGGTTGAGGCTGTCGAAGGGCACAGCACTGACCCCGCCGTACCTGTCGGTGAACGCCAGGTCGACGGGGCCGGTGCTGCTGCGGTGGGAGTACACCCCCTGATCGTTACTTCAGGAAGTCGGGCACGTCGAGCTCGTCGTCGTCGAAGCCGCGCCGGCTCGGTGCCGGGGCCGGGCGCTGCGCGGGCTGGGACGACTGGGCCGGACGGTCCGAGGACGGCGCCGCGGGACGCTGGGCCCCGACCGGCACCGGCTCGCGACGCGGCTCCTGCTCGGGAGCCTTGCGCTGCTCCGCGACTGCCCGGGCCGCGGCGCGGGTCTCCTCCTGCGACTGCGGCTTGGACTGCGCCGCCTGACGGGGACGGAGAGAGTTGGTGTCGTCACGACGCTTGGGCCGTCCGCCCTCGAACCCCGCCGCGATCACCGTGACGCGCACCTCGTCGCCGAGGGCGTCGTCGATGGTGGCGCCGAAGATGATGTTGGCCTCGTCGTGCACCGAGTCCGCGACCATGGCGGCCGCCTCGTTGATCTCGAAGAGACCGAGGTCGGACCCGCCGGCGATCGAGAGCAGCACCCCCTGGGCGCCGTCGATCGACTCCTCCAGCAGCGGGCTGGACACGGCCAGCTCCGCCGCTTCCACGGCGCGGTTCTCGCCGCGCGCGGAGCCGATGCCCATGAGGGCCGAGCCGGCGTTGGACATCACCGACTTCACGTCGGCGAAGTCGAGGTTGATCAGGCCGGGGGTGGTGATCAGGTCGGTGATGCCGGAGACGCCCTGCAGCAGCACCTGGTCGGCCTGCTTGAAGGCGTCGAGCATGCTCACGTTGCGGTCGGAGATCGAGAGCAGCTTGTCGTTGGGGATCACGATGAGGGTGTCGACCTCCTCGCGCAGGGTGGCGATGCCCTCCTCCGCGGAGCTCGCCCGACGACGACCCTCGAACATGAACGGCCGGGTGACCACACCGATGGTCAGCGCACCCAGGGACCGGGCGATCTTGGCCACCACGGGGGCGCCGCCGGTGCCGGTGCCACCACCCTCGCCCGCCGTCACGAAGACCATGTCGGCCCCCTTGAGGACCTCCTCGATCTCGTCGGCGTGGTCCTCGGCCGCCTCGGCACCCACCTGCGGGTTGGCGCCGGCACCGAGGCCGCGGGTCTTCTCGCGGCCGATGTCGAGCTTGACATCGGCATCACTCATCAACAGGGCCTGCGCATCAGTGTTGATGGCGATGAACTCGACGCCCTTCAGCCCGACCTCGATCATCCGGTTGACGGCGTTGACTCCACCTCCACCAATACCCACGACCTTGATCACGGCCAGGTAGTTCTGGGGTGCTGCCACGGGGGTGCCTCTCACTTTGTGCGTCGTCCCGCCCGGCTGCGGGACCACTCGGATGTTCCTGGGGAAGCCCTCCGGCTGAAAAACCCTAACCCTGAAGTAGAGGGTTAATGTTATGTCAACCTGAGGTTGTTAGATCAAGGTAGGTGGAACGCCACCCCGGGCCCGTGCAACACGCGGGCGCGCCGCGAGATCGCGAAATCTTTTCTGTACTCCGCCGACCGGGCAGTTCTGGTTGCTGTGAGTACGCCGAGCGGGCAGTCCTGGTTGATTCCCCGGGCATGACCGGCGCGCCTCGGCCGTGTATGGCCCCCTCCACTTGCCGGACGACACTCCCCCGCCACCGGGGAGAGAACACCGGCAACCAGAACTGCCCGGTCGAGCCGTCTTGCGCAACCACAAGTGCCCGGTCGGCGTACTTCCAGCAACCACAACTGCCCGGTCGGCGGGTTTGGGGCAACCAGAACTGCCCGGTCGGCGGGTTTGGGGCAACCAGGAGTGCCCGGTCAGCGGGTGGTGGGGCGGCCGGGGACGGAGACGTCGATCTCGGTGCCGGGTCGCTCGAGCAGCGCCTCGACGACCTGCGACTTCTCCTCGGAGTCCTCGGCACTCCCCCACACCACACGCTTGCCGCCGCGCAGCCCGAACCGGATCTGGTCGACGCTGCTGACCTGGACGGTCTCGACGCGCCGCGCCACGCTCTGCGGGAGGCTGTGCAGCACCCGGCCGGCCTCGACCAGCGCGTCGCCGTGGGCGTCCTCGTCGACGCGGACGAGTGCCAGGCCCTCGGGGCGGCTCTGGTAGCGACCGAACAGCACTCCGGAGCGGTCCAGCGCCTGCAGCCCGGCGCCACGGTCGACCACGGCGACCGGGACGCGTTCCTCGACGGCGATGTGCACCGCGTGCGGCCAGCTGCGGGAGACACGCGCCTGGCGCACCGCGGGGATCGACTCCACTCTTGCGGTGACCGAGGCGAGGTCGACGCGGGCCAGCGGGGTGCCGGTGGGGACCCGCGCGGCGCGCTCGATGCGCGGCCTGCCGACCCGGTCGTTGCCGGAGATGCGCACCTCCTGCGCCGTGACGTACGGCGAGAAGAACACCAGCCAGGTCGCGGCGGAGACGGCTGTCACGAGCAGCAGCACGAGCAGGATCCGGCGTCGACGACCCGCGAACCGGCGTCGGCGGAAGTCCTTGCGGGCGATCCGGACGGTCGGCTCGTCCGGGCCGGCCGTGCGCGCCCTCCCGCGCTCAAGCATCGGGATCATCTGCCCGCTCCTCGAGGAGCTCCAGGACCTGCGGACCCAGCAGGGTGACGTCACCCGCCCCCAGGGTGAGGATGATGTCGCCGGGGCGGGCACGCTCGACGAGGTGGCCGGCGGTGGCCGACCACGAGGGCTCGAAGACCACGTGCTCGGGGGGCAGCGGTACGGCGTTCGCGACGAGTGCACCGCTCACGCCCGGCTCGGGGTCCTCGCGGGCGACGTACACGTCCATCACCACGACGTCGTCTGCCGCCCCCAGGGCGACGCCCATCTCGGCACCGAAGATGCGGGTGCGGGAGACCATGTGGGGCTGGAACGCCACGACCACCCGACCGTCACCGGCGATGGACCGGGCCGCGTGCAGGTCGCCCACGATCTCGTTGGGGTGGTGGGCGTAGCTGTCGTAGACGCGCACCCCGTCGGCCTGGCCCTTCAGCTCCATCCGCCGCCGGGTGCCGCTGAAGGCCCCGAGCCCGCGGGCCAGGTCGGCGAACGGGTAACCCAGCCGCAGCCCGCAGGCCAGCGCGGCGAGCGCGTCCAGCACGTAGTGCCGTCCCGGGATCTGCAGGGACACCTCGCCGAGCCGTCGTCCGCGGTCGACCACGGTGAACCGCGAGGTCGAGCCCGCGAAGACCACCGAGTCGGCGCGCACCTCGGCGTCGGCGCGCTCGCCGACCCGCACCACGCGGAGTCCGCGCTCCTCGGCGGTCCGGCCCAACTCGTCGGCCCCCGGGTCGTCGGCGACCACGACCAGGAAGCCGTCGGCGTCGATGTGGTCGAGGAAGGAGACGAACGCCTCGCGGTAGGCCTCCGGCGTGCCGTAGTTGTCGAGGTGGTCGGCCTC
>DASSLA010000209.1:0-3600 GCA_035689885.1 Marmoricola sp. | reverse complement strand
GAGCGCCGCGGGGAAGATCTCGGCCGGGGGCGTGACCAGGCCGGCGCCGACCTGGCCGGTGCCGGCGAGCTTGCCGGCCATGCCGGTGTTGATCTGGGGGAGGATCCCCGTGCGGCACACCGCGGCGACGTCGATTCCGGTCGGGGAGCCCGCGAAGTCGAGGACCGGGATCGACCAGCGCGGGTTCGTGGCCAGGGTGATCTCCTGCATCCGGCGGGTGGTCGCCAGTGCGTCCGGCACGGTGCCGCCGACGAACCGGACGATCGCCGGCGCCGCCGCCATCGAGAAACCGCCCAGCCCGGCAGTCTCGGTGATCGCGGAGTCCCCGATGTCGGGGTTGGCGTCATCCGGGCCGAAGTCGCCGAGGTAGAGCCCGTCGGCCACCTGTGCGGGGCCGGTGAACCACTGGTCGCCGGTGCCGGCGACCTGGATGCCGAAGTCGGTGCCGTTGCGCGACATCGCCACCACCATCGTGGATCCCTCGATGCCCCGCGCCGCGTCCATCGCGAGCTTGCACGCCGGCATCGCGAGGTTGAGGAAGAAGTGGTCGTTGCCGCCGATGAAGGTGCACGCCTCGGCGACGTCCGCGGCCGCATGGGTCCCGCGCACCATCGCCGGCACCAGGTCGCGCATCAGCATCAGCGTGCCGGCCCGGTTGCGGTTGTGGGCCTCGTCGCCCATCTGCAGCATCTGGGTGAGGATCCCGGTGACGTCGACCGGTCCGCTGGAGGCGATCGCGTCGCCGAGCAATGGTCCGAGCACCTCACGCATCCACCGCAGCCGCTCGAGCACCTCGGAGCCGTAGGCGCCGTAGCGCAGTACCTTGCCCAGGCCCTCGTTCAGCGAGCAGAAGGTGCGCCGCCCGCTGGCGGGGTCCTCGAGCACGAACATCCACATCGACGGCGACACCACGCCCGCCATCGGCCCGACCGCTCCGCGGTGGTGGCACGGCTCGAGCGAGACCGACGTACCGGACTCGAACAGGGCGACGGCGTCCTCCGGATCGTCCACGAGGCCCTCGAAGGCGGCGGCACCCATCAGTGCGCCACGCATCGGTCCGGAGGCGCGGTCCCAGGTCAGTGGGGGACCGGCGTGCAGGAACTCGCCTGGCCGCAGGCCGAGCAGCTGCGAGGCGGGCGCGACCTCGACGAGCATCGCCTGGACGGCGAGCACGGCGTCCACGGCGCGGGCGTTGGCCTCACGGCGCAGTGGGTCGGCGGCGACGGTGGCGAGGTCGCCCGCGGTGCCGTCCATCGGCGGCTGCCAGTCGACCCGGGCGACGGGGACGGCCTGGGCCTCGACGGCATGGGCGAACAGCTCGGCGCCCACGGTGACGACGCGGTCGGGCACGGGGTTCATCGGCTCCCTCCGGACACGACCTGCACGGCCCGGCGGGCAGCGGCAGCGTTGGACAGGTGCACCTCCGCGCCGGCGTCGGCCAGCGCTCGTGCCTGCAGGGTGAGCCCCTGCGGGTCGGCCTCGGTCCCGACGCAGGAGACCACGACCGGCAGGTCGCGCTCGGCCCTCGCCGCCGTGATCGCGGGGGCGAGGGACCCGGCGGGGTCGGCCTCGGCGCCGTGGCCGAGCACCACGTCGAGGAGGACGACACCCGTGGCCGGGTCGGCGGCGACCCGGGCCAGGTGCTCGAGCCGGTATGTCGGGTCGATCATCGGGTGTACTCGGCCGCGGGTCAGGGAGTCGTCGCCGAAGTCGACCAGCACGTGGCTGTCCGTCGTCAGGAAGCCGTCGAGGTCCGCATCAGGGGAGTCGCTGAGGTTGCTGCGCACCTCGCCCAGCGACCCCGCCACGATCTCGACCGCCTCCTCGCAGAGCGTGCCGCCGGCGAAGAGGCCGCGCACCAACCCCGAGGAGGGAGGCGCTGCCTCGCCCCAGGTCGGCCACTCCGGGACCGACACGTCCCACGCTCGCAGGGCCTCCTCCACCCCGGCGGTCAGGTCGGGGCGGCCTGCCCCGAGCAGGAGGAACCGAACCGGCGTGGCCAGTGACGCGGCGTACTCCTCCAGCGCCTCGGCGACCTCCGGAGCGGGCGGCTTGGAGACGACCAGCACCTGCATCACCGCCGGGTCGGCGTCGAGCCGAGCCAGGGCCGCCCGCGTGGAGAGGCCGCCGACCGGTGCGGACAGGTCACGGCCGCCCACACCGAGGGCGTCGGTCACCCCGATCCCGGCAGCATCGAGCAGGCACATCACCTGCTGGCAGCCGGTGCCCGACGCGGCGACGATGCCGATCCCGCCGCTGCCGCCAGACGTGCCGTTGGCGAAGCCCAGGCCGAGCCCGCCCACCACGGCGGTGCCGCAGTCAGGGCCCATCACGAGCAGTCCGCGCTCGGTCGCGGCCTGCTTGAGCGCGACCTCGTGGGCCACGGGCACGTTGTCGCTGAACACCATCACGTCGCAGCCGGCGTCGAGCGCGTCCATCGCCTCGGTCAGCGCGTGCTCGCCCGGTACGGACACCAGCACGAGGTCGCCGGGGCCGACCGTCGACCGCGTCGTGCGGGGCGGCGCGACCTCCCCGGCCGCCGGCGGTGGGCGGTGGGTGGTGTCGAGTGCGGCCCGCACGGCTGCCAGGGCACGGTCGAGGGCTGCCTCGTCCTCCAGGCTCAGCGCCACCACCATGTCGTTGGGAGTGGCGGCGGGGACCGCGAACCCCATGGACTCGAGCACTTCGAGGTTCAGCGGCGTGGCCATCGCCACCTGCACGGCCCGGATCCCGTCGACAGCAGCGACGTCGCGGCTCACCTGCAGCAGCGTCACGGAGTCTGCGTAGGCCCCCGGGCGCACCTCCACGTGCTGCGTGCTCACGGCCGGCCTCCCAGGGCGAGCAGGCAGCCCAGGGCCAGGCCGGCGCCGGAGGTGTGCCCGACGGCCACGAGGCCCTCGACCGCTGAGGCGCACTCCGCGGTGTCGTCGTTGTCCAGCGCCTCGGCCAGGCGGCCGAACTCCGGCACCGTCTCGCCGTGGCGGGCGCAGTCGAGGAGAGTCGTCGAGAGCACCGTCGTCCGCTGCGGGGCCAGCCGCACGACCTCGTCGGCGATGCGTGAGAGACCGGGTGTGCTGGCCAGCCAGCCGCACAGCACGTCGTCACCGAGCGGGGTCAGTCCACTGCCCCGACCCAGCAGCTGCGGTACGGCGGCGGGATCGCCGGCCCCGAGCGCGTGCAGTGCCTCCGAGGGCAGCTCGGCGAGGACCGGACCGAGGCGGGGGAGCAGCAGCCGTCGGAGCGTCGAGCCCGCGCGCGTCCGGTCGCCGAAGCACACCGGGCGGACCGGGACGGTACGACGCACCTGCACGTCGTACCCGGCCACGGTGAGCCGGCCCCCGCCCGGCAGCCGGACCACGTCGCCGGGACGGGCGTCCAGCGAGGGCAGCGTGGTGCGGATCCCGCACGGCACCTGCACCGCAGAGTGAGCCAGCAGCCCGACGCACCGGCCGTCGACCTCGGCGTACACCACGTCGGCGCCGGCGTGCACGACGGTCCCGGTGTCCCTGGTGGGGACCAGCCACGCGCGCAGCCGCGCAGTCGCGGCGCCCGCCACTGCCTCTGCCTCGACCTCCGGCACACACTCCGTGACAGACCCGG
>DASSLA010000208.1:0-9268 GCA_035689885.1 Marmoricola sp. | reverse complement strand
CGATCACGATCGAGTCGGTGTCCGGACCCACTTTCGTGCACGGCGACGCCGGCGCGGACAAGATCTACCTCTTGACGGTCTCGGCCCCCCTCGAGGTCTACGGCGGCACCGAGAACGACCTCTTCCTGGTGGGCAGCCTGGCGCCGAGCCTGGGCGGCGTGCTCGACCTGATCGCGGCGTACGTCAAGCTCGACGGCGGCGCCGGCACGGACAGCCTGCGGGTCGACGACACCGGCGACACCTCGGGCGACATCGGCTACCTCACCGCCGACCGCATCGCGGGTCTCGGCATGAGCATCGACTCCGGCCACACCGCGGCCAAGCCCGCCTGGGTCGTCACCGTCGTCGGTGGCGCGGACGGCGGCTTCACGCTCGAGGTCGGCACCACGAGCACCGCGGTCATCCCGTTCGACGCCTCCCCGAAGGTCGTCGAGCAGGCGCTCAACGCCATCCTCGGCGCCGGCATGGTCACGGTCAGCCGCTCGCCGCTGACCCGGGGCACCGGCACGACGTACCTGATCCGCTGGGTCGGACTGTTCACCGGCGCGCCACCGGCCATCACCGTGACCGCCGACAGCGTCCTGCTGGGCTCCGGCGGCAGCGTGACCATCCAGCAGATGAGCAGCGGCTACATCGACCACCTGGGCTTCGAGACCCTGACGGTCGACCTGGGCAGCGGTCACGACCTCTTCGACGTGGACTCCACGCCCACCGGGACCTCCACCACGGTGAACGCCGGCGGCGGCAACGATGTCCTGACCGTCGAGACGATCTCCGGTGCCACCCGGATCTACGGCCAGGACGGCGATGACAGCATCACGGTCAACGCCCTCCCGGACAGCCCGAGCACGCTCAACGGCATCGGCGGCTCGCTCCTCCTCACCGGTGGCGGCGGCTCCGACGACTACACGATCCAGCTGTTCTCCAACGGCAGCTCGCGCATCGACGTGGTCGACGGCGTCGGGTCCGCGGACGGCGGCAGCAACACCCTCACGATCAACGGCAGCGTCAACGGGGACACCTTCCTGCTCCGCAAGGGCCTCGTCGCCGGGCTCAACACACCGAACCCGCTCGCAGCCGGCCAGCAGGTGTCCTTCGTGTACGCCGAGATGGTCACCTACGGCGACGACATGAACGCCGGGCTCGTGGTCAACGGCCTCGACGGCAACGACGTCTTCGCGGTGGACGACAACTCGACGATCACGACGCTCAACGGCGGCGCCGGCGACGACAAGTTCAACGTCGGCCAGCTCTACGGCGAGGGCGACGGCAACATCACGTTCAACACCGAGTTCACGCCGACCCTCACCGACACCACCCGCGGCATGCTCAGCAACGGGGTCAGCTACTCCACGACGATCAACGGCGGCAGCGGCGGCGACACCTTCCAGATCCTGCGCAACGTGGCCGTGCTCCAGCTCAACGGCGAGAGCGGCGACGACATGTTCATCGTCCGCACCTTCCTCAAGGAGGGCGACGACACCAGCGACGCCGGCACCGGGATCAACTCCGGCTCCGGCACCAACGTCGTCCAGTACGTCATCAACGCCCCGGTCTCGATCGACGGGGGCACCGGCTTCGACACGCTGGTCCTGGTCGGCACCGAGGCGAACGACGTCTTCGTGATCAGCAAGGACGGCATCTGGGGGGCCGGTCGCTACATCAGCTTCGTGGGCATCGAGAAGGTCGACGTCGACGGCGCCGAGGGTGACGACCTGTTCATCGTGGTCTCCACCAGCCCCGACGTCCTCACCCGGATCTTCGGCGGGCTCGGCAGCGACACGATCCTGGTCGGCAGCGCGGCTCCGATCGTCGTCGCCGACGACCTGCGCGGGCACAGCGGCATCATCGAGCACAGCGTCGAGTCCAACCTCGGCAACTGGGCCGGTATCGCGGTCGACGGCGTCGTCGCGGAGATCGGTGACAACGACGAGGCCTCGGTCGTCCTGAGCCCCGAGGCGAGCGGACTCCTCGTCCGCGAGCGGGGCGGCATCGCGACCTACACGATCACCCTCAACAAGGTCCCGGCCAACACCGTGGCCGTCACCGTCGTGGCTCCGAACCTCACCCCGGACGACCTGGCGTCGCGCTCGCGCAACGTCGAGGTGTCCTACGACGGCATCCACTGGGCCAAGTCGACGACCCTGTTCTTCGACGCCACGACGATGACCCGGACTGTCTACGTCCGCGCGCTCGACGACCTGGCGGCCGAGGGTGAGCGGTTCGTGGTGCTGCAGCACCTGGTCGAGGAGGCCGGCACCGGCGCCCTCTACAACGGCCTGCCGATGCTCAACGCCGTGGTCCGCGTCATCGACAACGACGAGGCCGGCGTGACCGTGGTCGCCGGCAAGCCGGTGAAGGTCACCGAGGGCGGCGGCACCTCGTCGTACACCCTCGAGCTCAACAAGGCGCCCGCCGGCGACGTCACGGTCACCGTGAACCCCGGTGGCGACCTTCGGGTGAGCCTCGACGGCACCCACTGGTTCGACAGCGTCACGGTGACGTTCACGAGCACCGACTGGGATGCCGTCACGATCTACGTCAAGGCGTACGACGACACGAGCGTCGAGGGCTACGAGTTCAGCTCGATCAGCCACACGGTCACCACCGGCGACGGCACCGGCTACCCGACCTCCACGCCGATCGGGACGGTCAACGTCCTGGTCGCCGACAACGACACGCCCACCGTCCAGATCATCGAGAGCAACGACGGCACGGTCCTGGCGGAGGGCTCGTCCGGCCCCTACGCCACCGACTCCTACGGCATCGTGCTCACCTCGAACCCCGGCGCGGGCAACACCGTCACGGTCAAGATCGATGCCAGGAAGACCAAGACCCTCAACGGCGCGACCGAGCTCGACAACCAGCAGGTCGAGGTCAGCATCGACGGCGGCGCGACCTGGCACCTGTCGACCTCGATCACCTTCGACCACACCAACTGGAACTCCGTGCGGACGGTCCTGGTCCGGGCGATCGACGACCTCGTCGTCGACGGCAGCGACTACCAGGCCTTCGCCTCCACCGGTGGGTCGTTCGGCCGCACGCACCAGATCCAGGGCCCGCTCCTGGTCTTCGGCGGCGACGACCCGGAGGGCGACCGCTCGTTCCCCCAGCCGGTCATGCTGCCCGGCGAGTTCACCGAGGCCCCCGTGACCACGCCGAACCCCGCGTTCGACGTGATCGAGGAGGACCAGGTCGACACGCTGGTCGTCGACAACCACAACAGCGTCGCCTCCGAGTCCGGCACGCTCACGTCCAGCCACCTGTCCGGGCTGGGCATGGGCGGCCCGCGCACCATCGGCGGCATCGCCTTCGCCGGGGGCATCACCTACACCGGTCTGGAGGCGCTGCAGATCCTCCTCGGCAGCGGCGTGGACACGTTCACCGTCGAGTCGACGCACCACGGGCGCACCGAGATCGCGACCGGCGCCGGCGCGGACGTGGTGACGGTCCGCGGAGCCGCGGGGCACACCCGGATCGACGGCGGCCTCGGCGACGACTCCTTCACCGTCGGCGGGTCCGGCCTGGTCGACCTGCTCAACGCCCTGCTCGTCATCGACGGCGGAGCAGGCAGCGACACCGCCCACATCGACGACAGCGCCGAGACCCAGGACCAGCTCGCGACGCTCACCCAGGACACGCTCACCGGCCTGGACATGGTGGCGCGCAACGGCATCGACCGGATGTACTCCGTCAACGTCTGGAACGCCACGTCGTTCACGATCACGCTTGCCGGCTACGGCACGACCGCCGCGATCTCCAGGGACGCCACGGCCGCGCAGGTCCAGACTGCGCTGCAGAACCTGCTCTTCCCCGACGCCACCTCGTGTGGCAAGCCCGTGGGCGACCCCGACGCCAGCACGCCGGCGCAGGACAGCGTCTGCTCGCAGAGCGTCTACGTCTGGAAGCAGGGCTCGACCTTCTTCATCGGGTTCACCGGCGAGGTCGCCGGCGCCGACGGCCCGCTGCTGACCTCATCGCAGACCGACATGGTCCGCATCGACGGCATCAGCTACTTCGGCCTGGAGAACCTCGACCTCGACCTCGGCAGCGGCGACGACGGCGTCAACGTCCGTGGCACGAGCGCCGCCACCAGCATCGACAGCGGTGCGGGCGACGACCTGGTCTTCGTCTCGGACGCGGCGAACCTCGGCAACAAGGGCACCGTGCTCGACGCGGTGGACCTCAGCGGCCTCGTCGCCTGGCTCGCCGCCAACGCGGACCGCGACGTCGAGACGATCTTCGAGGCGCTGCTGCACGGCACGCTCACCAACGACGACCGCACCTACGCCGGCTCGCTCGACCTCATCCGGGGCGCGCTGAGCATCGACACCGGTGCCGGCAGCAACACGCTCGCGGTCAGCGACCGCGGCGACGCCGACATGGACAGCGCCTTCCTCATCACCCGCAGCTCCATCACCGGCCTCTCGACCGGCTCGATCGGCTACACCGCCACCGGCGGCGACCTGGCCGGCCAGGGCGTCTGGACCCAGTCGGCCGACTCCGGCCTCTTCGGTCGCGGCATCTCGGTCTTCCTCGGCTCCGGCGGCAACACCGGCACCATCGGGTCGATCCTCGGCGGCGCGCTGGTCACCTCGCCGTACGCCGGCACCATCACCACCGTCTACACAGGTGAGGGCAACGACTCCGTCACCATCACCGCCGACTCCCCGACCGACGGGGCCGCGCGCCTGGTGGTCCACGGGCAGGGCGGAGACGACGCAATCGTGGCCGCACCGACGGCCACGCAGCCGCTGGTGCTCCTCGGCGGCGCGGGTGCCGACACACTCCGCGGCGGCGCGGGCGACGACCTGGTGTTCGGCGACACCGGCCGGGTCTACCTCCTGCCGCCCTCGGGCGACACCGCGTGGTACCCGATCGTCCTGGGTGGCGCGCCCGTCGACTCGCACCTGGTCAACCCGCGCACCGGCACCGGCGTTCCCGGCGACGCCGCCTTCCTGACCGTCGACGTGCTGCGCACCGCCGAGACCGGCATCGGTGCCGCCGACACCATCTCGGGGCGCGCCGGCAACGACATCCTCCTCGGTGGGCGGGGCGACGACACGATCAGTGGCGACGCCGGCAACGACCTCGTGCTCGGCGACTTCGGCTGGGTGGGTGCCCGCAGCAGCACGAGCTTCGTCGACACCGGGCAGCTCCCGCTGTCGGTGCCGCCTGCGAGCCACCCCTTCCTGTTCGTCTCCGTGGACACCACCGACATCAACGGCGGCAACGACACGATCCACGGTGCTGCCGGCCACGACATCCTCCTCGGCCAGCAGGGCACGGACACGATCGCCGGCGGTGACGGCGACGACGACATCATCGGTGGCCACAACGTCGCGGGCGGGCTCGACGCCGGGGACTACGTCACCGGCGGTGCGGGCAACGACGTCATCGTCGGCGACAACGCCGAGGTCCTGCGCACCGGCTCGGCGCTGAGCTCCCTCGTCCGGGTGCTCGTCGGCGACCGGCTCTACCTGCTCGACCCGGTGACGCAGACCTACTACACCGGTTCCAGCGTCACCGGCGACCCGCAGCTCGACCCCACCGGCGTCGAGGTGCGTGCCATCACCCTCCTGGACCACGCGGTCGACACTCCCGCCACCCTCTTCGGCAACGACGTGCTCGATGCCGGTGCCGGCGACGACCGGGTCTTCGGCCAGCTGGGAGACGACCTCCTCCACGGTGGCGACGGTGCCGACTACCTCGAGGGCAACGGCGGCGGCGACACGATGTACGGCGGCCTCGGGCAGGACGACCTCATCGGCGGCAGCTCCGACCTCTTCGGTCTCACCACCCCGACGATGCGTCCCGACGGCTCGGACACGATCTACGGCGGCACGGGTGCGGCGACCACCCGCAACCACGGCGGCGACGGATCCGCCTCCGCGGACGCGGACGTGATGGTCGGCGACAACGGCAACATCTACAAGGTCATCGGCGCCTCCGGTGCGTTCGAGTCCTTCACCTACGAGCCGCAGGTCATTCCGAGGGTCGTGAAGCTCCTCGACTACTCACCCACGGGCGAGGCTCGGTCGTACTGGTCGACCACGACCGACCCGGCACGGCCCGTGTTGATCCCCGGCACCGGCAGCAACATCGGCGCCGGCGACTTCCTGCACGGTGAAGCCGGCAACGACGTCATCCACGGCATGAGCGGGGACGACGCGATCTGGGGCGACGCCGGCGACGACGACCTCTACGGCGAGGCCGGGCACGACTGGGTCTCCGGTGGCACGGGCATCGACGGCGTCCTCGGCGACGACGGGCTCATCCTGACCAGCCGCAACGGCACCACCGAACCCCTCAACTACGTGGACGAGCCGACGGTCCAGGGCACCGTCACCAGCAACGGCCCGCACCACTCGGCCGTGGTCAACGCGACGGGCACCCTCGTCAAGGCCGCTGACCTCGAGCCCTTCCACGTGGGCTACAACGACGTGCTCTACGGCGGTCTCGGCAACGACTTCGTCCACGGCGGTGAGGGGGACGACGCGATGTCCGGTGGCGAGGCGCTCGCGGCCTACTACACCGCCGACCCGCTGGCCACCCTGGCGCTCTACTACCTCGACGACAACCCGCTGCAGTTCGGCTTCTCCGACCCCGAGGAGTTCCGCCACTACGACGAGAACAACCCGATGCGACTGGTCACCGTCTGCCGGAGCGGCAACACCGCCTGCCTCCCGTTCCTCACCACCGCCGACGCCACCGGGAACGACGGCGACGACGCGCTCTTCGGCGACGGCGGCTCGGACTGGATCTCCGGCGGCACCGGTGCGGACCACCTCTACGGCGGCTGGGGCAACGACCTGCTGGACGTGGACGACGACAAGACGACCAACGGCAACGGCAACAGCAGGGCCGACACGGACTCGTACGCCGACTACGCCTACGGCGGCGCCGGTCGTGACGTGATGATCGCGAACACCAGGACCGACCGGTTGATCGACTGGATCGGCGAGTACAACTCCTACCTCGTGCCGTTCAACCCCTACGGCGCCTCGACGATCTGGCGGGCCTCCTCCCCGGCCGTGCGGCAGTTCCTCTACGACCTGTCCAGGTCCGACGGCGCGGACCAGACCCGGGCACCCCTCGGCAGCCGCAACGGCGAGCCCTTCGGCGAGCTCGGCGTGACCAGCTCGGCGGACGACGCGTGGGGGGACCAGCACGGTGCACCGGACGACCCGCAGCCGGGCAACGGTGGCACGTTCGCGGACACCTTCGACGACTCCGTCGCGACCTCCGGTCTCACGACGTACGGCGCGAGCACCACCTCGACGAGCTTCTCGGCCTCACCGAGCGAGCTCAAGAGCGCCACTCTCAGCCTCAGCAAGAAGAGCGCCACCCTCTCTGTGACGCTGACCTCGAGGATGGTCGCCAACCAGTCCGTCCTCGTCCAGGTCGCCGACCTCGAGGGGAACCTGGCCACGGTCGGGCTCCTCACCGTCTACCGCAACAGCAGCACGGGCGTGCTGTCGGTCCCTCTCGACCTCGTCGGCGGCATGCAGTACGAGATGATGTGGATGCCGTCGACCGATCTGACGCAAACCGCCCTCACGCTGACAATTCGACAGCTAGCCTGAGCGGATGTGGTCACGCCGATGGACCAAGTACGTGACCGGACTGGTGATGGTCGTGATGGTCGTCCCGGGAATGGTCCTGATGGCCGGCGCGACCGGCCGCCAACCGGGCAGTGACGCCCAGGACGCGGCGACGCGGGAGCGGGCATGTGCGAGTCTCGTGGACCGTCTCGTGGCGGCGCTCGGCGCGATCACCGGGCAGTTCGACGGGTTGTCCGTCCTCGGGACCGAGCGGATCCCCCCGATGCCCTCGATGGAGCGGCTGCGAGCGGAGGCAGTCGCGTTCGACGAGCGCCTCGCCCAGACGGACTGCCGGCGCGCCGACGCCCGCACGGCAGTCGAGCAGTGGAGCAGGGCGGGGGGCGCGAGCGGTCCGCTGGCGGAGTCGGTGCGCGCGGCACTCGCGGCCAACGTCGTCGACGTTGTCTCCGGGGGCGCTGGTCCCGTTCGTCGCGACGTACGCGCCGGCGAGGATCTCGCAGACGTGCTCTCCCGGCTGCCGTCCGGGGCCACCGTGGTGCTGCCCGAGGGTCGTTTCGCGCTGGACCGCACCGTCGCCTTCGTCCAGGACGTCACCATCCGTGGAGCGGGCCGCGGCCGCACGTTGATCACCACACGCGCCCAGGGTGCCGGCATGGTGCTCGCCTCCCAGGTCGGCCTCCGGCTGTCCGGGGTCCGCATCGAGCACCGGGGCGGGGGCACCGCCTCGATCCTCCTGCTCCGGGCGGGGACCGCAGTGCTCCGGGACGTGCACGTCACAGGAGCACCCCGCCGCGCGCCCGTCGGCCGCGGATCCCAGGGCGTCCTCGCGGGCGGCAGCGGGATCGTCGTCGCCGGTGGCGAGGCGCTGAGCCTGCGAGCCTTCACGTCGTCGCGCAACGCCGTGGCCGGGCTGCTCGTCGCCACCGGGGAGCCACGGGTACGTGCCAGCAGCTTCCGCGGCAACGGCGTCTGCGGCGTCTGCTACATCGGGAGGTCGGCCGGTCGAGTCGTCGACAGCGTGGTGGTGGGCAACGGTGCCGGCGTCATGCTCGGTGAGCGCAGTGCGCCCGTCGTGGAGGACAACCGCATCGAGCAGAACAAGCAGGCCGGGCTGGTGCTCGAGGGCGCCGCCCACCCACGGGTGCGCCGCAACACTGTGCGAGGCAACGGCGGGATCGGCGTCGCCGTCTACGGCACGGCCTCGCCACGGCTCTCCGGGAACGCCGTGACCGGGCACCGACAGGCGGGGGTCCTGGTCGACGTGGGCGCGCGGGCCACGCCCCGGCTACTGGACAACCAGCTGCGTGACAACGGCTCGGCAGGGCTTGTGTTCATGGGTCGATCCGGCGGGAGCGCCTCGGGCAACGCCTGCTCGGAATCGAGGTTCGGCCTGGTCCTCGACGGCTCAGCGGCGCCCGTCCTGGACACCAACGACTGCGCCGTGCAGGACCAACGCGATGGGGGAGCGAGCAGATGAAGGATTGTGTCGATGTGCCCATGGCAGGGGCGGGTCATCGCTCTCCTGAGCCGGTGACGACCCGCGGCGTCGCCTCACCGCCCAGCCGGTGGTGGGCCCGCTTCCTCGTGCTGGTCCTCGCGCTGGGCACCCTGCTCGTGCCGGCTGCCACCGCGCCGGCTGCTGCGGCCGAGCCGTTCTTCGCAACGGCGACGACGGCGTTCACGTCCAACGCGAACCCGGTGTA
>DASSLA010000207.1:0-16412 GCA_035689885.1 Marmoricola sp. | reverse complement strand
TTCACGTCCGAGATGGGTGGTGAGGCCCCATGACCGCCGTGGAGTGGCCAGGGACACCGCTCACCCTGCCCTGGGGAACCACGCCCGACGGGAAGTTCACCCCCGCCGGTGCGGTCGTGACGGCTGTCGCGGCCATCGTCGCCGTGGTCAGCTGGTTCCCCGTCGCTGTTCTCGGGATCGCCTTGATCCGTATGGGACTGGACAGGATCCCGACGGACGTCGTGGCCGCGCGCAGGTACGTGCTCGCCTCGTGGGTCCTGTTCGCGGTGTGCCCGCTGACCCCTGCGCTGGTGGTGTGGACGTTCCCCTGAGCGGTGCAGCTGCTCAACGCGTCCCCGCGGCGTCCCGCAACGCGTCGATCTCCTCCTCGAAGAGCGCCACCAGCCGGTCCGGCTCGGGGACCGCGGCCGCGTCGACCTTGAAGCCGATCCGCACCGTGTCGGCATAGCTGAAGATGCTGACTCCGAGGGTCTGTCCTCCCGAGCCGGGCACCCAGCCGAGGACCCCGGTGACCTCGACGCCCGCCAGGTAGCGAGGCTGCTTCGGACCGATCACGTTGGTGGTCACCCCGAAGGCCTTGCCGGCGAAGAAGTCGACCAACGGCTTGTCGATGCCGTGCAGATGGCCGATTCCTTCCGCGACGGCCGAGGTGATCAGCACCTCGGGCGAGTGCTTGATCTGCTCCATCCGCCGGTGCACCTCCTCGAGCCGGTGCAGCCGCGTCATCTCGCCGGTGGGGAGATGGAGCATCACCAGGGCGAACTTGTTGCCGAGCTCCCGCGGCAGCGGCTCGTCCGGTGGCCGGATGTTGACCGGGACCATCGTGGTCAGGTGGTCCGGAGGTTCCTCGTAGTCCCGCAGGTAGCGCGCGAGGGCTCCCGAGAGGGCGGCGATGAGCACGTCGTTGACGGTGGTGTCGGTCTTGCGGCCGACGGCCTTGACTTCGCCGAGCGGCCGGGGCTGCGACCAGGTGAGTCGCTTCTCCACCCCGGGCTCGCCGCTGAGCATGGTGGTGGGCAGTACGTCGAGCAGCAGCTTGCGGGTCACTCCGAGGCCCTTGAGGGTCGCGATCGGCACGGTCGGCAGGCGCAGCGCGGCGCGGGCGAGCCCGGTCGCGGAGGAGACCAACCTGTCCACGATGCCCCGCGATCCGTCGGAGTCAGGACTGAGATCGTGCCCGTCGGGAGACGGGTCGGTGAGGGTGAGCATGACCTGGGCGAGCGCCATGCCGTCGGCCATCGCGTGGTGCAGCCGGAAGTAGACGACCGAGCCCTCGCCGTACCCGTCGATCAGCCACGTCTCCCACAGCGGGTGGCGCCGGTCGAGCGGGCGGCTGACCTTCGTCTCCAGGAAGGCACGCAGCTGCTTGTCGCCACCCGGCCTGCGGAGCCGGCCGCGGTGGAGGTGTCGCGCGACGGAGAAGTCCGGGTCGTCCTCCCAGGCGGGCAGGTCCCACGGGAGGGTGGGCTCGATCGCACGCTGGTGGAACACCGGGTAGACGTCGACCAGCCGCTCCTGCACCGTACGGCGGAGCCGCTCGAAGTCCAGCGGCTCGTCGGTCCACATGATCCCGTCGATGACCATCAGGTGGTTCGGCCGGTCGGCGTGCAGCCACATCGCGTCGGCGCCGCCCATCGTCCGGATCGTCGTACTCATGACCTGGCCCTCGCCAGCGATGCCTGGGCGCTGCGGTCGACCGCGCGGTTGGCCAGCGCGAGCCGACGGATCCGGGCGATGTCCTCGGGGGTGTGGATGCCGTTGACCCCCGAGATGGTGGCCAGCTTCATGCCGTGCTTGAGGCCGAGGCGGTAGATCTCCTTGACCTTCTCCCACTCGATGTTGCGGCCGACGGTGAAGCTCTCGTAGCGACCCTCCAGCGCCAGGACGATGGTCTCGGCCAGGCAGGCGTACACGACGTTCTCGGGCAGGCCGATGTCACGCATCTCAACATGACTCGGCAGCTCGATCTCGCCGGACTCGACGACCAGGACGTCCGGCCGCTTGGCGACGTCCTCCGCGGACAGGTCGAGGGGGCGGGCGACGTCGGTGATCACGCATCCGGGCTTGACGGCGGTGATGTCGAGGACGCGCTTGCCGGCCCCGGACGTGGCCGTGACGACCAGGTCCATGTCGGGCAGCGCGTCGTCGGGAGTGGCGGCGACGTGCACCTCGACGCCGGGGTGCTCCTGCTCGGTCAGCTCCCGCAGTGCCAGCAGCTTGGCCGACTCGGGTGAGACCAGCCAGAGCCTGGCCCCGGCGACGGCCAGCAATCGGGCGCAGACCGAGCCGATGGCACCGGTCGCCCCGACCACCATCGCGTTGCCCCGCATCACCCCGGCGGCGTCGATCTCGACCAGGCCCAGCCGCCGCAACGCCTCGTGGGCGGCCCAGAGGGCACCGGACGCGCTGTAGCTGTTGCCGGTCGTCACCGGGAGCGGCGCCTGCCGCGCCACCGTCACCCCGGCGTCACCCACGACCTTCGTGAACGCACCCAGACCCATGATCTGGGCGCCGAGCTTGCGGGCGGTCTCCGCGGCCGTGAGCAGGCGCCGGTAGGTGAACTCTGGGCTGTGGGCCATCATCTCGCGGGGCGTGCCACCGACGGTGATCAGCCAGCCCTCCGCCTCGGCGCCCGTCGGGGACTTGATCCCGGTGACGTGGCTGTAGGTGAACGGCGGACTGTAGGCCACCGCCTTCTCGACCAGGTCCATCACCGGACCGGGGGAGAGGCGCGCGACGGTGCGCAGGGGCTCGACGTTGCGCAGGTACTGCTGGGACAGCGGGTGGATGACGAACGCGAACCGACTCTTGCGCCGCGGGCCGTTCGGGTGGAGCAGGCGCGGCTCCAGGCCGGCCGCGACGATCATGTCGAGGAGGTCGTCGTTGGTCAGGGTGCTGCGGGCGTCCACCGACGCGATCATCAGCGCCTCGAGCATGGCCGCGTTGACGGTCACCTCGAACGGCTGCGGGGTCAGGTCCACGACGAGGTCGACGCCGCGGTGCCCCAGCTCGGCGAGGCGTTCGTCGGAGATCACCGAGGTGATGAGCGTCTTCCCGGCCAGGTCCTCGAGCCCGAAGCCGGTCAGCTCCTCGTACGTCGCGACCACGACGTCGCAGTCGCGTGCTGCTTGGCGGGCGAGGCCGCGGGCGATCGATCGACTGGGTGCGGCCATCTGGGCTCGGACAGCGTCGGGGAGCATCCGCAGCGGCAGCGAGACGGCGTGCCCGACGACGTCGGCGGCCAGCCCGGTGATCGGGTTGACGTGCAGCCGGCCGGGGAGGTCCAGGCGCAGCAGCGGGTCGGCGTACTCGATGGTGTCGGTGTGCTCGCGCAGCACGCGGACGGTGCGGGCGTGGTTCTGCCCGCCGAGCACGACGGTCCGGGCGTTGCTGAAGTGGCCGGGCATCTCGCTGTCGACGCGGCGTACGCCCCACTCCTGCAGCACCTCGAGGAGCTGGGCGCCGTCGGTGACCGGGGTCGTGCCGGCTTCGGACATGATGCGCTCGATGGCGCGCAGCTGCCCGGAGTAGAGGCCCGTCGCCTGGGCCTCCCGAGCCCCGGTGACCGCGACGGCCGCGGCGCGTGGCGCCCACTCGCGCACCAGGTCGCGGGCGGCGCGGACGTCGCCGCTGGTGCCGCGCCGGAGGATGCGGAACCTCTTGCCGAGGAAGTCCACCCGTACGTCGTGGTCACGCTCGGTGTCCATCAGGCTCACGTTGACGACCACCTGTGCGGCTCGTGTCATCTCGCCGCTCCCTTCAGACCATCGCCGCGGAGTCGAGCTCGGGGTGCTCGAGCATGAAGTCGAGCAACCGGTCCGCGTAGTCGGCGAACCGCGGGCACGCGACACCCGTGCCCAGCAGGTCGGTCGCGGTGTGCGCAGTGCCGTACGTCGTGGGCGAGGCGAAGTAGTCCAATGCCTCGACGGGCAGGCCCATCAGTCGCTCGGCACCGGGGAGGGAGACCACCGCCCGGGTCAGCGGCAGGGGCAGCGGCACCCAGACCACTTGCCGGCCCAGCCGGCGGGCGAAGGTGTCGACGAGCTCACGGACGGTGGGCGGGTCGGGGTCTGTCAGGGCGTAGGTCCGGCCCACCGACTGCGGCAGCACCGAGAGCCGATCCATCGCGTCGACCACGAAGTTGCGCGGCACCAGGCCGAAGCGCACCTGGTCGGGGTCGGCCACCTGCGGCACCACGGCGACCGGAGGCTGGCGGCGCAGGAAGGTGGCCAGGAAGTAGGGGCCGTCGAACTTCTGGGTCGCGCCGGTGCGGGAGTCGCCCACCACGATGCCGGGCCGGTAGATGGTCGCGGGGAGGCCGGCGGCCATCGCCTGGCGCACCAGCAGCTCGGCTTCGTACTTGGTCTCCTCGTAGTGGTTGCGGAAGGCCTGCCCCATCTCGAGGTCGTCCTCCAGGAACTCGCCGTCGTACTGCCCGCTCACGTAGCAGGTGCTGACGTGGTGGAACCGCTCGAGCCCCGGGAGGCTCCGGCACAGCTCGAGCACCCGGTCGGTGCCGTCGACGTTGACCCGTCGGGCGATCTCCTCACCGACCGCGAGGTCGTAGACGGCGGCGAGGTGCCACACCTCCGCGACGCCGTCGAGCCGCGCCCGGTCGGCGTCGGAGAGGCCCAGTCCCTGGGCGGTCAGGTCACCGACCATGAGGTCGATCCGGCCGCCCGCGGGCATCTCGGCGAGCTTGCCCCGGGCCTCGTCGAGGTGGCTCGCCTGCACCAGGCAGATGGCGCGCGAATCCAGTCGCCGCGCCAGCAGCCTGCCCAGCAGGGCAGAGCCCAGGAACCCGGGAAATCCGGTCATCAACAACGTGCGCAACTCGACACCGCCCTCGGTCGTCCTCGTGCACCCAGCCTCGCGAGCGGTGGTGTCGCTCGACAGTGCCGAACGTCCCTTCCGGTGCGGGCACGGGTCCCGCTCGTTGTCCACAGATTCCGTTGGTGGGTTCCGCTGTGGGGCGAACCGGGGTAGGACTTCCCTATGTCGGTGGACATCTCGGGCACACCGTCGTACGACCTTGTCGGCGACCTCGACCAGCAGGTGCGCACGTTGCTGCGCCGCGAAGGCGTCGACCCGCAGCAAGAAACCGCGCGCGTCCGCCGGATCGCCGAGCAGGTGGTGCGCGACCACGACGAGCGCAGCCTGACCGGTGTGGTCGTCCCGGTCCCGGATCCCGGGCGGGTGGTCGGCGAGCTGGTCTCGCGCGTCGCCGGCTTCGGGCCGCTGCAGCAGTTCCTCGATGATCCGTCGGTCGAGGAAGTCTGGGTCAACGACCCCAGTCGCGTCTTCGTGGCGCGCAACGGCCGGCACGAGCTGACCAACGTCATCCTGACCGCGGCGGAGGTGCAAGAGCTCGTCGAGCGGATGCTGAAGAGCAGCGGTCGGCGCATCGACCTGAGCCAGCCCTTCGTCGACGCGATGCTCCCGCAGGGGCACCGGCTGCACGTCGTGCTCGAGGGGATCAGCCGCGACTTCGCGGCGGTCAACATCCGCAAGTTCGTGCTCAAGGCCGCCCGACTCGACGACCTGGTCCGGCTCGGCTCGCTGCCCGACGGCGCCGCGCGGTTCCTCGAGGCGGCCGTGCTGGCCGGGCAGAACATCGTGGTCGCCGGGGGAACCCAGGCGGGCAAGACCACCATGCTCAACTGCCTCGCTGCGGCGGTCCCTGGTGGTGACCGGGTGATCAGCGCCGAGGAGGTCTTCGAGCTCCGGTTCAGCCACCCGGACTGGGTGGCCCTGCAGACCCGCCAGGCTGGTCTCGAGGGGACCGGAGAGGTCTCGTTGCGCGACCTCGTTCGCGAGACCCTCCGTATGCGGCCGACGCGGATCATCGTCGGGGAGGTCCGTTCGGCTGAGTGCCTCGACCTGCTATTGGCGCTCAACGCCGGGCTTCCCGGGATGGCGACGCTGCACGCCAACAGTGCGCGTGAGGCGCTGGTCAAGCTGTGCACCCTGCCACTGCTCGCTGGCGAGAACATCTCCTCGCGCTTCGTGGTCCCTACCGTGGCCAGCTCCGTCGACCTGGTCGTGCATCTCGGCGTCGACCACGGCGGCACCCGGAGGGTCAACGAGATCGTCGCGGTCCCGGGTCGGGTGGAGAACGACATCGTGGAGACCGAGCCGGTGTTCGTACGGCGCGACGGCGAGCTGGTCCGCACCGGTGGGATGCCCACGCGGGTGGAGCTCTTCGATCGCGCGGGCATCGACGTGCACCGCCTGCTGCGAGAGGCCGAGTGATGGGGGCGGTCCTCGGGCTCGTCCTCGGCGTCGGCCTGTTGCTCGTCTGGACCGCCTTCCTCGATCCGCCGCCCCCGCGCCCGCGGCGCGAGTCCCGCCTGCGACCCCTGCTGCGCAGTGCCGGACTGGGTGACGTGAGCCCGGCGGGGTTCGTCCTCGTCTGCGTCGTGTGCGCCGTGACCGCCACCGTCGTGGTGCTGGTCGCCTCACGCACGGTGCCGGTCGCGCTCGTCTTCGGCGCGATGGGCGCCTACCTGCCCGTCGCCGTGGTCCAGGGACGTGCCCGGCGCCGGCAGCGCGAGCTCGCCGAGGTGTGGCCCGAGGCGGTGGACAACCTCGCCAGCGCCGTCCGCGCGGGCATGTCCCTGCCCGAGGCGCTCGGGGCGCTGGCCGTGCGCGGGCCGGAGCCGCTGCGCGAGGCGTTCGCCGCCTTCGCCCTCGACTACCAGGTGAGCGGCCGGTTCGCCGACTCGCTCGACGCGCTCAAGGAACGCCTCGCCGACCCGGTCGGCGACCGGGTCGTGGAGAGCCTGCGGGTCGCTCGCGAGGTCGGCGGCGGTGACCTCGGTCGCTTGCTGCGCAGCCTCTCGGCGTTCCTGCGCGACGACGCCCGCACCCGGGGCGAGCTGCAGTCCCGCCAGGCGTGGACCGTGAACGGTGCGAGGTTGGCCGTCGCCGCGCCGTGGCTGGTGCTGCTGCTCCTGTGCTTCCAACCCGAGGTGATCCAGCGCTACGCCACCGGCGCAGGCGTCGCCGTCCTCGTCGGTGGAGCGGCGACGTGTGCGCTCGCCTACCGGCTGATGGTGCGCATCGGGCGGCTGCCGACCGAACGGCGGATCCTGTCGTGAGCGCGGCGATCGGCGGCCTGCTCGGCGCGGTGGCCGGAGTGGGCCTGTTGCTGGTGCTCTCCGCCGCGCTGGCGGCTCGTCGTACGCCGATCGAGGTGCGGGTGCTGCCCTACATCCGCGACCTGCCGCGACCGGCCACCCTGCCGTCGCCGGTGGCCCCCGCCAACGCGTTCGTCGGGGTGTTCGGACCCTGGCTCACCGTGGCAGGCCGAGGCGTGGAGCGGGTCCTCGGCGGAGCCCACTCGGTGCGCCGCCGGCTCGCGAGGGCAGGGCTCGACACTGACGTCGCGCAGTTCCGCGCGGAGCAGGTGGTCTGGGGCCTCGTCGCGTTCGCGGTGGTCGCGGTGCCGGCGGGGGTGGTGGCGTTGTCGTCCCCGGAGCGCTCGGTCCCATTGCTGATCTTCTGCGGCGTCGCGTTCGTGACCGGCGTGCTGCTGCGCGAGAACCGGCTCACCGCGCAGGTGGCCCGCCGCGAGCGCCAGATCCTCGAGGAGTTCCCGACCGTCGCCGAGCTCCTCGCGCTGTCGGTCGCCGCGGGGGAGGGGCCGGCCGCTGCGCTCGACCGGGTCGTACGCCGCTCCCACGGCGAGCTGTCCGTCGAGCTCTCGCGAGTGCTCGGCCAGGTGCGCACCGGCTCTCCGTTGACCCGGGCGTTCGACGAGATGGCAGCGCGGTCCGGGCTGGCCGTGGTCGCCCGGTTCGCCGAGGGGATCGCCATCGCCGTCGAGCGCGGCACCCCGCTCGCCGACGTCCTGCACGCCCAGGCGCTCGACGTTCGCGAGGCCGGTCGCCGTGCGCTGATCGAGTCCGGCGCGCGCCGGGAGGTCCTGATGATGGTCCCGGTGGTGTTCCTGGTGCTGCCGACCGTCGTCGTCTTCGCGTTCTGGCCCGGCCTGGTCGGGCTCAGCCTGGTGGTCCCCTAGAGAAGGTGGAGAGAAGATGAGGAAGCTGATCCGCCGTCCCCGCGACGAGCGTGGCGACGTGCCCGGCTGGGTGCTGATCACGGTGATGACCGCCGGACTGGTGGCCGGTATCTGGGCTGTGGCCGGGTCGCAGCTCGGCTCGATGCTGCGTGAAGCGCTCTCGTCGGTCTCCGGCTGAGCGACGCGACGAGGACGGCTCCGCCGTCGTCGACTTCGTCCTCGTCAGCCTGGTGCTGGTGCCGCTCGTCCTCGGCCTGATCCAGGTCGGGCTGGTGCTCCACGTGCGCAACACGCTGGCATCGGCCGCCACGGAGGGAGCGCGCTACGGCGCGACGATCGACCGCACACCCGGCGACGCGGTGGCCCGCACTCGGGCCCAGATCCGCGGTGCGGTCGCCGACCGCTTCGCCGAGGGCGTCAGCGCCACGAGCCGGTCCGTCGGCGGGGTGCCCACCGTCGTGGTCACGGTGCGCGCCGCCGTACCCCCGCTGGGGCTCTGGGGTCCCGGGGTCGGCCTGTCCGTCACCGGACACGGCGTCGAGGAGGTGGCGCCGTGAGGCGGCGCGACGAAGCGGGCACCGCGATCGTGGAGTTCGTCTGGCTCGCCCTGCTGCTGATCGTGCCGCTGCTCTACGTCGTCCTCGCGGCCTTCGACACCCAGCGCACCGCGTACGCCGCCTCCGCGGCTGCCCGCTCGGCAGGAAGGGCGTTCGTCACCTCGCCCGACCAGGCCAGTGCCCACCACCGGGCGCAGGCGGCCGCCCGGCTCGCCTTCCGCGACCAGCGTCTCGAGGAGCCCCCGCAGCTGGGGATCACCTGTCGACCCGACCCGGGAGCCTGCCTGGCGCCGGGCTCCGTGGTCGTGGCGGAGGTGCATTCGTCGGTGAGGCTGCCGCTTCTACCGGTGATCTTCGGGGACCAGGCGCCCGCGATCAGGGTCGACTCGGTCCACGAGGCGCCCTACGGCACCTTCCGCGAGGCCCGCCCGTGAAGGCGCACCGGGCCCGCGACGAGCGCGGGTCGGTGACCCCGCTCATCGTCGGGTTCGCCGTGGTCGTGGCGCTGCTCGTCGGGGTGGTGGTGAACGCCTCCGCGGCGTACCTCCGGCGTCAGGGGCTCAACTCCGCGGCCGACGCCGCCGCGCTCGCCGCCACCGACGGCATCCAGGGGGAGCAGGTCTACACCCGCGGGCTGGGGGAGCGGGCCGAGATCGACCCGGTGGCCGCGCGCCGCTACGTGGACGACTACATCGCCACCAGCGGCGTCCGCCGGCGCTTCCCCGGCCTGAGCTACACGGTGCGGACCACCGACAACACCGTCGTGGTCCGGCTGCGCACGCCGCTGAAGCTCCCGTTCCGGGTGCCGGGTAGCGAAACCGCGGTGCCGGTCACCGGCACCGCGGCTTCTGTGGTCGTCGTCTCCGACTGACCGCCAGCCCTCCCAGCTGGACTCCAGGCTTCGTGGGATCAGACCCGCTCGACCTGCCGGACTGACTCCACCTGCGGAGGAGTGACGGCCTTGGCCACCGAGAGCAGGGCCATCGCGATCAGGATCAGCGTGACCCCGAGGCCCATCGCCATCGCGGCGACCCCGAAGGCCACCACCGAGGTGAACAGCGAGGCCCGCAGGAAGGACGCGGACATCGCGGTCTCCCGCAGCGGGTCCTCCCGGTCGAGCTCGGCGTAGGTCTTGCCACCGGTCGCCTCGAGGGCGTGCTTGTCGATGATCTGGGCCTGGGCGTACGCCGAGAACGGCCCGTCGACCTTGTCACCGGCCAGGAAGTCGGCGTCCTCCGCGACGACGATCTTCGCGTCGGAGAGCTGGTCCTGGACCATGAACCACGTCACGCCACCGGCGACGACCATGACGGCCCCCACGATGGCCACGATGATGGCGAGCACCCGGCTGCTGCCGCTTCCCTGTGCCATGTCGATCCCCTTCGTTCGTTGTGTCTTTCCTCGACAGGACAAGGTTCGCCAACACCGATCTGTGCGCAGCACCGTTGAAGGGCCTCGTCTCTCGGGACCTTGGTCACCACCTGCGGTTTCCGCCCGGGCGGCGCAGGGACGTAACCTTCGACCTTGTGGCAGCCACCGACTTCGACAGCGAGATCAAGCAGCTCCAGGCGACGATGAAGACCATCGGGTCCGTCCTGGACCTCGACGGCATGCGCAAGGAGATCGCCGAGCTCGGTGAGCAGGTCGCCGCCCCCGACCTGTGGGACGACCAGGCCAACGCGCAGCGCGTCACCGGCCGTCTCTCCGCGCTGCAGCACGACCTCGAGCGCTACGAGGACCTGGATCGGCGCATCGAGGATCTCGGGGTCATGGTCGAGCTGGCCGAGGAGGAGAGCGACGCGGAGGCCGCTGCGGAGACGGAGGCCGAGCTGGCCAAGCTGCGCAAGGCGGTCGAGCAGCTCGAGGTGCGCACGCTGCTCTCCGGCGAGTTCGACGCCCGCGAGGCCCTCATCACCATCCGGTCCGGGGCCGGTGGCGTCGACGCCGCCGACTTCGCCGAGATGCTGATGCGGATGTACACCCGCTGGGCCGAGCGCAACAAGTACCCCGTGGAGGTCTTCGACACCTCCTACGCCGAGGAGGCCGGGCTGAAGTCGGCCACCTTCGCCATCCACGCTCCCTACGCCTACGGCACGCTCAGCGTCGAGGCCGGCACCCACCGGCTGGTCAGGATCAGCCCCTTCGACAACCAGGGCCGCCGCCAGACCAGCTTCGCCGCCGTCGAGGTGGTGCCGGTGCTCGAGCAGACCGACGAGATCGAGATCCCCGACGAGGACGTGCGCGTCGACGTCTACCGCTCCAGCGGTCCCGGCGGCCAGTCGGTGAACACCACGGACTCCGCCGTACGCCTGACCCACCTGCCGACCGGCACGGTCGTCTCCTGCCAGAACGAGAAGTCGCAGCTGCAGAACAAGGCCAGCGCGATGGTGATCCTCAAGGCCAAGCTGCTGGCGCTGAAGAAGGCCGAGGAGCGCGCCCAGCTCGACGAGCTCCGCGGCGACGTGCAGGCCAGCTGGGGCGACCAGATGCGCAGCTACGTGCTGAACCCCTACCAGATGGTCAAGGACCTGCGCACCGAGCACGAGGTGGGCAACCCGCAGGGCGTCTTCGACGGCGACATCGACGGGTTCCTCGAGGCCGGCATCCGCTGGCGCCGGGGTGCAGACTCCGCCGCCGCGAACTGAGCGCGAACCCGCGAACGCCCCTGCCCTGACCCGAGCCCGATGGGTCCCGGGACTGGCCCGGTGACGTCCCGAACCTCCCGGGCCGACCGTGACTGCCGCACCGTGTCTCGGGCTAGCCGCGCGACCCACTGTCGAGGTCCGGGCGTCGGAACCTCCGGCTCCCTCGACCGACGGGGTGGGTCAGATGAAGGTTCTCGCACTGCTCGTGGCACTCGGACTGACGGCCGCAGGTTGCACGGTCGAGGGCACCGGTGGCACCGACTCGATCGGCACGCAGATGCCCTCCAGCCCCCGACCGACCGAGCGGCAGGCAGGCCCGACGCCCGACGCCGATCCGCTGCCGCGCCGCAGGCCGCGTGGCAGCGAGGGATGGCGGCTCACCCGTGACACGGGGCGCCGGATCCAGGCCTACACCACCGCGGCCAGCGGCCTGCCGGGCACGCGCGTCGGGCTCAGGGTGTCCACCGGGGCGGCGGGCTACCGGGTGCACGCCTACCGGCTCGGCGGCTACCGAGGAGGCTCGGGACTGCGGGTGTGGTCCTCGCAGACGGTTCCCGGTCGGCGCCAGCGGGCGCCCGTGTTCGCCCCGCACGAGACCCGGACGATCGTGGCGAGGTGGACCGACGACCTGACGATCGACACCACTGGGTGGGCGCCGGGCTTCTACGTCCTCAAGCTGCGCACCGGCGCGGGCGCCGAAACCCAGGTGCCGTACGTGGTGTCGTCGCCCTCGGCACACGGCCGGGTGGTCCTGGTCGCGCCGGTGACCACGTGGCAGGCCTACAACTCCTTCGGCGGCTACAGCCTGTACGCCGGCCGCGAGGGCGACCGGCGGGCGTGGGCAGTGAGCTTCGACCGTCCCTACGAGGGGGTGCTCGGGGCCAACGACTTCCGCACCGCCTTCGTGCCGGTGGTCCTTCGCGCCGAGCGACTCGGGATCCCGCTGGCCTACTTCGCCAACGTGGACCTGCACGCCCGACCGACCCGCCTCACCGGCGCCCGGGGCTACGTCTCCGTCGGGCATGACGAGTACTGGACGCTTGCGATGCGGAGGGCCGTGACCCTCGCCCGCGACGCGGGAACCAACGTCGCGTTCCTCGGCGCCAACACGATGTACTGGCGAATCCGGCTCTCGCCGAACCTGCGCCTGCAGACCGGATACCGCGACTCCGCGGCGCTCGACCCAGCGCGGGATCGCCGGCCGGCCGAGACCACGGCGCGGTTCCGTGACCAACCGTCGGCGCGCCCGGAGAACGCGCTGGTCGGCATGCTCTACGAGTGCTACCCGGTCGACACGGACTACGTGGTGGTCTCGCCACGGTGGTGGGGCTTCCGGGGCACCGGCGTCCGGCAGGGCAGCAGGATCCACGGGCTCGTCGGCCCGGAGTCCGACCGCGTCTACCCCGACAAGGCGACGCCGCGACCTCTCCAGGTCCTGAGCAACTCGTCGTTCAGCTGCCGGGGCGTCACCACGACGACGCAGTCGGTGTACTACACCGTTCCCTCGGGCGCCGGTGTGTTCACGGCGGGGACCCTGCGCTGGGGCTGCGCCATGGTCGACCGGTGTGAACGCCCCCTGGGAGGCCGCACCGCCCGCTTCGTGCGGACGGTGACCGCCAACCTGCTCCGGGCGTTCGCGGGGGGACCGGTCGGCCTGCGGGCGCCGGCACGCGACAACGTCGACCGGTTCAACCTGCCCCTGGTCAACAGCGTCGACGCGAGCTGACCGGGGTCGTGATCGGTCATCATGGTGCCTGTGCCTCCCCTCCACGCCCCGGGACCGCGCGCCCGTCGGCCGGGTGCGGCGGCGGCAGTGGCCGTCGGGTTGGGCGTGATGCTGGTGGCCGGGTGCGCCGACTCCTCTCCGTCCGAGCCGCCCGCCACCGCGGCCCCCGTCGCCCTGGAGGTCGAGGTGGCGTCCTGCGCCGGACGGGTCGGGCAGGAGGAGCGGATCGCCCTGGAGGGCGACGTGGGCGACGTGCTGTCGGCGTACGTCGTGGACGGCTTCCTCGGTGACTACCCGCGCCAGGGCTTCGTCCGCGCCTTCGACTCCTTCACCGGTGCCGCTGCGGCCAGTGCCGCTCGCGACATCGACCTGCTCACGGCGTCGCGCTTCGCCCGATCCTCGTCGGTGCGGGCGACGCGCCTGCAGGCTCGCATCTCGTGCCTGGCCGACGACCGCGGCGACCTGGTGGGAGCCACTGCGCAGGTCGCCTTCGACTTCCAGGCGCGCGGCGGTGACACGGGCACCCAGCCATTCGGCCTGCGTGGCCGGTACATGCTGGTGCGTGAGGGCGGCGAGTGGGCGGTCTTCGGGTACGACGTCGCGCGGGACGACTCGGGGGGATCGGGATGAGACGCGTCGTCCGCAGCGTGGTGGTGCTGCTCCTCGGCCTGGCCCTGCTCGGCTTGCCGGACCCGGCTCGTCAGCCGATCCGGCTGAGCCTGGTGCGCGTCGAGACGGCCAAGGCCGTCGACTTCGAGCAGGGCATTGTCTGGGTGCTCGTCCTGGGTTCCGACGCACCTGACGGGACCGACGTCATGGACGGCCGGGCCGACGCGATCCAGCTGGTGGGGATCGACTTCGACCAGGGCGCCGCTGTCGCAGTCGGCGTACCTCGGGACCTGTGGGTGGAGACGCCCGGCGAGGGCTTCGACCGCATCAACGCCGGTCTCAGGTCGGGTGGGCCCGAGCAGATGGCCCGGTCGGTCCGGCGGCTGGTCGGCGTCGCCCCCGACTTCGTCCTGACGACGGGCTTCGACGGGTTCGAGGACATGGTCGACTCCATCGGCCCGCTCACCGTGCGCTCGACCCGCGCGTTCGAGGACCCCGAGGAGGACCTCACCGTCCGCCGGGGCCTCAACTCGATGGACGGGCAGGACGCGCTCGGCTTCGCCAGGGCCCGCGTCGCCCTGCCGCGCGGTGACTTCGACCGCTCGGCGAACCACCAGCAGCTGTTGCGGGCGGCGCTGCGCCGGCTGCGTGCCCGGGAGGACGTCGAGGGCTTCGTCGAGCGCGGTGTCTTCGCTGCCATCTCCGGGCTGGACACCGAGCTGTCGCCAGCCGACCTCTACCGCCTCGCCCAGGCACTCACCACCATCGACCTGACTCGTCTCACCGCGTGCGTGCTGCCCGGGACGCCGGGGGTGGAGAGCGGTGCCCAGGTGCTCTACCCCGACGTCACCCTTTCCCGGCGGGTCGGCAACGACATCCGTGGGGACGCCGAACTGGACCGGGGCTGCTCGCCCTAGCCAGTCGGCTTCACTCCAGCCCGGCCTCGCGGGCGAGCACGATAGCCTGCGCTCGGTGCGCCACCTGCAGCTTGGCGAAGATGTTGCTCGCGTGGTTGCGCACCGTCTTCGTCGAGACCCCCAGCTCGCGGGCGATCTCGGCGTTCTCCAGCCCGGCGGCGATCCGGGTCAGAATGTGCCGCTCCCGCTCGGTCAGCTGTGGGAACAGCTCGGCTGTCGGGCGGGTGCGGAAGCCGCGGAAGTAGCTCGTCACCCGCTCGGCGATGCCGGGCCCGAAGATCACCTCGCCCGCGCCGACGGCCTCGATGGACCGGACGATCTCCGCGCGGCGGGCTCCCTTGAGGAGGTATCCGCGCGCGCCGGCGCGGACCGCGCTGAAGACCGACTCCTCGTCCTCCATCATGGTCAGCACCAGGACGCCGATGTGCGGCGAGGAGCGCACGATCCGCTCCGTCGCCTCGATGCCGTTGAGGCCCGGCATGTGCAGGTCCATCAAGACGACATCCGGCTGCAGGTCCAGTGCCACCTTGACCGCGTCGTCGCCGTTGGTGGCGACGCCCACGACCTCGGTGGTGGTGCTGGCGCGCAGCAGGGCCTCGAGACCACTGCGGAACTCGCTGTGGTCGTCGACGATGAGGACGCGCAGTCGGTCCATGGCTACGACGCTTCCTCGTCGTCCGGGTGGTCCACCGGGAGGTCCACGATCACAGCGGTGCCGACGTCGAGTGCGGACTCGACGCGACAGGTGCCGCCGAGCTCCTCGGCGCGCTCGGTCATCGACCCGAGCCCCAACCCGTCGGACACGCCGGGGACGATACCGGTCCCGTCGTCCACGATCCGGAGATCGAGCCGATCCCCACGCCGCTCGAGGCGCACCTCGACCGTTTCCGCGGCACTGTGGCGCAGCGCGTTGGTCACCGCCTCGACCACGATGCGGTAGGCGGCCACCTCCACCGCAGCGGGGAGGGAGTCCAGGTCACCGGTGGCCCGGACCGTCCAGGTGGGACCCGTCGGCCGGTGGGCCAGCCGCAGCGCTTGGTTGTGCTCGTCGGCGCGCTGCCGCAGGGCGGTCACCAGGCCGAGCTGGTCGAGGGCAGGAGGACGGAGCCCGTCGACGAGTCGCCGGATCTCGCCGATGTCCCCGCGGGTCTGCTCGGCGAGCTGCCCGACCAGCTGCGCCGCCTCGTCGGGCTCGGCCTCGATCAGGTCCTGGGCCACCTCCAGCTTCATCGCCATCGTCGCCAGGGACGGCCCCAGTCCGTCGTGCAGGTCGCGGCGCACGCGACGCCGCTCCTCCTCGCGCGCCGTGACCAGCCGCTCGCGCGAGCGCTGCAGCTCCCGGTTGATGGCCACGGCCTGGACGAGGGTGCCGACCTGGCTGCCGACGTCTTCGAGCAGCCGGCGGTCGCGAGGACCGAGGGGGTCGCGGGTCTCGTCGGCCTCGAGGAGGAGCTCGCCCAGCCGAGTCCCGGCCGCTTCGAGGACCACCGACGTGGGGACCCCGCGCGGCTCGCCGATGGAGGTCACGATCCGGTCCTCCGCGGTCGCGCCGTACACCTCGACCGCGGCGTAGGAGAGGCTGAGCCGCCGTCCGAGCACCCGCAGCACCTCCTGCAGTGCCTCGGCGGGCGCGGTGCGGAGGTCGAGCCGGCGCAGGTCGGAGACCACCTGGTAGGGGAGATCGGGGTTGCCCAGGACGATGACCGACAGCGTCCGCCGGAGCACCAGGGCCGCCGGGAGCAGGATCAGCGCCACCACTCCGCCGGCCACCATCGACTCGAAGGAGACCTCGGAGGCGAGGTTGACCGCACCGATGGCCGCCAGGAACACCGCACCGACCACGCTCGCGACGACGAGCTGGACCAGCGACCGGCGCAGGGTCGCGTCGATCTCGTGGAGCCGGAAGCGCAGCACCGCGGCGACCAGGCTCACCAG
>DASSLA010000206.1:0-11041 GCA_035689885.1 Marmoricola sp. | reverse complement strand
CGACCTGGAGGGCAAGAAGGTCCTGACCACGGTCGGCACCACCGCCCACGTCTTCCTGCACACCGCGCTGGTGAAGAACGGCGTCGACCCGAAGTCGGTGACCGTGACCAACGCCGAGATGCCGTCGGTCGCCGCCGCCTTCGCCTCCGGCAAGGCCGACGCCGCCGTGGTGTGGGTGCCCTTCGACGAGACGGTCAAGAAGGAGCTGCCGCAGGCGAAGCTGGTGGACTCCGCCAAGAGCTACTACCCCGAGGCAGCCATCCTCGGCGGCTGGGCGGCGAACAACCGCTTCCACGCCGACGAGGAGAACAAGGACGTCCTCAAGCGGTTCCTGGTCGCCTGGCTCGAGATCAACGACGCCCTGGTGAAGGACCAGCAGGGCGCGATGACGATCGTGCACGACTCGGCGTACGCCGACAGCCAGGAGGAGGCCGCCACCAAGCGCCAGTTCAGCTTCGCCAAGGTTCAGAGCAACGAGGACTGGGCGAAGCAGTTCGAGGACGGCACCGTCGAGGAGTGGATCGGCCAGACGGAGAAGGTGTTCGTCGACATCGGCGGCATCGACAAGTTCGTCGAGCCGTCGGAGTTCGTGGACACCGAGCTGTTCCTCGAGGCCTACGACGAGTGGAAGAAGTCGCGGTGACCCGGGTCGCCGTCATCGGACTGGGCACGATGGGTGGTCGCGCTGCGGCCGCCCTCGTGTCGGCCGGGCACAGCGTCACCGGCCACGATCCCTCGCCCGACGCGCTGCGAGCAGCCGCCGACGACGGCGTCGAGGTGGCCGGGAGCGTCACGGGCGCCGTCCGCGAGGCCGAGCTCGTGCTCGTCTCGGTGCCGCTCCCCGGGCACGTGCGCACGGTGGTCGAGGACCTCGCCACCACGGCCCGACCAGGGACCGCTGTGGTCGACCTGTCCACGGTCGACCCCGGCACGGCCCGGCAGGCCGCGGCACGTCTCGCCTCCCATGACGTGGAGTACGCCGACGCTCCCGTGCTCGGACGACCCGCCGGCTGCGGCGCCTGGACCCTCGTCGTGGGCGGCTCCCCCGCCTTCGTCGAGCGGGTCGCCCCGCTGCTCGGCGGGAGCATCGCGAAGGCGGTCGTCCGCGTCGGCGACGTCGGGGCGGGCTCGGTGGTGAAGCTCGCCAACAACCTGATGTTCGGCGCCATCAACGCGGTGACCGCCGAGGCGGTCGCGTTGTGCGAGGCCCAGGGCGTCGACCCGGCGGTCTTCGCCGCCACGGTGGCCGACTCCGGAGCGGCGACGGTCTCCCCGCTGTTCCGCGACATCGCGCCGCGGATGGTGAGCGGCGACTACGACCCGGTCTTCGCACTGGAGCTGCTGGCCAAGGACAACCGGCTCGCGCTCGAGCTCGCGACCGACTCGGGCGTCGAGGCGCCGCTGGCCGAGACCGTGCACCGCGTCAACGACGTCGGGATGGCCCGCCAGCTGGCCGCCCTGGACAGCGCTGCCGTGCGCGAGGTCTACCGGGGACCGGCCTGAGCGTGGGCGAGGTGCCGCGGGTCGAGGAGGTGCGGGTCTCGGTGCTCTCCGCGCCGATCGAGGACGCCGTGCCGATGTCGTTCGCGGCCCTGACCGAACGTCGGACCTGCGTGGTGGAGGTCGTGGCGGGCGGGCAGACCGGCATCGGCGAGAGCTGGATCAACTACCCGCCGTGGGCAGCGGCGGAGCGGATGGCCACCCTCGTCGAGGGCGTGGCGCCGCTGCTGCTCGGCGAGGACGCCGGCGACCCCGTCGGAGTGCAGCGCCGGCTCCTCGAGCGACTCCTCCCGATGGGCCGCCAGGCGGGTGCGCAGGGCCCGGTGTGGCAGGCGGTGAGCGCCGTCGACGTCGCCCTGTGGGACCTCGCCGGCCGACTCGCCGGGGTCCCGCTGCCAACCCTGCTCGGCGGTGACGCCGCCCGCCCGCACGTGCCGGCGTACGCCAGCGGGGTCGGGCCGACCTACGTCGAGGAGCTGTGCGAGGTGGCCCTCGCGCAGGGACTGAGCACGATCAAGGCCAAGGTCGGGTTCGGTCGCGAGACCGACGAGAGCACCCTCGGCGACATCCGTGCCAGCGTTCCCGCGGACGTCACGGTGCTCGTCGACGCGAACCAGGCTTGGGACCTGACCACCGCCCGCGCAGTCCTCCCCCTGCTCGAGGAGCATCGCGTCGGCTGGATCGAGGAACCGCTGAACGGGGACAACGTGGAGGAGCTGGCCGAGCTCGCCAGGCACACCTCGATCCCGCTGGCCACTGGCGAGAACGTCTACGGCCTCGAGGAGCTCCGCCGTCGAGCGGACTCCGGCGCCATCGGCTACCTGCAGCCGGACCTCGCCAAGTCCGGCGGGTTCACCGTCGCCGCCGAGATGGCTGCGCACACGCGCGGGTCCGGCGTAAGGCTCGCTCCGCACTGCTACTCCAGCGCCCTCGGGCTGCTGGCCGCCCTGCACCTGGCCGCCGCCTGGGCGCACGTCGCCGTGCTCGAGGTCGACGTGCGCCCCAACCCGCTGCGCACCGACCTGCTCACCGAGCCGCTCCTCTGGCGAGACGGCGAGCTCGTCGTCCCGACCGGGCCCGGCCTCGGCAGCACCCTCGCGGAGGACGTCGTCGACGACCTGCGCACCGACCACGCACGACTGACCTGGAGGAGATGACCATGTCCCGCTTCCTGCCCGCCCCCGGCCACGCCGCACCAGCGGCCCGGATCGACGGCGCGGCCCTCGACGGCACCCCGCACGAGCTGCCGCACCCGGCCAGCGGTGACACGCTAGCCACCGTCGGCTGGGCCGATGCGGCCTGCGCCGACGAGGCCGTCGAGGCCGCCTCCCGCGCCCTCCCCGGGTGGCGCGCCACCAGCCCGAGGAAGCGGGCCGCTGCGCTGCGCGCCATCGCGGCGTCGCTGCGCGAGCACGCCGAGGACCTGGCGGCGCTGGTCAGCGCCGAATCGGGCAAGCGGCTGGTCGAGGCCCGCGGCGAGGTGGAGTTCTCCGCCCACTACTTCGACTGGTTCGCCGACGCGGCGACGCAGCTGCAGCCCGGCGGGTTCGTGTCCGACCAGCGGCGGTTCAGCACCTTCCGCGAGCCGGTGGGCGTGGTGGCAGCCGTCAACCCGTGGAACTTCCCGCTCTCCATCCCGGCGCGCAAGGTGGCCCCGGCCCTGGCCGCCGGCTGCACCGTGGTGCAGAAGGCCTCGGAGCTGACCCCGCTCAGCAGCCTCGTCCTCACCGAGCTCGCCGAGGAGCACCTGCCGACGGGTGCGCTCGGCGTCCTCGTGGGCGACGGCGCCGCGCTCACCCCGGCCCTGGTCGACCACCCCGACACGGCGGCGGTGAGCTTCACCGGCAGCACCCGGGTCGGGGTGTCCGTCGCCGAGCTGGCCGCCCGCAGCCTGACCCGGACCGTGCTCGAGCTCGGCGGCAAGGCGCCGTTCATCGTCACCGACCGGGCCGACCCACAGGTAGCGCTCGAGGCGCTGCTCGTCGCCAAGTTCCGCAACAACGGCGCCTCCTGCATCGCCGCGAACAACGTCTTCGTGCACCGCTCCCGGTACGACGAGGTCGTCAGCGCCCTCCGCGAGCGCGTGCCGCAGCTGGTCAACGGCGACCCGGCCGACCCGGCCACCGACCTGGGTCCCCTGCTCCGCGCCGAGCACGTCGCCCGGCTGGAGAAGCTGGTCGACCTCGCCGCCGCCGACGACTGCCCGGTGTACCGATGCACGATTGAGCACCTCCCCGGCTTCCACCACCCCGCGACGCTGGTCGAGCTGACCGGCGACACCGGGCTGTGGCACGAGGAGATCTTCGGTCCGGTCCTCGCCGTACGCCCCTATGACGACGAGGACGCCGTCGTGGAGGAGGTCAACGGCTGGCGCTACGGCCTCGGCGGCTACGTCTGCTCGGCCGACACCGAGCAGGCGCACGCCCTGGCTGAGCGGCTGCGCATCGGCATCGTCGGGATCAACAACGGTGCGCCCAACACCCCCGAGGTGCCCTTCGGTGGGTTCGGCTGGTCGGGGCTCGGCCGCGAGGGCGGCCTGTCCGGGCTGCTGGAGTTCACCGCCGAGCGGACGGTCTCGCAGGCACGCTGACGCAGGCCGCCGGTCACCGCGTGGCTCAGGCCTTGCGCAGCATCTCCGCGACCAGGAAGGCCAGCTCCAGCGACTGCACCCGGTTGAGCCGCGGGTCGCAGACCGACTCGTAGCGGTCGGAGAGGTCCGACTCGAGCAGCTCCTCGCCGCCGCCGACGCACTCGGTGACGTCGTCGCCGGTGAGCTCGACGTGCAGGCCGCCGGGCCACGTGCCGAGCGAGCGGTGGACGTCGAAGAAGCCCTGGACCTCCTCGATCACGTCGTCGAAGCGGCGCGTCTTGTAGCCCGAGGACGCCTCGAAGGTGTTGCCGTGCATCGGGTCGCACACCCATGCGACCTGCACTCCGGCGGCGTGCACCTTCTCCACCAGCGCCGGGAGCACGTCGCGGATCTTGCCCGCACCCATCCGGGTGATGAAGGTCAGCCTGCCGGGCTCGTTGTCGGGGTTGAGCCGGTGCGCCAGCGCGATCGCGTCGTCGGCCGACGTGGTGGGCCCGAGCTTGACTCCGATGGGGTTCTCGATGTGGCTGAGCAGCTCCACGTGGGCGCCGTCGAGCTGACGGGTGCGCTCACCGATCCAGACGAAGTGGCTCGAGACGTCGTAGGGCGAGCCGGTGCGGCTGTCGATGCGGGTCATCGCGTGCTCGTACTCCAGCACGAGAGCCTCGTGGCTGGAGTGGAAGTCGACCCGGTGGAACTCGTCGGGGTCGGCCCCGATCGCCTTCATGAAGGTCAGCGCCCGGTCGATCTCGCGCGCCATGCTCTCGTAGCGGCGGCCCACCTCGGAGCCGAGCACGAAGTCGGTGTTCCAGGTGTGCACCTGGCGAAGGTCGGCGTACCCGCCGGTGACGAAGGCGCGGACGAGGTTCAGCGTGGCCGCGGACGCGTGGTAGACCTCCACCAGCCGTGCCGGGTCGGGGATCCGCGCCTCCTCGGTGAACTCGAAGCCGTTGACTGCGTCGCCGCGGTAGGCCGGCAGGGTCACGTCGCCGCGCGTCTCGAGGTCCGAGGACCGCGGCTTGGCGTACTGCCCCGCCAACCGGCCCAGCTTGACCACCGGAACCGACGCCGCGTAGGTGAGCACGACCGCCATCTGCAGCAGCACGCGCAGCTTGTTGCGGGTGTTGTCCGCGGTCACCCCGGCGAACGTCTCGGCGCAGTCACCGCCCTGCAGGAGGAAGGCCTCGCCCCGGGTGACCGCGGCCAGCTTGGACTTCAGCGCGTCGCACTCCCCCGCGAAGACGAGGGGCGGCATGCCACGGAGTCGCGCGACGGCGGACTCGACGGCGGCGGGGTCGGGGTAGTTGGGCTGCTGGGCAGGGCCCATCGCATGCAGGGACGCGAGGGACGGCACGGACGACTCGGACACCAGACAAGGGTACGACCCTCACCCACCGAGCTTTCCGACGTCCTCGAAGTCGCTGTCCGCGGTGCCCGTCGCCTTGTTGATGGCGTAGGTGATCACCCACAGCACGACGCCGACCACGACCAGGCCACCGGCGATCGTGTACTGGATCCAGTCGTCGCGGTCACGCGCCCACGGGCCCACCAGGAACGCCGAGGTGACCGCGCCGAGGTAGGGGGCCACCTTGGGCGCGGTGAAGTGCCTGCCGTACCCCGGCTCCCGCCGCAGCAGGATGCAGGCGATGTTGACGACGGTGAAGACGCAGAGCAGCAGCAGGCCGGTCGTGCCGGCGAGCGAGCCGATCACCTCGGTCTCGGCCATCAGCGTGACCACGAAGATCAGTCCGAGCGCCAGGGCGGTGGAGAACAGGATGCCGGACCAAGGCGTACGCCGCGACGGGCTCACCTTGCCCAGTCCCGCGGGCAGCACGCCCTGGTGGGCCATGCCGTAGAGGAGCCGGCTGGCCATCATCATGTTGATCAACGCGGTGTTGGCGACCGCGAAGACGGTGAGGAACGGGAAGACCTTGTCGATCGGGAAGTCCGGCGCTCCGGTGCGCACCACCTCGAGCAGCACTCTGCCCTCGTCGGCCACCACGGACTCGATCCGCCCCGGCGGGATGACCGCGATCACCGAGATCGCGACCAGCATGTAGCCGATGACGGCGATGCCGAGGCCGCTGAGCATGACCTTGGGGAACAGCCGCTCGGGGTCCCGAGTCTCCTCGACCATGTTGACCGAGTCCTCGAAGCCCACCATGGCGAAGAAGGCGATCGCGGTCGCCACCGTCACCGCCAGGAACATGCCGCGGTCACTGCCGGACTCGAAGACGACGATGCGCCCCATGTCCACATTGCCCTGGGCCATCACGTAGAAGCCCACGCCGATCACGATCAGCAGCGCCGAGATCTCGACGAGGGTCAGCACCACGTTGAACTTCACGCTCTCGCCGACGCCACGCAGGTTGATCAAGGCGAGCAGCACCATGAAGCCGAGCGCCACGAACAGCACAGCGTTGGTGCCGGTCGGTACACCGATGCCGACGCCGTCGAGGCCTGCGAGCAGGTTGGTGGCGAGCAGGTTGGACGACGTCGAGGCACTCGTGATGCCGGAGCAGATCACGGCGAAGGCGACCAGGAAGGTCACGAAATGGATGCCGAACGCCTTGTGCGCGTAGAGCGCCGCACCTGCGGCCTGGGGGTGGTGCGTGACCAGCTCGAGGTAGGACAGCGCGGTCAGGGAGGCCACCGCGAAGGCGACCAGGAAGGGCAGCCACACCACCCCACCGACCTCGCCGGCCACCGCGCCGGTGACGGCGTAGATGCCTGCGCCGAGGATGTCTCCGACGATGAACAGCAGCAGCAGCCCGGGACCCATCACCCGCTTGAGCTCGGGCACGGAGCCGTGGTCCTTGCTCTCGGTCACAACCTCAGCCATGCCTGCCTCCAGTCCGAGTACTGCTGCTCATCGTCGCGCAGGTCGAGGGCTGCACGGAAGGGTCCGGATCAGCCGAAGAAGACCTCTGCCTCGGCGTACTCCTCGGGAGAGACCAGCTTGAGCTCACCGGTGCCCTCGGCGAGGGGAACGCGCTCGATCCTCGTTCCCCGAAGCGCCATCATCATGCCGAAGTCGCCGTCCTTCACCGCGTCGATGGCCTGCAGGCCGAAGCGGGTCGCCAGCCAGCGGTCGAAGGCCGTCGGGGTGCCGCCGCGCTGCACGTGGCCGAGCACGACCGCTCGCGACTCCTTGCCGGTGCGCTGCTCGATCTCGGCGGCCACGCGGTCACCGATGCCACCGAGGCGGACGTGGCCGAACGCATCCTTCTCGCCCGACTGCAGCGTCATGTCGCCGCCCTCCTTGGGCACCGCGCCCTCGGAGACGACCACGATCGGGGCGTACTGCGTGCGGAAGCGGTGCTCCACGTGGGCGCACACCTTCTCGATGTCGAAGGGCTGCTCGGGGATGAGCACCACGTTGGCGCCGCCCGCGATGCCGGAGTGCAGGGCGATCCAGCCCGCGTGGCGACCCATCACCTCGATCACCAGCACGCGGTGGTGCGACTCGGCCGTGGTGTGCAGCCGGTCGATGGCCTCCATCGCGATGTTCACGGCCGTGTCGAAGCCGAAGGTGAAGTCGGTGGCGTTCAGGTCGTTGTCGATGGTCTTGGGCACGCCGACGACGTTGACGCCGAGCTCGTGCAGCTTGGTGGCCACGCCCAGGGTGTCCTCGCCGCCGATGGCGACCAGCGCGTCCACCCCGAGGTCGGCGAGGTTGGACTTGATCTGCTCCACCCCGCCGTCGATCTTGAACGGGTTGGTGCGCGAGGAGCCCAGGATCGTGCCGCCGCGGGGGAGGATTCCCCGCACCTGGTCGACGCCGAGCTCGGTGGTCAGGCCCTCGAGCGGGCCCTTCCAGCCGTCGCGGAACCCGACGAACTCGAAGCCGTAGTCCTTGACGCCCTTGCGGACCACCGCGCGGATCACCGCGTTGAGGCCTGGGCAGTCGCCACCTCCGGTGAGTACACCGACGCGCATGTCTTCTCCTCGTGCTCGTGGCCTTGGATCGTTCAACATCCAATCGTGCCCCGGCGGCGCCCGTCCACCCCGGTCGTCGCGGCGCGGACCGGCCTGGTGCCAGTTCTGCTCAGCTCGACGTCGCGACCGACCATCCAGACGTCCCCGTCGACCGCGCCGCGCTCGACCGCGGCCCCGGTGTGCCTCTTAGGGGTCGAGGAAGCGGACGAGGAGCCGGTCCCGCTCGGACCGGTCCCGGACCGGGTGCCACCCGCCAGGTGCCGAGCAGGCCGCCCATGCCGTTCGGTCTCGGTGCTTCCGAGGGCTGCCACTCGGCCACCTTTCCGCCCGCGACGAGCCCGAGGCGTTCCACGAGGTAGATCACCTTGTAGCCCATCCGCACCCGCTGCTCGAAGTCGGTGTGCCAGCTGGCGAAGTCCCTCCGGTCGCCCGCCGGCCACGCCCGACCCCACTGCCCGGCGCCGTCGCGCAACACCCAGAGGGTCCGGTCGTCGGACAGGTCGAAGGGGGCCGTGCCGTCGGCCGGCCGGTCGTAGGTGATCCACGCTGCGGTCGGGTCGGTGCCCATGACTGGCCTCCGGGGGATCATGCGTCGCTAGGGTGCGGCCCATGAGCATCCTCGCCATCGACGCAGGTACGACGGGCGTGACGGCGCTCGTGGTCACGCAGGACGGGCGCATCGCCGCGAAGGGCTACCAGGAGTTCCGGCAGCACTTCCCCAAGCCGGGCTGGGTGGAGCACGCGCCCGAGGAGATCTGGCAGGCGACCCTCGAGGCGACCCGCGACTGCCTGAAGGCGTGGGGCGGTGGCCGGGCCGACCTGAAGGGCATCGGGATCACCAACCAGCGCGAGACCGTGCTGCTGTGGGACCGCGAGACCCTCGGGTCGCCGCGCCGCGCGATCGTGTGGCAGGACCGGCGTACTGCCGACATCTGCAACCGGATGAAGCAGGAGGGCCACGAGGACCGCGTATCCGAGCTCACCGGACTGCGCCTCGACCCCTACTTCTCCGGCACCAAGCTGGTCTGGCTGGCCGAGAACGAGCCCAACACGTGGGCGCTGGTCGCTCAGGGCCGCTACGCGATCGGGACCGTCGACTCCTACCTGATCGCGCGGATGACCCGCGGCACCTGGCATGTCACCGACGTCTCCAACGCGTGCCGCACGCTGCTCTTCGACCTCGAGGCCGGCGACTGGTCCGACGAGCTGTGCGGGCTCTTCGGGGTGCCACGCGACGCGCTGCCCGAGATCGTGCCCAACTGGGGTGAGCTCGCGACCACCGACCCGAAGAGCTTCCTCGACCTCGAGCTGCCGATCGGTGGCATCGCCGGCGACCAGCAGTCCGCTCTCTTCGGGCAGACCTGCTTCGACGTCGGAGACTCCAAGTGCACCTACGGGACCGGCTCGTTCATCCTGACCAACACCGGGACCGAGGTCGTCCGCTCCGACGCCGGACTGCTCTCCACCGGGGCCTGGCGATCGCCGGCCGGTGAGACGACCTACGCGCTGGAGGGCGCGATCTTCGTGACGGGTGCCGCGGTGCAGTGGCTGCGCGACGGCCTCCAGATCGTCGGGTCCGCGGCGGAGACCGAGGCGATCGCCGCCACCGTCGACGGCACCGACGGAGTGGTCTTCGTGCCGGCGCTGACCGGGCTCGGTGCCCCGCACTGGGACCCGCACGCCCGCGGCACGATCCTCGGCATCACCCGCGGCACGACGCGCGCCCACCTCGTCCGCGCCACCCTGGAGGCGATCACCTTCGAGGTGCGCGACGTCACCGACACCATGCCGACCGGGCTGACCTCGATGATGGTCGACGGCGGCGCCTCGGCCAACGACCTGCTCTGCCAGCTCCAGGCCGACCTGCTCGGCGTACCGGTGCAGCGGCCGGAGTTCGTCGAGACGACCGCCCTCGGCGCTGCGTTCATGGCCGGGCTCGGCACCGGCATGTGGGGCTCGACCGACGACCTGCGCGAGACCTGGCGGCTGGACCGCGAGTTCACCCCGGACACGTCGGAGGAGACGCGCAAGCGCACCGACGCGGCGTACGCCCTGTGGCGCAAGGGCGTCGAACGGGCGAGGGACTGGGCGGAGTAGGCCGCTCCCTCCTCCTGCCCGGACGTCATTCGAGCTCGTCGCCATTGCGACCGATGCGCATGACCTCCCGCGCGACGTCATGCGCAACGGCTGCTACTGCGACGAGGACGTATGAAGTCCCGGGCACACGGGACGTCAGAGCTCCGTCCGCCCCCGAGTCCCCAGGGCCAGCGCGTAGGCGAACACCGCGAAGAAGCCGGTCATGATCGCGCAGTGCCACCAAGCGATGTCGCCGAGGAGGAACACCGCCTGCCCGCCCGCGACGGCGGCGACGCCCCACCACCGGATCACGCCGCCGCGCCACAGCGCGATCGCGATCAACGGCAGGCTGATCATCAGCCCGAGCAGGCCGGGCAGGGCGAAGGCCGGCAGGCCCCACATCTGCTCCATGCGGTCCTCGACGGCCAACGATCCCCGGACGCCGTACTCCTGGCCGATCGCGGAGTCGTAGTAGTCGATGATCAGCAGCCCCGGCAGCGTGGTCATCCCGGCGAAGCCGATGAAGGCAGCCACGTTCGCGATCCAGGCCCCCCGGCCGCGGACGTAGGCCGCCGCGAGCAGTGCCGGCAGCATCCAGAACGCGTACCCCCAGTGGAAGCCGAGCGACTTCAGCTGCAGCGGCTCCGGGTGCGCCGCGTAGAGCTCGTAGAGACGCGCACCGGTGATTCCGACGGCGGGGTCGGACCAGGCACCGATGACACAGAACAGCCCCGCCAGGACGGGCGAGGCGATCAGGAATCCCCGCCGCACGCGGAGGGCACGGGGACGGCCGGGCTCGCGTGGGACCTCCACGTCGGCGGCGGGCTGGGCGAAGACGCTCATGGGATCTCCTCGGGAGAGCTGTGTTGGACGGTCGGCTCCAGCCAACTGCGCCCGCACCTCAACCGGATCTGGCGCACGGAGGATTCTCCGATC
>DASSLA010000205.1:0-10792 GCA_035689885.1 Marmoricola sp. | reverse complement strand
GGGAGCGTCGAGGCGGGCCGGGAAGTCAGCGACCGTTGAGCTCCTGCGGGCTGGTCGCGCGCTCTCCACACCTCCGCCTATCCCTGAGAGGCTGCCCGCATGGATGTCGTGGTCGTGGGTGCCGGACTGTCCGGGCTGGCGGCGGCGCGCAGGCTGACGGCCGCGGGCGCCGAGGTCACGGTCCTCGAGGCGCGGGACCGCGTGGGCGGCCGCACCGAGAGGCTGGTCCTGGACGACGGCACACCCCTGGAGCTCGGCGGGCAGTGGCTCGGTGAGGGCCACACCCGGATGTACGACCTCGTCGCCGAGCTCGGCCTGGAGACGTTCCGCACCTACAACGACGAGGGCGAGCTGCTCCTCCACCTGGCCGGCAAGCCCTCGCGCATGGCGTCACACAAGGGAGCCAAGCCGAAGCTGTCGCCGTTCGCGCTGGCGGACCTCGCCCAGGGCCTCACTCGCTTCGAACGGCTTGCCAGGCGGGTGGACGTGCAGCGCCCCTGGCGCACACCGAGGGCCGAGCAGCTCGACGGCCAGACCTGGGAGAGCTGGATCCGTCGCAACCTGCGCACCCGGAACGGCCGGGCCTACTTCCGCGTGGTCTGCGAGGCCGTCTGGGCAGCCGAGACCAGCGACCTGTCGTTGTTGCACGCGCTGTTCTACACGCGGTCCAACGCCGATCTCGAGACCCTGGTCTCCACCGACGCCGGCGCCCAGCGCGATCGCGTGGTCGGCGGCTCGTGGCTGGTCTCGGAGGCGATGGCCGCGGACCTCGGAGACCGGGTCCACCTGGGCGATCCGGTCCGCCGGATCGTGCAGACCGACACCGGTGTACGTGTCGAGACGCGCTCCGGGGCGTCGTACGACGGCGACCACGTGGTCGTCACGCTCCCACCGACACTGGCCGGCCGACTCGAGTACGACCCGCCCTTGCCGTCGTGGCGCGACCAGCTCACCCAGCGGATGCCGGCGGGCTCGGTGGTCAAGTGCCACGCGGTGTACGACGAGCCCTTCTGGCGCGCCGACGGGCTCAACGGGCAGGTGGTGTGCGACGTCGGTCCGGTGAAGATCACGTTCGACAACTCCCCTCCCTCCGGCTCGCCGGGTGTGCTGCTGGGCTTCATCGAGGGCAAGGACGCCCGTGACGCCGCGCGCCTCCCCGAGGCCGAGCGCCGCCGTCTGGTGCTGGGCTGCCTCGTCCGCTACTTCGGCGCGCGGGCGGCCCATCCGGAGCACTACGTCGAGCGCGACTGGATGGCCGAGGAGTTCACCCGCGGTTGCTACGGCGCGCACTTCACGCCCGGCGTCTGGACGTCGTACGGCGAGGCCTGGCGCGCGCCCGTCGGCCGGATCCACTGGGCAGGCGCGGAGTGCGCACCGGAGTGGAACGGCTACATGGAGGGCGCGGTTCGCAGTGGCGAGGCCGTGGCGGCCGACCTTGCTGAGAGGATGGGGCGGTGACGATCATCGCCGCCGCCGACGGCTCCGCCCTGCGCAACCCAGGACCCTCGGGATGGGCGTGGTACGTCGACGACGACTGCTGGGCCTCGGGCGGCTGGGCGCACGGCACCAACAACATGGGCGAGCTGATGGGCGTCCTCGACCTGCTGCGGCAGAGCGCGCATCTCGACGACGACCTGCTCGTCTACTGCGACAGCCTCTACGTGATCAACTCGATCACCAAGTGGATGCGCGGCTGGAAGCGCGACGGCTGGCGCAAGCGCGACGGCAAGGCCGTGCTCAACGTCGACCTGATGCGCGAGATCGACGTGGCGATGACCGACCGGCAGGTCCGCTTCCAGTGGGTGAAGGGGCACAGCGGCCACGACCTCAACGAGGCCGCCGACCGGCTGGCCAACGCCGCTGCATGCACGTTCCGCGACGGCCTGCCGTGCCCGACCGGCCCGGGCTTCCCCGGCGTACCGAAGTCCGATCGGACCGAGGCGCCCCGCGGCCGGTCCGTCGAGGCGCCCGAGCCCGACCTGTTGTCCTTCCTGGACTGACCGGCAGCGTCAGCCCTTCTCGGCCGGGACGAGCTCGGCGGCGGTGCTCACGCCACCCCACCGTGCGACCTCAGCCGCGAGGTCGAGCCGGTCAACGGGTGCTGCGTTCTCGTACTCGCCCCAGTGGGCCTTCGGCAGCATCCACATCACCTCGAACTCGTTGCCGTCCGGGTCCACGCCGTAGACGCTCTTGGTGGCGCCGTGGCTCGACTCACCGGTTCGGGCGTCGAGCTCGACCAGGGTCGCCCTCGCCTCCTCGAGCTCCTCGATGGTGTCGACCTGCCACGCGAGGTGGTAGAGCCCCAGCGCACCGCGGGGTCGCGGTGGCTGGGCGCCCACTCCGAAGAGGCCGAGGTCGTGGTGGTTCCCCGAGCGCGGCAGCCGCAGGAAAGCGGCTTTCGCGCGTGGCTCGCGCGCCATCACCGTCATGCCGAACGCGCGCTGGTAGAAGTCCACGCTGCGCTCGAGGTCGGCGACGAACAGCACGGCGTGGTTGAGACGTACGGCGTGGACGGTCATGGTGCGATTCTCCTTGCGATGCGGTTCGTGACGGGATCGGCAGGTCAGGCGACGAGGCCGAAACCGCCGGTCCAGGACACCTTCTCGTTGGCGGCCAGGCTGAGCTGCAGGAAGCCGACCGCCTCCAGCTCGCGGGCTCGCTTCAGGCCGCCGGCGTCCACGACCTTCAGCCCACCGGAGGTGAAGATGCCGGCCAGGGTGGCCTTGGCGTCGGCGTCGTCACCGGCGATGAGGACCGTGGTGGTCAGCGGGCCGACGGTGCCGGCGGCGAGGGTGCCCGCGAAGGTGGTGTTGAACGCCTTCAGCACGTTCGACTGCGGCAGAGCGGCGGCGATCTCGGCGGCCGCGGAGCTGTCGGCAGGGACGACGAGGGAGTCGAACGTCTCGAAGTTCAGCGGGTTGGTGATGTCCACGACGACCTTGCCGGCCAGCTGCTCACCGCGCTTCGCGATGACGTCGGCGACCGCCGGGTAGGGCACGGCGAGGATGACCACGTCGCCGGCGACCGGGGCGGAGTCGCCCTCACCGAGCTGCTGGACGGAGTGCCCGCCCTTGGCCGCGACGGCTGCGATGGCCTGGCTCATGTTGCCGGTTCCGATGATCGAGAGGTGTGCCATGAGGTGCTCCTTGAGTTCGTTTGATTGACGCTTCAAGTAACACCTTACAGGATTTAGTTGTTTCGTCAAGTAAGCGCTACGATGAGCCCATGGACACCGAGTGGCTCGACGACGAGGAGCGCGCAGCGTGGCTGCGCCTGATGGCAGTGGTCGAGCTGCTCCCCGGAGTGCTGGACTCCCAGCTGCGGACGGACTCCGGACTGACGCACTTCGAGTACTTCGTACTGGCGATGCTCTCCGAGGCCCCCGACCGCACGCTGCGGATGACCTGGCTGGCCCAGCGCACCAACGCAACGCTCTCGCGCCTCTCCCACGTCGTGCAGCGCCTGGAGGGCCGCGACCTGGTCGAGCGCTTCCCCTGCCCCGAGGACGCGCGCGCCACCAACGCCCGGCTCACCAGCGCGGGCTGGGACACCGTGGTCGCCGCAGCGCCGGGCCACGTCTCGACCGTCCGCCACCACGTCCTGGACCCGCTCACGCGCGACCAGGTGTCACAGCTGCGCGACATCGCTGACGCCATGCTGCAGCGCCTCGACCCCGGCGGGCGCATGACGGCGCTGCTCCATCCTGAGGAGCCGCAGGGGGCACCGGCCTGACGGTTGCAGAGCCGCCCTCGCGGACTCTGCGTGGGCCTAAGATCATCGGCATGCGGCGCTTCCGCGCACCCCCCGCGGCTGGCATCACCCTGCTCGTCCTCGCGAGTCTGGGCTGCGGAGCCGACGACGAGCCCGCGGCCACCCCGACGTCCGGCTCCCCGACCGCGTCACCCACCCGCGCCGGCGCAGCGCCGACGTCGGAGTCCCCCGCACCGCGTGGCACCAGGATGACCACCGCTCCGAGCGACTTCGGCGAGATCCTCTGGGGACCGAAGCGACAGGTGGTCTACATCTGGGAGAAGGAACCGACCCGCACGCCCGAGTGCTACGGCGACTGCGCCGACGCGTGGCCCCCGGTCCTCACGACCGGTGAACCGCGCGCCGCTCGCGACGTCGACCAGTCGAAGCTGGGCACGACCACACGACGCGACGGCTCGACGCAGGTGACCTACAACGGCCATCCCCTCTACTACTACGCCCACGAGGGACCCGGCGAGGTGCTGTGCCACGACATCACCACCCACGGCGGGACCTGGTGGGTCGTCACCCCGGCCGGGGACCGAGCCGACTGAGGGGCGAGGTGGCGCGTCCCGGCTCGGGCTACGTTGAACCCCATGACGGACGCCTGGTTGTCCGACACCCGCTCGTCGTACGACACCGACGCCGTCGGGTACGCCGAGAAGGTGAGTGGCCTGCTCGACGAGATGCCCTACCTGCGCGCGAGCCTGACCCTCTTCGCCGAGCAGGTGCGGGAGTCCGGAGGCGGACCGGTGGCGGACGTGGGATGCGGGCCGGGGTACGTCACCCGCTACCTGTACGACGCCGGGGTCGACGCGTTCGGCATCGACCTCTCCCCCGAGATGATCGCCATCGCGCGGCGCGACCATCCTGATCTGAGATTCGAGGTCGGGACGATGACCGACCTCGACCTGGCCACCGACTCGGTCGCGGGGATCGTCGCGTTCTGGTCGGTCATCCACGTGCCCGACGACGCCGTCCCCGGTGTGTTCGAGGAGTTCTCCCGGGTGTTACGACCACGGGGTCTGCTGTCGGTCGGCTTCCACGTCGGCGACGAGACCCGCCACTCCTCCACGGGCTACACGGGCCGCCCGATCAACGTCGACAGCCACCGGCGCCCGCCGGGCACGGTCAGCGCCTGGCTGCGCGACGCGGGGTTCACGCTCGAGGCCGAGCTCGTGCTCAGGCCCGATGACGAGGTGCCGGGGGCGGTGATCTTCGCTCGCCGGGGTTGAGTGGGCGCCCGCCAGCCATCGACATGGTTCACGAGGGTTTCCTCGCCTATCTGGCCCCATGCGTTCCCTCCCTTCACACCGACCCCAAACTCGCGTGTGGCCCGGGTCACCCGGGGTACGGCGCCAGATCACTCGGGGACCCTCCTCGGGACAAGGGAGAACAGAAATGTCACGATTCACGCGTGTGGGGCGCTGGCCGATCACGGCCGCGATCGCCGTACTGACCGCCCTGGCGGTCGCGATGCTCACCATGTCAGCAGGAACATCGTCCGCGGCCGGTGGCGGTAACGAGATGTCAGGCGTGGTGGCCAAGAGCAAGTCCGGGATGATGAAGGCACCGGTCACCGGCACCACAGAGGATGGCCGCAAGCTCAAGGGATCATTCACGCCCACTTCGTTCGACGTGGTGGGCGAGACCCTGATGGTCACCGGAGACCTGGAAGGCAAGATCATCGGCCACGGCAAGCCGATGGCGTTCGACGAAGAGATCACCACGGCCGTGGAGGACGCCACGGTGGCCGGAAAGGGTGTCGGGGGACCCGGATCTCCCGGAGCCGCGGCCGCTGCTTGCGACATCCTGAACCTGGTGCTCGGTCCGCTGGACCTGGACCTGCTCGGACTGCAAGTGCATCTTGACCAGATCGTGCTCGACATCGTCGCCCAGTCCGGCGCCGGCAACCTGCTCGGCAACCTGCTGTGCGCTGTCGCAGGGCTGCTCGACGGAGCCGGCGGACTCGGGGGCGTCCTCGGAGGGCTGCTGACCCAGCTCCAGGGACTGCTCACCCAGATCCTGGGGGTGCTCAACCTCTGACCGACTGACAACATCGGGAGGGTGCCGGATCAGTGTCCGGCACCCTCTCGCCACGTTCCGGTCACTTTCTCGTTGCACCCGTCCCTGCCAGGGCCGACCATGGCAAGGACGGCTGGTTGATGTGCCAGCCAGCCGGACACCTGGATGTGGTCCACATGGGCGAACGCCATCTCGCTGTCCAACGCCACATGGTGGCGTCCCCGAGCTCGGTGTGGGCGCTGATCGCGGACTTCCCGAATCTCGCGACACATTGGCCGGGCCTCCGCGGAACCAGGGCAGTCGGCCACCAGAGGAGCGGCGTGGGCGCTCGCCGCCTCGTCGAGCTCAAGCCGATCGGCAGCATGGAGGAGACCGTCACCGCTTGGGAGGACGGTCGCAGGCTCGCCACGGAAAACCATCCGAGCCCCACCCTGCCGTTCAACAGGGCGGCAGCCACCCTCACGCTCGCACCCGAAGACGGCGGCACCGTGGCCACGTTCGAGTACCGATACGTCCCCAGGGGCGGTCCACTCGGGCGCTTCACCGGCCCCTTGATCGACAGGATGCTCACCCGAACCTTCAGCCAGATGCTGACGGCCATCGAGCAGGCCGCCGTCGCGAAGGACGCAGGGCGCTGAGGAGCTGATCGACGAGACCGCGAAGGCTTCGACCCTCGTTCCGCCGCGACTGGCTCGAGCGAGACCTTCGAGGTGACCTTGGGGCGCCGCGTGCCAGACCACGCGACACGACGGCCAGAGCGGGCACGCAGACCGTCAGACGCTCATGCGCCTCCGCACGGCCAGCACGACGACGAGCACGAGAACGGCGCCCGCTGCGACGCGCAGGATCGGGTTGTTGAACGGACCCTTCTCGGCCAGACCCACAAACGCTGCAACTGCCGTACCAACCCCTTCGATCGGTCGGGCCCCGCTCTCGACTTCCTCGACGTAGACGCCGGGGCTCAGATAGGTCATGTCAACCACCCTCCCTGCGTGCCAGCTGATCCCTGACCGCGTCAGCGAAGGGGCTCCACAGGAACCAGGTGGGGAACGCCTTGACGAGACGGGGCGGCCCGGCGATCTCGATCGCCCCGGACTCGACCGCGTGCATCCAGTGGGTGTGGCCGTTGAAGACCTCCGACAGCGCCGCCGTGGTGGCCGACACGACGAGGTCGACGTCGAAGCCGGGGTGCGTCGTGCACACCGAGGCGGTGCCGTGCTCCAGCATCAGCCAGATCGTCTGCGCCTTCGGGGCCGTGTGCCGGAATTCGATCACCGTGCGGTGGGGCGGGAACCGGTCGGGTCGGGTGCGCCGGTGCATCCACCAGGTGAGCGTGACCGGGTCGATCTCGTGGACGTGGATCTCGTCGAGGAACCACGTCACGGCCCACTTGCCGAGGGACTCGATGATGGGCTCGAGGTCCTTGCCCGCGGGAGTCAGGTGGTACTCCGATCCCCTCCCGCTGGCGGAGGGCCACGTCTCCACGACGCCCTTGCGCTCCAGGTGCCGCAGGCGGGACACGAGCAGCGACCGCGAGATCCCGGGCATCCCGCGGGCGATGTCGTTGAAGCGCACGTTGCCGAGGAGCATCTCGCGGAGGATCAGCGGGGTCCATCGGTCGGCGACGACCTCGGTCGCGATCGACACCGGGCAGTAGCGGCCGTACTCGGGCATGCCTGATCGTCCCACCGGGCCGCAGCCCGGCCTAGTACGGAATCTGGACTGGGTAGGTGCCGAACGTGGACTAGTCGCGGGATCTCGTGCGGACGACCGTGGTGGAACCCACCACGAGGAGCAGCCATGAGCACCGAACCCCTGACCACCGCCGAACCGCTGGCCACGCTGAGGAGCACTGTCAGCTGTCCGGTCGTGACCCCGACCGATCCCGGGTACGACGACGCCCGACGGGTCTACAACGGCATGGTCGACGTGCGACCCGCTGCGGTCGTGCAGGCCCGGACCGTCGGGGACGTCGTCGCCACAGTCAACGCCGCCCGCGAGCTGGGGCTCGAGCTCGCCGTTCGGGGCGGCGCCCACAGCGTGCCCGGCTTCGGGACGACCGATGGCGGCATCGTCTGCGACCTCTCCGGCATGGCGGGTGTCGACGTCGATCCGGTCGCCAGGACGGCGCGCGTCGGGGGTGGCGCCACGCTGCACGACCTGGACGCCGCGACGCATGAACACGGACTGGCCACCCCGGCCGGCATCATCTCGACCACCGGCGTCGGAGGTCTGACGCTCGGTGGCGGTATCGGGCACCTGTCACGAGGGTTCGGGCTGGCGTGCGACAACCTCGTCGGCGCCGAGGTGGTCACAGCCGGCGGGGACGTCGTACGAGCCAGTGAGTCGGAGAACAGCGACCTGTTCTGGGCGCTGCGTGGCGGCAGCGGCAACTTCGGCGTCGTCACCTCGTTCGAGTTCCGTCTGCACGAGGTGAAGGACGTGTACGGCGGGCCGATCTTCTACCCGATCGACCGTGCCGGCGAGGTGATGGCGTTCTACCGGGAGTTCATCGAGACCGCGCCCGAGGAGCTCGGGGCGTTCTTCGCCTTCCAGATCGCGCCGCCGCTGGAGTTCATCCCGGCCGAGCGCCACGGCGAGACCATGTGCCTGATCGTCACCTGCTGGTCCGGAGACCCGCAGGACGGTCCGTCCGCGGTCGCGCCCCTGCTCGACGCAGCGCCCGTCGTCGCCCAGGGGCTGGGGACCATGCCGTACCCGGCGCTCAACAGTGCCTTCGACGCGCTGCTCCCGCCGGGTCTTCAGCACTACTGGAAGGCAGCGTTCGTCTCCGAGCTGACCGACGACGCGATCCGGGAGCATCTCACCTGGGGTCCGCAAGTGCCCTGCGTCGAGTCGACGATGCACCTCTACCCGATCAACGGGGCGAGCCAGCGCGTCCCGGCGGATGCCACGGCCTGGGGACACCGCGACGCGTCCTTCGCCTGCGTCATCGCCGGCATGTGGCCGGACCCGGCGGACAGCGAAGCCAACACCGCCTGGGTCCGCAGCTACTACGACGGCATCGCCCCGCATTCCGAGCCGGGCGGCTATGTCAACTTCCTGTCGGATGACGACGCGGCTCGCAGACCTGACAGCTACGGCGCGAACTACGAGCGGCTGCGGGAGATCAAGAGGCGGTACGACCCGACGAACGTGTTCCGGAGGAACCAGAACATCGAGCCGTGAGCGCTCACGTCGTGGCCGTCCGTGGTGGTCGGGATGGGTGTGGTCAGGATGGGTGCGGCCTACGGTTCACCCATGACCGACGCGTGGCTGTCCGACACCCGCTCGTCTTACGGCAGCGACGCCACCGGGTACGCCGAGAAGGTCCGTGGACGGCTCGACGAGCTGCCGTTCCTCCGCCGGCGTCTGGAACGTCGTCCCGGGGATCATGATCTGGCAATGCTCCTCCGGCCTTTGGCGCAGCCACTGGATGCGCTCGGTCAGGTCCGCCCGGAGAGCGCGGTCTGCATCCGGCCGCCGGGGCCGCACTCCCCGACGTAGTGGGTGCCGACGTCGAACTCGAACATGTTGCCGGCGCGCCGAAAGACCTGGGTGCTGCCGCCGACCACCTGGTTGGCCTCGAGCACCAGCACCTTCTTGTCGTTGGCCGCGAGGTACGCCGCGCAGGTGAGACCGCCGGGACCTGCTCCCACCACCACGACGTCCCAGGTCTCGGGGCGGTCGTCGGAGCCCGCGGCCGGAGGCGGCATGGAGGTCTGCGTCATGGTGGTCGCTTCCGATGGGCCTGCGAAGTCGAACCTCAGTCAACTGGCCCTCGGTGTTCGGCACCAGTGAGGCAGCCGCCCTCCGTGCGGCTGACACGCGCCCTTCTGGAGATCAACCGCGCGATCGGCGGAGCGGGCGCTACGTGGGCTCGCCCCCGCTGTCCTCGGTGACGGACGACGCGGGCGTGATCTTGCCCTCCAGGATCCGGGAGATCGGCTCCTGAGCCACTCCGAACGCGATGGACACTGCGAAGAGCGCCGGCGCCGAGGGTGCTGACAGGTCCGTCACCCATGAGGCCCCGACGAGCGACACCCCGATGATGGCCGCCAGTACCCCCATCATCAGGCGCGCCACGGCGCGGGCGACGTGCAGCCGGTAGCGATCCCGCGTGGCTCCCACCAGACTGGGAAAGGCGCCCCAGCTGCCGCCTACAAGTCCTCCCAGGGCAACGAGCAGCGCCACCTGAGCGTCGCTCACGTCGGTGAAGTTCTCGGCTCCCACGAGGAAGGGAAGATCGTCCATCCAGATCGCGGCCGCAATCACCAGGACCGAAAGGACCACGGTGAGCCCGGCCACCGCCAGCAGCCGCTGCCGCCGCTGGTTGGCGTCCGCATGCCTCCGGTCGGCGATGGCGTGGACGTGGTCCAGCACGCAGGCCACTTGCCCGGCGAGCTTCGACTCCTCGATTCCAGCCGGCAGATCCCCGGTCCTCGCCGACTTCTCCACCTCGGTGAAGGCGGGTCCTCGCAGGAACGAACACTGCTTCTTCATGTCGGGATCGTTCAGGTGTGCCCTCGCCTCGACGGCGTAGTAACGCAGGAGATCACCGCGGGCGGCCCTCGCGATCCGGACCTCCAGCCGGTGCAGCTCCGACCACACGATGTCGGGGTTGCTCCACCACTTCTCGTTCAGGTGGCTCGCCACCCTCGCGAGTGCGTCCTCCATCGCCTTGGTCGCGTGCGTCCCCGGCTTCTCGGCCTGCTCGCGCAACTGGTCGAACTCGGCCTCCAGGCGCGAGTACCGTGCCCATGCCTCGACTCGCCAACCGAGGTCGTGGCGCATCTTGGTCGATGTCGCTGCACTCATGTCCCCCACCCCCATCCACAGTGTGTGCCCAGCGAGACACGGGAGTAAGGGTCGATGGTCCCGGAAGCCCGCCACCTGCCGGAAGAAGCCCAGGATGACCGTCAGGTGCTCCCCGGACACGGGCCGCGAGGGCTTCGTCCCCACCTCCTCCCGCTGGCATAGGTTGAGCAGATGCCCACCGACCTGCCCGCCCGCGCCC
>DASSLA010000204.1:0-4080 GCA_035689885.1 Marmoricola sp. | reverse complement strand
GACCGCGCAGGGGGTGTGGATAGGTTGGCGTGGCCAGACGCTGTGGACGCCAGCCGGACGAGGAGCCGATGGAGGAGCACTACTTCACCGCCGACCCGCGTACCCCGTTCAAGCGGGTCCCGGTCCGGGCGGACGTCTGGGGCCACTGGCTCGAGCTGACCACCGGCTCCGGCGTGTTCGCCCAGGGGCGGCTCGACATCGGGACCGGCGTGCTGCTGCGGGAGTCCGCGCCGCCGGTCGACGCCCGGGACGTGCTCGACCTCGGGTGCGGCTACGGGGTGATCGGGCTGGCGATCGCGGTGGCGGTGCCGCAGGTGCGGGTCACCGCCGTCGACGTCAACGAGCGTGCGCTGCTGCTGGCGCGGGAGAACGCCGAGCGACTCGGGGTGGCCGACCGGTTCCGTGCGGTGCTGCCCGAGGAGGTCGACGCCGACGCGACGTACGACGAGATCTGGTCCAACCCGCCGATCCGTGTCGGCAAGGACGCGCTGCACGACCTGCTTCTGGACTGGCTGCCGCGGCTGCGCCCCGGCGGGCGAGCGGTGATGGTCGTCGGCAAGAACCTCGGCTCGGACTCGCTCGCCCGGTGGCTGGGCGAGCAGGGCTACCCGACCGAGAAGCTGGCGAGCGCCAAGGGGTTCCGGGTCCTGGAGGCGCGGCCCGCGTCGTCCTGACGGATCTCTCCGCCCGGGGTCAGGCGCCGGCGATCGCCTTGCGCACCTCGTTGATCGCCAACGCTGCGAAGGCCAGCGTGCACACCACCATCGCGAGGTTGCTGTGCAGCTTGTTGCGCCACTCCGCGGGCGTGCGGTCGGTGTTGAGCAGCCAGAGCAGCGTCACCGCGAGGAACGGCATGAAGAACGCGCCCAGCACGCCGTACGCCATGATCAACCAGACCGGCTTGCCGAGGAACATCATCGTCATCGGCGGGAAGGTGAGCCACAGGATGTAGGCGCGGTACCACTTGCCGCCGCCGCGGGAGTCCGGGTCGTCGCTGCTCTTGCCGGTGACGTTGCCCATGAAGTCGGCGAACATCAGGCTGACGCCGTTCCACACGCCGACCAGCGAGGACATCGCCGCAGCCCAGAAGCCGACCAGGAACAACTTGCCCGTCCAGTCGCCGTAGCGGTCCGCGAGCACCTTGGACAGGTCGAGCATGCCCTCGTCGCCGGTGGCGACGGCGATCCGCGCGGAGTAGAGCAGCTCGGCGCCGACGATCAGGGTCGCGACCACGAACAGGCCGGTCACGGCGTAGGCCACCGAGTTGTCGATGCGCATCACCCGCATGTGCCGGGGGGTGATCCAGCCCTTCTCCCGCAGCCAGTAGCCGTACGCCGCCAGCGTGATCGTCCCGCCGACGCCGCCGGCCAGGGCCAGCACGTTGACCAGACCGCCGTCCGGGATGCGCGGGACGAGGCCGTTGAGCAGCTCGGGCAGATTGGGCAGGGTGACGAGCGCGGCACCGACCATGGTGACGAACATCAGCCCGACCAGGGCGGTGAGGACCTTCTCGAACAGCCCGTAGCGCCCGGTCCACACCAGGGCGAGGCCGAGCAGCCCGGAGAAGATGCCCCACCACGTCACGGAGATGCCCTCGAACAGCGCGTAGAGGGCCAGCCCGGTGCCGGCCATCGCGGCGGCGCCGTACACGAAGCCCCAGATCACGATGTACGGCGCGAAGTACCACGTGGTCCAGATGCCGAGGGAGCGCCAGCCCTCGAAGATGGTGCGTCCGGTCGCCAGGCTGAAGCGGCCGGCGCCCTCGACCAGGACGATCTTCATCAGGCAGCCGACGACCGCGCACCACAGCAGCAGGTAGCCGTACTTGCTGCCCGCGATCAGGGTCGCTACGAGGTCAGCGGCCCCGACACCTGTTGCCGCGACCACCAGGCCCGGTCCGACGATTCGCCACCGCGGAGGCGCGGCCTGGTCCACCCGAGAGTCCTGAGACATGCGCTCCACCTTACGCAGACAAAACCGATGGCGGTCCGGGGCGGGGCAGGCGGAGAATGTCTACCCATGGGTCACGTCGAGGCCGCCGGGGTGCGCTACGAGCTCCCCGACGGACGGGTGCTGCTCGACGACGTCTCCTTCAGGGTGGGCGACGGCGCGAAGGTCGCCCTGGTCGGGGCCAACGGTGCGGGGAAGACCACGTTGCTCCGCATCATCACCGGTGAGCTGGACCCGCATGCGGGGGCGATTACCCGCTCGGGTGGGCTCGGCGTGATGCGCCAGATGGTCTCCCACGGCCTTCGTGGTGTGGGCGGCCAGCCGCCCACGGTGGCCGACCTGCTGCTCTCGGTCGCCCCTCCGCGGGTGCGCAGTGCTGCCGCCGAGGTGGAGCGCCTCGAGCTGCGGCTGATGGAGGTGGACGCCGAGCGGACCCAGATGGCCTACGCGACCGCGCTGGCCGAGTTCGCGGACGCCGGCGGCTACGAGATCGAGGTCGTGTGGGACACCTGCTGCACCACGGCGCTCGGGATCGGCTACGAACGCGCCCGGCACCGCGACCTGGCCACCCTCAGCGGGGGTGAGCAGAAGCGGCTGGTGCTGGAGTACCTCCTCGCCGGTCCCGACCAGGTGCTGCTGCTCGACGAGCCGGACAACTTCCTCGACGTACCGGGCAAGATCTGGCTGGAGGGGCGGATCCGCGAGTCCGCCAAGACCATCCTGTTCGTCAGCCACGACCGCGAGCTGCTGGCCAACACGGCCACCCGGGTCGTGACCGTCGAGCTCGGTGCTGCGGGCAACACCGCGTGGACCCATCCCGGCGGGTTCGCGTCGTACCACCAGGCCCGGAGGGACCGCTTCGCGCGGTTCGAGGAGCTGACCCGGCGCTGGGAGGAGGAGCACGCCAAGCTCCGCGCGCAGATGCTGATGTACAAGAACAAGGCGGCGTACAACTCCGACATGGCCTCGCGCTACCGCGCCGCCCAGACCCGGCTGCGCAAGTTCGAGGAGGCCGGGCCGCCGGTGGCCCAGCCCCGGGAGCAGCAGGTCAACATGCGACTCAAGGGTGGCCGCACCGGCAAGCGTGCGGTGGTGTGCGAGGGCCTGGAGCTCGTCGGTCTGATGAAGCCGTTCGACCTCGAGGTCTGGTACGGCGAGCGGGTGGCCGTGCTCGGGTCCAACGGGTCGGGCAAGTCCCACTTTCTGCGGCTCCTCGCCGGCGGCGGCACCGACCCCGACGTCGAGCACCGGCCGGTGGGCGAGGTGTCGGTGCAGCCCGTGCGCCACCACGGGCGGGCGAAGCTCGGAGCGCGGGTGCGGCCCGGCTGGTTCGTGCAGACCCACGAGCACCCCGAGCTCGTCGGACGCACCCTGCTGGAGATCCTGCACCGCGGCGACGAGCACCGCGACGGGATGCCGCGTGAGCCCGCGTCCCGGGCGCTGGACCGCTACGAGCTCAGCGTGGCCGCCGAGCAACGATTCGAGTCGCTCTCCGGCGGCCAGCAGGCGCGCTTCCAGATCCTGCTGCTCGAGTTGTCGGGCGCCACGCTGCTGCTGCTCGACGAGCCCACCGACAACCTCGACGTCGAGTCCGCGGAGGCTCTCGAGGAGGGACTGGTGCGCTTCGAGGGCACGGTGCTCGCGGTCACCCACGACCGCTGGTTCGCCCGCGACTTCGACCGGTTCCTGGTCTTCGGCGCCGACGGCTCGGTCTATGAGTCGCCGGAGCCGGTCTGGGACGAGGGCCGGGTCGTCCGGGCCCGCTGACGCCCGGTGGGCGGGTTTGGTTGCTCCTGGTCCGTCGAGCGGGCAGTTCTGGTTGGTGAAAAGGCGGCGAGCGGGCAAGTCTGGTTGTCAGGACCTGGCCGTCCCGAAACACTGCATGTCGCTCGAGCAACCAGAACTGCCCGGTGGGCGTGTTCCAGGCAACCAGAACTGCCCGGTGGGCGTGTTTCAGGCAACCAGAGGTGCCCGGTGGGCGGGCTGACACCGGCCCTAGGGTGATCCGGTGACCCGTCCCTCGCCCCCGGTGAACCGGACCGCGCCCGTGGTGCCGGCGCCGCTGCTGGTGCTGGGGGGCGTGGTGTCGGTGCAGTTCGGGGGTGCGCTCGCGGCGACGCTGGTGCCCGA
>DASSLA010000203.1:0-16184 GCA_035689885.1 Marmoricola sp. | reverse complement strand
GCCGGCTCCTCGTGCTGGTGCCGTGGATCGCGGACGAGCTGCCGGCCGAGGTGATCGACAAGCTGCTCACCGACGCCGGGCTTCCGATGCGGCTGATCTGGCTGGCGACACGTCGGCGCTACGCGCGACGCGACCGGGCCGCCTTCCGGCACGTGGAGGCGGTGCGGGTGGCCTAGATGTACTGATCGGGCACGTTGGTCGAGATCGTGTGACGACACGATCTGAATGAGCTGAAAGACGAAGACCTCCGGGCGTGGAGTGGAGCTGTCTAGTTCACCGCTCCGCCACCCAGGAGGTCTTCGTGTCTCACGCTAACGCTGCTTTGACCCCGCGCGCCCGTCTACGGCTCGCACGGCTCGTCGTCGATCAGGGCTGGCCCATCGCCCGGGCCGCTGAGCGGTACGACGTCTCCTGGCCGACCGCCAAGCGGTGGGTCGAGCGCTATCGCCAGCTCGGCCCGGCCGGCATGAACGACGCATCGTCTCGGCCGCACCACTCACCCAACCGGCTGCCGCAGCCCGCGGTGCGCAAGATCGTTCACCTGCGCTGGAAGCAACGGCTCGGGCCGGTTCAGATCGCCGATCAGGTCGGTGTGGCGCCCTCAACGGTGCACAAGGTGCTGGTCCGCTGTCGGATCAATCGATTGACCCATGTCGATCGGGCGACCGGTGAACCGATCCGCCGCTATGAACACGACCACCCGGGCTCGCTGATCCACGTCGACGTGAAGAAGCTCGGCAACGTTCCCGATGGCGGCGGCTGGCGCTACGTCGGGCGTGTGCAGGGGCGCCGGAACAAACAGGCGACACCGGGAAAGCCCCGCAACCAGTGGCACCACGCGAAGATGGGCACAGCGTTCGTGCACACCGTCCTTGACGACCACTCCCGAGTCGCCTACGCCGAGATCCACGACGACGAGACTGCCGCCACCGCTGCCGGCGTGCTGCACCGGGCGGTGGCCTGGTTCGCCGAGCGCGGCGTCGTCGTGGAGCGGGTCCTAAGTGACAACGGGTCGGCATATCGCTCGTTCCTGTGGCGCGACACCTGTGCCGAGCTCGGCATCACGCCGAAGCGCACCCGGCCCTATCGACCCCAGACCAACGGCAAGCTCGAGCGCTTCCACCGCACCATGGCCGACGGCTGGGCGTTCCGAAAGTTCTACAACTCCGAGTCAGCCCGTCGAGCAGCGTTGCCGGCATGGCTGCACTTCTACAATCACCACCGGCCCCACACCGCGATCGGCAAGTCGGCACCCATCAGCCGCTTGACCAACCTGTGCGGTCAGTACACCTAGGGGTCGTCCCACCCGCCCGGGACGTCATGCGTCCTCGCCGCTACAGCGACCGTTTCGTACGACGTCCGGGCCGGATCCGGCGGGTAGCGTCGCCGCATGGACGACCTGCACGACCTGACCGCCCTCGAGCAGGGAGCGGCCGTGCGCGCGGGCGAGGTGTCCTCGGGCGAGCTGGTCGAGCACTACCTCGACCGCATCGACCGGCTCTCCGACCGGCTCGGCGCGTTCGTGACCGTGACCGCCGACGAGGCGCGCGCCGCGCAGCCGACCCGCACCGGCCCCCTAGCTGGCGTGCCCACCGCGATCAAGGACCTCAACAACACCGCAGGGATCCGTACGACGTTCGGCTCGCCCACGTTCGCCGACCACGTGCCGACCTTCGACGACGAGGTCGTGGCGCGGATCGCGGGCGCCGGGATGATCAGCCTGGGCAAGACCAGCACGCCGGAGTTCGGCTCGCCCTGCTACACCGAGCCCGAGGGCTCCCCGCCCGCGGTGACGCCGTGGGACGTCACCCGGATGGCGGGCGGCTCGAGCGGTGGCGCGGCGGCCGCGGTGGCCGCCGGGCTGGTCCCGGTCGCGCAGGGCTCGGACGGCGGTGGCTCGATCCGGATCCCGGCCAGCTGCTGCGGGATCGTCGGCCTGAAGCCCAGCCGCGGGCGCATCTCCGCAGCCCCGATGTACGGCGACCCGGTCGGTCTCGCCACCAACGGGGCCCTGGCCCGCACCGTCCGCGACGCCGCAGCGTTCCTCGACGTGATGGCCGGACGCGCAGTGGGCGACCCGTTCTGGGCACCCGAACCGCGCGAGTCGTTCCTTGCCGCGTGCGACCGTGCCCCGGGTCGGCTACGGATCGCCCGGTTCGCCGCGCCGGTGATCGCGGACGCCGAGATCGACCCCGAGTGCCTGGCCGCGTGGGAGGACGCCAGCAGGCTGCTGGAGTCGCTGGGCCACGAGGTCGTCGACATCGAGGTGCCGCTGCCGCGCGCGGCCGTACCGGTCTTCGAGACCTGCTGGGCGGTGCTGACCGGCCTGTCCGTCGTCAACCTCCCCGAGGACAAGCAGGAACAGCTGCGGCCGCTGACCCGCTGGCTCGCCGGGACGGGCACCGGCGTGAGCGGGCCGGAGTTCGGCCTGGCGGTGGGGGAGCTGCGCCGGGTGGCCGCGCGCACGCTGGCTGCGCTGTCGCCGTACGACGCGGTGCTGACCCCGACGCTGGCCGCGCCGCCGCTGCCGATCGGGGCGATCCGGGACGACGCCGACCCGGCGGGCGACTTCGAGGCGCAGAAGCGGTTCACGCCGTACACCTCGATGTGGAACGTCACCGGCAGCCCCGCGATCTCGCTGCCCACCCACCTCACCCCGAAGGGCCTGCCCGTCGGGGTGATGCTGGCGACGCCCCCGGGCGACGAGGTGACCCTGCTGTCCCTGGCGGCGGAGGTTGAGGCGACCGCCGACTGGCTCGACCGGACCCCACCCGTCTGGTGAACCTCAGACGTGGACGGTGCCGCCGCTGCGCCAGTAGACGCCGCCGTCCCGGGTCAGGAAGCCCTCGTCGACGAGGTACCTGCGCAGCGCCGCGTAGTCGTCGTGGTAGCGCAGCAGCCGCTCGTTGACCTCCTTCTCGGGGTAGGTCACGCCGAGCTCGAACTCCTGCGCGAGGTGGTCGAGCACGAGGAGCAGCTTGCTCCGCTTGCTGGGCATGATCACCAGCCGGCCGTTCTTGATGAACCGGCCGACGACCTCGTCCTCCGGGGTGCTCATGGTGCCGAGGTTAGGACACCCGCGGCCCCGAGGAGCATCTCGCAGCTCTCGATCAGCCGCTGCCGCAGCGGTGCCCCCCGCTCGCCAGAACCGGATGGCCGCAGCGAACGCTATGCGGCATGGTCGGGCAGCAAGTTCGTCGTAGGCGCGCGGACCGAACCTCTCAGGTCAAGGACGAGCCGAGCGTGCTGGCGGCTGCCAAGAGCGGGTTTGGTACGTCCGTCTACGACCGACGCAACAGCTCGACCCTCGGCAGGAGCGCGCGCTTTGGTCGACTGCCCTCACCCCACGGAAAGCAGGCGCTCACATTCGCCGATCAACCGCCGACGGATGACTTGTCCGCGATCCGCGAACCCCCGCTGCTGCGCGACATAGTCCTGCTTGCCCTTCGGCGTCTCTATCTCAACCGGCGTCCATGGCTCCCCAGTTGGGTCCAGGGTGAGACCAGTGAAGTCGTATGGGGCGGCTCTCATGTCGAGGATGCGGACGTCCCACGCCAGTTCAAAGGCGTCCGCAACAAGCTCTGAGGGGATGAGGGGACTCAACCTGCCTGCACAGCGACCGTAGAGGTCCATCCCTGCGTGCAGGCAGCCCGGCTGCTCGAAGTCGACGCGGTCGTCACGGCCGGGGCGCAGCGTGTTCAGCGGCCGGGCGGACGGGGTGAAGAACCGGTAGGCGTCGAAGTGGGTGCAGGAGATCCGGTGCGACTCGACAATCTCGTCGGTGCCGGCCGGGCCCAGGCGCAGCGGCCACTCGTGGCGCGGACCGTCGGCGTCCGCAGCACGGTGGACCATCGCCCACTCGTGCATCCCGAAGCAGCCCAGCCGTGGCGCACGCGACGCTGTGGCCACGAGCAGCCGGTGGATCGACTCGACCAGCGGAACCTGGGCCCGCAGGTGCTCCACCGAGAGGGATGGTCCCGAACGCTGTCCAGCCGGATCGGGCTCGGAAACCTGCATCTCGTTCGGGACTGTCCGGCAGTAGCCCGTCAGCCCGGCGTACTCCGGCGCGTCCAGCAGCACCACGCCCCAGCCCGGGTGCCAGCGGCGCAGGGCCGCCGGGCGCTGGGAGTAGTAGGTGAACAGGAAGTCGTGGACCGGGTGCTTGACGCCCTGCCGGCGCCGGGCGAGGTGCGGCTGCACCCACTCGTCGACCCGCGCGGCGTGGGCGTCCGCGCGCGCCTGCCAGGCCGGCCGGTCCAGGATCTCCACAGCCCCGACGGTAGTGCGCGAGCGGTGGGCCCCGGTCGATAGGCTCAACCGGTGCGTATCGCAAGGTTCACCACGGGGGACGACCCCCGCTACGGCATCGTCACCGGCGACATCGACGACCTCGGCATCCCCGACGAGGAGTCCGTCATCACGGCGCTCGCCGGCGACCCGCTCTACGTGGGGCTGCAGCCGACCGACGAGCAGGTGCGGCTGGCCGACGCGCGGCTGCTCTCGCCGGTGCTGCCGCGCAGCAAGGTCGTCGGCATCGGTCGCAACTACGTGGCCCACGCCGCCGAGATGGGCAGCGACCTGCCCGACGAGCCGTTGATGTTCCTCAAGCCCAACACCAGCGTGATCGGCCCCGGCGACCCGATCTTCTACCCCCGCCAGACCGAGAACCTCCACTTCGAGGGCGAGCTGGCCGTGGTGATCGGCCGGATCTGCCGCGACGTGCCGGCGGAGAAGTACGCCGACGTGGTGCACGGCTACACCGTCGGCAACGACGTGACCGCTCGTGACCTGCAGCGCAAGGACGGCCAGTTCACCCGGGCCAAGGGCTTCGACTCGTTCTGCCCGCTCGGGCCGTGGATCGAGACCGAGCTCGACGTGAGCGACCTGCACGTGCAGACCTTCCTCAACGGTGAGGTCCGCCAGGACGGTCGCACCAGCGACCTGATCTTCGACGTGCCGACCCTGATCGCCCACGTCACCAGCGTGATGACGCTCCTGCCCGGCGACATCATCCTCACCGGCACCCCCGAGGGCGTCGGTCCGATGGAGGCCGGTGACGAGGTCGAGATCTCGATCCAGGGCATCGGCAACCTGACCAACAAGGTGGTTAAGCGATGACTGACGACGTGCTCGGAGACCTCGATCCCGAACAGGTGCGGGTCCGCTTCCCACCCTCGCCGACCGGAAACCTGCACGTCGGCAACGTCCGTTCGGCGCTGTTCAACTGGGCCTTCGCCCGCCACTACGGCGGCACGTTGGTGCTGCGCATCGAGGACACCGACCTCGCCCGCAACACCCCGGAGGGCTACGCCTCCGTGCTCGACTCGCTGCGCTGGCTCGGCATCGACTGGGACGAGGGGCCGGAGAAGGGCGGCGAGCTCGGGCCCTACCTGCAGTCCGAGCGCTTCGACATCTACCGCGACCTCGTCGACCGGCTGCGCGAGGCCGGCTCGGCGTACGAATGCTTCTGCACCAACGAGGAGGTCGAGATCCGCCGCAAGGCGACCGGCTCCAAGGTGCAGGGGTACGACGGCTTCTGCCGTGGGCTCACTGACGCACAGCGGCGCGCGTTCGAGGACGAGGGGCGCGTGGCCGTCACGCGGGTGCGGATGCCCGACCGGTCGATCAGGTTCGACGACCTGGTCCGCGGCGAGGTCACCTTCCAGCCCGAGCACGTCCCGGACTTCGCGATCGTGCGCGCCAACGGCGACCCGCTCTACACGCTGGTCAACCCCGTCGACGACGCGCTGATGGGCATCACCCACGTGCTCCGCGGCGAGGACCTGCTCTCCAGCACGCCCCGGCAGATCGCGCTGTACGAGGCGCTCGAGACCATCGGCGTCGGCACGGGCGCGCCCCGCTTCGGGCACCTGCCGATCGTGATGGGTGAGGGCAACAAGCGGCTGTCCAAGCGTGACGCGGGGTCCGGCCTCAGTGAGTACGTCAACCGCGGCTTCCTGCCCGAGGGCCTGCTGAACTACTTGGCGCTGCTGGGCTGGGGGATCGCCGAGGACCGCGACGTGTTCACCATGGAGGAGATGGCCGAGGCGTTCGACATCCGGCGGGTCAACCCCAATCCGGCGCGCTTCGACCTGAAGAAGTGCGAGGCGATCAATGCCGCGCACATGCGGATGCTCACCGTCGAGGACATGACCGAGCGCGTGCTGCCGTTCCTGCACCGGGCGGGCCTGATCCCGGAGCAGCCGACCGCCGAGCAGCGCACGCTGCTCGAGAAGGCGATGCCGCTGGTCCATGAGCGGATGGGCACCCTCGGGGAGGCCGTCGAGATGCTCGGCTTCCTGTTCGTCGACAAGGTCGACTACGACGAGGCCGACGTCGCCAAGGTGCTCACCGAGGACGGCCACCGCGTCGTGTCGGCGGCCCACGAGGCGCTCACGGCCCTCACCGAGTGGACCACCGAGGCCATCGAGGCGGCGCTGCGCGCCAAGCTGGTCGACGAGCTCGGGCTCAAGCCGCGCAACGCGTTCGGTCCCGTGCGGGTCGCGGTGACCGGTCGCCGGATCTCGCCGCCGCTGTTCGAGTCCCTCGAGCTGCTCGGGCGCGAGGAGTCCCTGGCCCGGCTCGCCGGGGCCCCACGAGCCGAGGCGTCCGCCGGATGACCGCGCAACCACCGCCGGGGCCCCCGCCCGGCTACGGCCCGCCCCCGGGACCACCCGGAGGTCCGCCCGCCGGTCCGCCGCCGGGCTACGGCCCGCCCGGGTACGGGCCGCCGCGCTACGGACCGCCTCCCCAACCCTGGCAGCGTCCGCCCCGGCCGGCCCACCCGCACCCCGAGCCGCGCAGCTACCCGTTGATGCTGCGCACCTGGGAGTACGCCTGGTGGCGGCCGGCCGTCGGGATCCTGCTGCTGATCGTCGGCGGCATGCTCATCGTCCCGCTGGTGCTGACCCCGGTGCTGATCATCGCAGTGTTGGTCGAGGGTGGCGACGCGCCGCTGATGGACCGGGTGATGGAGGCAGCCACGCTCGGCGAGGTCACACCTGCCTCGATGCTCTACCTCAACCTGTCGCTCGCTTCGCTCACCCTGGTGGCGATGGGGATCATGCGGCTGCTGCACAACCTGCGTCCGCGCTGGCTGTCGTCGGTCCAGCCCCGCATCCGGTGGAAGTTCCTGTTCGTCTGCTTCGGGCTCTCGGTGCTCGCCCTGGTCGCGTCGGTGCTGTTCGGGATGCTGCTCCCGCAGGACCCCAACGACATCGGCGCCGAGCCCAACGAGATGACCGGCCAGCTGATCGCGGTGGGGATCGTGATCCTGCTGACCACGCCGCTGCAGGCGATCGGGGAGGAGTACGCCTTCCGCGGCTACCTGATGCAGGCGTTCGGGTCGCTGACCCGCTCGCGCGTGGCCGCGGTGATCGCCACGTCCCTGCTGTTCGCGCTCGCCCACGGCGCGCAGAACTTCCCGCTCTTCTTCGACCGGTTCGCCTTCGGCCTGATGGCCGGCCTGGTCGTCGTGATCGCCGGCGGCCTGGAGGCGGGCATCGCGCTGCACGTCCTCAACAACCTCGTCGCCTTCGCCTTCGCGATCGTGTTCTCCGACCTGCAGAGCGCGCTGACGGTCTCCGAGGTGTCGTGGTGGCAGGTGCCCTCGACCATCGTGCAGAACGGCGTCTACCTCGTCCTGGTGCTGCTCGTCGTACGCCGGATGGGGCTGCGCAACACGACGAATCCGCCGGTCCTGGAGGAGTCCCACTGAGGCCATGAGGAGCGGGGCTCAGGTCACGCCTCCCCGATTGGTGGCCGCGAAGGCGTTTGTGTATCTTTGACCCTCGGTTCGCCCGGCAGCCAGCAGCACGGTCGGGGATCCACATCCCATGGGGTATGGGGTAATTGGCAGCCCGACTGGTTCTGGTCCAGTTAGTCTAGGTTCGAGTCCTAGTACCCCAGCGAGTACGACGATTTGGCTCTCCAGCAGCACCGCAGATAGAGTCTCGTCCGCTCCAGCACCACCAACCAGGCCCCCGTTGTGTAGTGGCCTAGCACGCCGCCCTCTCAAGGCGGTAGCGCGGGTTCGAATCCCGTCGGGGGTACACCTGTCGACAGCCCGGTCCTCACCCGAGGGCCGGGCTGTCGTCCTTCTCACTCCCCGGGACGTGCGCCGTGCGTACGTAACCGGCCGCGCGCGGGTCTCGTCGGTCGAGGGACGAACGGGCCCACATGATCCGACGCGTCCTCACCCTCTGCTCGCGAGGTGCACCTGAGGCTCCGCATGGGCGGGTGCGAGAGCCTCTCGGCCCCCGCGGGCAGCTTCGCCCACGACCTGCTGCTCGACACCGAGCGGTTCGGCGTACCGGCGCGAACGGTGGAGATCGACTCCCCGAGGAGCTCCACACCGGCTCGCCGCGGGAAGTGGCCTGCCCGGCGCGACCGCGGAGCCCCGGCCGCCAGCATGAGCACGGCCTTGTCCGATTTCCGCTAGAGCTCGGCGCGGCCGCGGGAGAGACTGGCGTGGTGCAGCTGGACCAGGATGCGTGCTACCGGGCCGTGAAGGGCAGGGACCGTCGCTTCGACGGCGTCTTCTACACCGCCGTCCGGACCACCGGCATCTACTGCCGTCCCTCCTGTCCGGCGATCACGCCCAAGCGCAGCAACGTGACGTTCTTCCGGTCCGCGGCCGCCGCGCAGAACGCCGGCTACCGGGCGTGCCGCCGGTGCCTGCCCGACGCCACCCCGGGCTCTCCGGAGTGGGACGTGGCCGCCGACGTCGCAGCGCGGGCGATGCGCCTGGTGGCCGACGGCGTCGTCGAGCGCGAGGGAGTGGAGGGCCTGGCCTCGCGGCTGGGCTACTCCTCGCGCCAGCTCAACCGGGTCGTCACGCAGCACTACGGCGCCGGTCCGCTGGCGCTGGCCAGGTCACGTCGAGCCCAGACCGCGCGCGTCCTGATCGAGACGTCGGAGATGTCGTTCGCCGACATCGCCTTCGCAGCAGGGTTCTCGAGTGTCCGGCAGTTCAACAGCACGATCGCGGAGGTCTACGCCGCGACACCGAGCGACCTGCGGCGACGTGCCGGGTCGCGTCGGCCGGTGTCGTCGCCCGGCACGATCCGCACCCGGGTCGCCGTGCGCGAGCCGTACGCCGCCGGCGAGCTGCACCGGTTCCTGGCCCTGCACGCCGTGCCGGGCATCGAGGTCGCCGGACCGGGGTGGTACGAGCGGTCGATGCGGCTGCCGCACGGGCCCGGTGTGGTCCGGGTGGAGCTGGCGGACCGGCCGGCCGGCATCGTGCCGTGCACGTTCACGCTGGCCGACGCGCGAGACCTGGCGCCGGCGACCGAGCGGACGCGAAGACTGCTGGACGCCGACTCCGACCCCGTCGTCGTCGACGAGGCGCTCGCCGAGGACATCACGCTAGCCGCCCCCCTGATCACGCAACGGCCCGGGCTGCGGGTCCCGGGGCACGTCGCAGGGGACGAGGTCGCCGTACAGACCGTGCTGGCACAGCAGGTGTCGCTGGCCGCGGCCCGCACCACCTCGGCGCGACTGATCGCCGCTCATGGCAAGCCGCTCGACCTCGCCGGCGAGCACCACGTCACCCACCTCTTCCCCGAAATGGGCACGCTGGCCCGGCTGGACCCCGCCGACCTGCCGATGCCGCGCTCGCGGGGTCGCGCGCTGACGACACTGGCCGCCGCACTGGCGGACGGGACCGTGCGCCTCGACCGCAGCGTCGACCGCGAGGACACGCGCACCGCCCTGCTGGCATTGCCGGGCATCGGCCCGTGGACCGCCGACTACGTCTCGATGCGGGCGCTCGGCGACCCGGACGTCTTCCTCGCCACCGACGTGGGCGTCCGCAACGCCGCGACCCGGCTCGGGTCCTCGCTCGACGAAGTGGTCGCCCGCAGTGACCGGTGGCGGCCGTGGCGCTCCTACGCGCTGATGCATCTCTGGTCGGTGGTGCTGGAGGAGATGACCCCGCCCGTGACGGACCAGGGAACGACGACAGGAGACATAGGGTGAGCACGACGAGCACAGTGGAGATGACCATGCACACCGTGATGCCGTCCCCCGTCGGGGACCTGCGGATCGTGGCGAGGGGCGGCGCGATCACCGCCATCGAGTTCTCGCCCTTCCGCGGCTCGGCCTCGGGGGACCCGGTCGGTCCCCGTGACGACGACCACCCGCTGCTGCGCGAGGCAGTGGCGCAGCTGACGTCGTACTTCGCCCGCGACCTCAAGGAGTTCGACCTCCCGCTGGCGCCGCGGGGGAGCGACTTCCAGCTGCGGGTGTGGGAGCAGCTGCGCGGTGTCGGCTACGGCGACACGGCGTCCTACGGCGAGATCGCGCATCGGCTCGGCATGACCAACGCCGCGTCGCGCGCGGTGGGGCTGGCCAACGGTCGTAACCCGATCCCGATCATGATCCCGTGCCACCGGATCATCGGCGCCAACGGCTCGCTGACCGGGTACGCCGGTGGGCTCGACCGCAAGCGACTGCTGCTCGAGCTCGAGCAGGAAGCTCTGTTCTGAGGCGTCCCGCGCTCAGCCGCGCAGCTCGCGGGAGGCATTCTCCTGGGCGATGCGGCGCAGGATGAGCAGCACCGGTTCGAGCAGCAGCGTGCTGACCTCGGCGTGCTCGGCGGCGTCCGCGCGGTCGGACTCGTCCAGCCCCGCGACGTCCTTGCGGCCGATGAGGGCGGCGGCCTCGGCGTAGGTGTCGAGGTGGTCGTCGCTCGGCGGGTGGCCGAGCGAGTCGAGCGAGGCGAGCGCGGCAGCCAGTGCCTCGCGGTGCGGGCTCACGGGCGACAGCTCCCAGCCCCGGCGCTGGAACAGCTCGTCCACCCGCTGCCGCTGCGACTCGTCGGCCGCGCCGCCCGCGGGGGAGGGGAGCCTGGTGTGCGCGGCGCCGACCGCCTCGTGCCAGGAGAGGTCCTCGTCGTCGATCGCGTCGAGCACCCGGCGGACGTCCTCGAGGCGCAGTCCGGCCACCTCGATGAGCGCGCGCACCAGCCGGAGGCGACGTACATGGGTGTCGTCGTAGTGCGCCCGCGTCGCGCCGACGGACTCACCGGGCGGGAGGAGTCCCTCGCGCAGGTAGTACTTGATCGTCGGCACCGGCAACCCGGTGCGGGCCGCGAGCTCGGACATCCACATGACAATCATGTTGACAGTTGGATAGTGGTGATGTCCAATATTGGATTGTGAAACTATCCAATGAGTTGTCGAGGGGTGCGGTGCTCGCCGCGGCGCCGGTCCTGCTGGTGCAGGGCAGCCGGGTGCGCCGCCGTGTCGAGTGGCTGCCGGAAGCGCCTGGTGTCGACGGACAGGTGGGCCGCGGCGGTGATCGGCTCGAGGTGCTCGTGGTCGGCGACTCCGTCGCGGCCGGTGTCGGGGTGGCGCACCATCGAGACGCGATGGCCGGCCGGCTCGCCGCGCACCTCAATGCACGCACCGGTCGTCCCGTGCATTGGCGGGTGGTCGCACGCAGTGGTCTCGACGCGCGTGGCCTCCACGACCTCCTCGCCGAGACGGACCTTGGCGACCCCGACGTCGCGGTGGTCTCGCTCGGGGTCAACGACACCAAGGACCTGCGCAGCGACGCGGCATGGCGCGCGGGGCTGACCAAGGTGCTGGACCGTCTGGTGGCGCTGCCGCGGGCGCGGGTGTTCGTGCTCGCGATGCCGCCGGTCGAGCGATTCCCCGCCCTGCCGCGGCCGCTCGCCGACCTGCTGGGCGCTCGCGCGCGACGGCTGGACCGGATCGCCCGCGAGCTCGCCTTGGAGTACGACGCCGTGGCGCGGGTCGAGCTGACCGGCCGAGACCTCGACGAGCTGGCCGAGCCGTTCGCGTCCGACGGCTTCCACCCGGGTCCGGCGCTGCACGACCTGGTCGCCCGTGGGGTGGCCGAGCGGCTGACGCTGGCTCAGCTGATGCGAAGGAGTGGCTGATGAGTGACGAGACCCGGATCCTCGCCGGGATCCTGCTGCTGTCGTTGGTGACCGTGGAGACCGGCGGGCTCTACCTGGTGAAGCTGTGGCGCTCCGCGGAGGGCGTCACGCCGTTCCAGATCGGCTTCGCCCGGGCCGGGCACGCGCACGCCGGGGTGCTGCTGGTGCTGTCGTTGACCGCGTTGCTCTACGTGGACTCCGCCGGCCTGTCCGGTGCCTGGGCCTGGCTCGCGCGGACCGGCGTACCGATCGCGGCGATCCTGATGCCGGCCGGCTTCTTCGCCGCCTCCGCGGGCCGCGGGCGAACCAGTCCGAACCGGCTGATCGTCCTGGTGTTCGCCGGTGCCGTCGTACTCGCGCTCGGTCTGGCCACCCTCGGGATCGGACTGCTCACGGCTTAGCCCACACGACCCCTGTGGACGTGAGGTGGACACGCGACCGGGTCAGTTCTCCTGTCGGCAGGCCAATGCTTCGGCCGACCGGGCACAGGTTCACCGGGCGCCCGGTGAAACCCGCGACCCTACTCGGCCGCCGCCCGCCGCAACGACTCCGACAGCCGCTCGGCCGCCGCGAGTACGGCGGGGGCGTGCATCCGGCCGGGCTGGCGGGACAGGCGCTCGAGGGGGCCGGAGACCGACACGGCCGCGATGATCTTGCCGCTGGGGGAGCGGACGGGTGCGGACACGGACGCGACGCCCTGCTCGCGCTCGCCGACGGACTGGGCCCAGCCGCGGCGGCGGATGCCGGCCAGGGCGGTCGCGGAGAAGGCGGCGTTCTGCAGGCCGCGGTGCATGCGCTCGGGGTCCTCCCAGGCCAGCAGGACCTGGGCGGCCGAGCCGGCGCGCATCGTCAGCTGTGAGCCGACCGGGATGGTGTCGCGCAGGCCGCTGGGGCGCTCGGCCGCGGCCACGCACACGCGGTGCTCGCCCTGGCGGCGCCAGAGCTGGGCGGACTCGCCGGTGATGTCGCGCAGTCGGGCCAGCACCGGGCCGGCGGTCGCGAGCAGGCGGTCCTCGCCCGCGGCGGCGGAGAGCTCGGAGAGGCGCGGGCCGAGCACGAACCGGCCCTGCATGTCGCGCGCCACCAGCCGGTGGTGCTCGAGTGCGACTGCCAGGCGGTGGGCGGTCGGTCGGGCCAGGCCGGTGCCGGCCACGAGCCCCGCGAGGGTGGCCGGGCCCGACTCCAGCGCGGCCAGCACGAGAGCTGCCTTGTCGAGGACGCCGACTCCACTTGAGTTGTCCATATTCCAATACTGCCGTCTCGTAGAATGGGATGCAACGTTACGCTGATCTCACGCCTCGTCGGGGCGTTCAGCATGTGAAACGACGCAGGAGGGGATCGGTCATGGGCAAGACCCTGTCGGAGAAGGTCTGGGACGAGCACGTCGTCCGCACCGCCGAGGGAGAGCCTGACCTCCTCTACATCGACCTCCACCTCATCCACGAGGTGACCTCGCCGCAGGCCTTCGACGGTCTTCGCCTGGCCGGGCGCACGGTACGACGGCCAGACCTGACCCTGGCCACCGAGGACCACAACGTGCCGACGGTCGACTGGGACAAGCCGATCGCCGACCCGGTGTCGAAGACCCAGGTCGACACCCTGCGTCGCAACGCGGAGGAGTTCGGCGTACGGCTGCACCCGCTGGGCGACGTCGAGCAGGGCATCGTCCACGTCGTGGGCCCGCAGCTCGGACTCACCCAGCCGGGCATGACGATCGTGTGCGGCGACAGCCACACCTCGACGCACGGCGCGTTCGGTGCGCTCGCGTTCGGCATCGGCACCTCCGAGGTCGAGCACGTGCTCGCCACCCAGACGCTGCCCCAGTCGCGGCCGAAGACGATGGCCGTCACGGTCAACGGCTCACTGCCCGAGGGCGTCACCGCCAAGGACCTCGTGCTGAGCCTGATCACGCGCACCGGCACGGGCGGCGGCCAGGGGCACATCGTCGAGTACCGCGGCCCGGCCATCGAGGGGCTCTCGATGGAGGCGCGGATGACGATCTGCAACATGAGCATCGAGTGGGGCGCGAAGGCCGGGATGATCGCGCCCGACCAGACCACGTTCGACTACATCCAGGGCCGGTCCGAGGCCCCGGAGGGCGCCGAGTGGGACGCCGCCGTCGAGCACTGGAAGTCGCTGCGCACCGATGACGACGCGGAGTTCGACAAGGAGATCGTCCTCGACGCCGGCGAGATCACGCCGTTCGTCACGTGGGGCACCAATCCCGGACAGGGCGTCCCGCTGGCTGGTTCGGTCCCCGACCCGGCGAGCTTCGAGGACAGCGACGACCGCATCGCGGCGGAGAACGCCCTGCGCTACATGAACCTCCAGCCCGGTACGCCGATGCGCGAGGTCAAGGTCGACACCGTCTTCGTCGGCTCCTGCACCAACGGGCGCATCGAGGACCTGCGGCTCGCGGCAGAGATCCTCGAGGGCCGCACGGTCGACAAGGACACCCGACTGCTGGTGGTTCCCGGGTCCGTGCGCGTGCGCATGCAGGCCGAGGAGGAGGGCCTCGACGTCGTCTTCAAGGAGGCCGGCGGTGAGTGGCGCGGCGCCGGATGCTCCATGTGCCTGGGCATGAACCCGGACCAGCTGACCCCGGGGGAGCGCAGTGCCTCCACGTCCAACCGCAACTTCGAAGGGCGCCAGGGCAAGGGTGGACGCACCCATCTCGTCTCGGTGCCCGTCGCCGCAGCGACCGCCGTGCGCGGAACGTTGAGCTCCCCGTCCGACCTCGAGCCGGTCGCCCTGGCCGGGACCCAGGAGTCCTGATGGAGAAGATCACCACGCACACCGGTGTCGGCGTGCCCCTGCGTCGCAGCAACGTGGACACCGACCAGATCATCCCCGCCGTCTACCTCAAGCGCGTCACCCGGACCGGCTTCGAGGACGGGCTGTTCGCCGCCTGGCGCAACGATCCCGACTTCGTGCTCAACCAGCCGGCGTACGCCGAGGGCTCGGTGCTCGTCGCCGGACCGGACTTCGGCACCGGCTCCTCGCGCGAGCACGCCGTATGGGCGCTGCAGAACTACGGCTTCAAGGTCGTGATCAGCTCACGCTTCGGAGACATCTTCCGCGGCAACGCCGGCAAGTCCGGACTGCTCGCCGCGCAGGTCGACGAGAAGGTCGTGCAGCGCCTCTGGGACATCCTCCTGGACAAGCCCGGATCGACGATCACGGTCGACCTCGAGTCGAGAATCGTCCGTGCTGGTGAGGGTGTTGACGCTGTCGAGGACTCCTTCGACATCGACGACTACACCCGGTGGCGGTTGCTCGAAGGACTCGACGACATCGGCATCACGTTGTCGCACGACGACGACATCGCGGCGTACGAGTCGTCCCGCCCGGCATGGAAACCGACGACAATTCACTGATCTGATGGGGGTTTCGCTGCAACTACCTGCAGCGACACGCGCGGTTTGCATTGTGGTGGGCATCACTTTTCCCTAGCGTGCAAGGGATTAGTCGAGCAAAGCGCTCGGCCGACGTTCACGAAAGGGAAGCTTGTGAACAAGAGTCAGTTGATCGACACCCTGGCGGCTCGCTTCGAGGGGAACCGCAAGGCTGCTGCTCACGCGCTGGAGTCGGTGCTCGACACCATCACCCGTGAGGTCGCCAAGGGTGAGAAGGTCGCCATCACCGGGTTCGGCTCCTTCGAGAAGAAGGTGCGCGACGCGAGGTGGGTGCGCAACCCCTCCACCGGTGCGCGCATGAAGGCCAAGAAGAAGGCGGTGCCCAACTTCAAGCCGGGCGCGCAGCTCAAGGACGTCGTGTCGGGGGCCAAGAAGCTTCCCAAGCTGACGTTGGCTGCGGCGGACTCGGCTTCGGGTGGCGCGGTCAGCCGCGGCACCGCGGCGGCACGCAAGGCCGCTGGTGGCTCCGCCAAGAAGGCGTCCTCCACGGCGAAGAAGACGAGCTCGTCCGCGAAGAAGTCGGCACCGGCCAAGAAGGCGTCGACGACGGCGAAGAAGTCGGGCTCGACCGCGAAGAAGTCCACCTCCTCGGCGAAGAAGAGCGCGCCGGCGAAGAAGGCCTCCTCGACCGCCAAGAAGACGACCTCGACCGCCAAGAAGTCGTCGCCGGCGAAGAAGGCCTCCTCGACCGCCAAGAAGACGACCTCGACGGCGAAGAAGAGCGCGCCGGCGAAGAAGGCCTCCTCGACGGCGAAGAAGTCCCCGGCCAAGAAGTCGACCGCGAAGAAGTCGACGGCCAAGAAGTCCTGACGCAGTACCTGAGAAGCGGCGGTGACCACCCGGTCACCGCCGCGTCTGCA
>DASSLA010000202.1:0-20411 GCA_035689885.1 Marmoricola sp. | reverse complement strand
CCCGCGCCTTGATCTGCTGCACCGCCCAGGAGTTGCCGTCGGGGTCGGTGAAGCCGAAGAAGGTGCCGCCGTCGCGCTCGTCGAAGACCTGGATGTCGCTGACCTCGACGCCGCGCGAGCGCAGCTCCTCGTGGGCGGCCGCGGCGTCGGAGACGACGAGCTGTACGCCGTGCAGCGAACCGGGCTCCATCTGGTTCTGGGCGGCGAGGTCGCCGACCACGATGGAGCAGCCCGAGCCGCGCGGGGTGAGCTGGGCGACGCGCATCTGCTCGGTGCGGGTGTCGTGGTCGAGCTCGAAGACGACCTGGTCGCGATAGAACGCGATCGCCCGGTCGAGGTCTCGCACCGGCACGATCACCACTTCGAGGGTCCAGTCCATGCTCGTCAGCCTCGCACGGGTCGCGGCCTCGAGTCCCGGGGTTCTGACGCGACGTGGACCCGACCGCCCCGTTCCCGGCACCGACAGCGCTGCGACAATGTCGCGGTGAGCGAGCGGCGCGACGTGGTCATCCTGGGGTCGACCGGGTCCATCGGGACCCAGGCCCTCGACGTGGTGCGCGCCAACCCCGACCGGTTCCGGGTCGTGGGCCTGACCGCGGGGGGCTCCCAGGAGCAGCTGTTCGACGAGCAGGTGGGCGAGTTCGGCCCGGCGTACACCGGGCTGGGGGAGGACGCCTCCGTCGAGGCCGCCGGGCTCGACTGCGACGTCGTGCTCAACGGCATCACCGGCGCCGTCGGGCTGCGACCCACCGTGGCTGCGCTGGAGGCGGGCAACACGCTGGCCCTGGCCAACAAGGAGTCCCTGATCATCGGCGGACCCGTCGTGACCGACCTCGCGAAACCGGGTCAGATCGTGCCCGTCGACAGCGAGCACAGCGCGCTGGCGCAGTGCCTGCGCTCCGGACGCGAGGACGAGGTTCGGAGGCTCGTGCTCACCGCGAGCGGTGGTCCCTTCCGGGGCCGGACCCGCAAGGAGCTCGCCGAGGTCACGCCCGAGGAGGCGCTGGACCACCCGACCTGGGACATGGGCCCGGTGGTCACCATCAACTCCGCCACCCTGGTCAACAAGGGCCTCGAGGTCATCGAGGCGCACCTGCTGTTCGGGATCCCGTTCGACCGCATCGAGGTGGTCGTGCACCCGACGAGCGTCGTGCACTCGATGGTGGAGTTCCACGACGGCTCGACCCTGGTGCAGGCGAGCCCGCCCACGATGCTGATCCCGATCGCCCTCGGTCTGGCCTGGCCCGACCGGCTGCCGGACGTCGCCCCTCCCGTCGACTGGACCTCGCCGCAGACCTGGCAGTTCTTCCCGCTGGACGACGAGGCGTTCCCGGCCGTCCGGCTGGCCCGTGAGGCCGGAGCTCGGGGCGGCACGGCTCCGGCGGTCTACAACGCCGCCAACGAGGTGTGCGTGGAGACGTTCCGGCAGGGTCGGCTGCGCTTCGTCGACATCGTGGACACCGTGGCGAAGGTCCTGGAGCAGCACGGCGTCACCCACCACGACGTACCCTCTGGGGGCAGCCTCACCGTCGACGACGTGCTCTCGGCGGACGCCTGGGCTCGCGACAGGACCAACGGCCAGCTGGAGGAACTCACCGGATGACCGTGCTCGCCTACACCCTGGGTGTGCTGTTGTTCGTGGTCGGCGTGGCCGTCTCGATCGGGCTGCACGAGGCCGGCCACCTGGTGCCCGGCAAGCTCTTCAACGTCAAGGTCACCCAGTTCTTCATCGGCTTCGGCCGCACGCTCTGGTCGCGGCAGCGCGGGGAGACCGAGTACGGCGTCAAGGCGATCCCGCTCGGCGGCTACTGCAAGCTGATCGGGATGGTCCCGCCCGACCCGGACCAGGACCCGGCGACCGTGCGCACCCGCAAGACCGGGATGTTCCACCAGCTGATCAGCGACGTGAAGGCCGCGGAGTACGAGCACGTCGACCCCGCCGACCACGACCGGCTGTTCTACAACAAGGCGTGGTGGAAGCGCGTGATCATCATGGGCTCGGGGGTCGCGATCAACATCGTGCTGGCCTTCCTGCTCTTCGCCGTGGTGTTCATGGGGTACGGCGCCCCGACCGCGACCACGACCGTCGCGGGTGTCTCCGAGTGCGTCATCGCGGTGACCGAGGACAACGCCGACCAGCAGCAGCGCGAGTGCACCGCGGACGACCCGGTCGCACCGGCCAAGGCGGCCGGGTTCCGGCCGGGAGACCGACTGGTCTCGTTCAACGGCACGCCGATCGCCGACTGGGAGCAGCTGCAGTCCGAGATCCGCACCAACGGCTCGCGCACCGCCTCGGTCGTCGTACAGCGAGGCGACCGCGAGGTCACTCTCTCACCGAAGACCGTGGTCTCGCCCCGCGTCGACCCTGAGGACACCGAGCGCATCACCAAGGTCGGCTTCCTCGGCGTCACGCCAGTGGTCGAGCGCCAGCGCCAGGACGTCGGGTACGTCGTGACCACGATGGCCGACGGCACCTGGGAGGTCGTCAAGACGATCGGCACGCTGCCGCAGAAGCTCTACCACGTGGCGCGCGCCGCCCTCGGCCTCGAGGAGCGCGACCCCAACAGCCTGATGAGCGTGGTCGGTGCCGGTCGGGTGGCCGGGGAGATCTCCTCGACCGAGGAGATCCCGGTGCTCGACCGGTTCTTCTCGCTGATCCTGCTGCTCGCCGGGCTCAACCTGTTCCTCGGCATGATCAACCTGGTGCCGTTGCCGCCGTTCGACGGTGGCGGCATCGCGACCACGCTCTACGAGGCGGTACGCCGGGGCATCGCCAGGCTGCGCGGGCGACCGGACCCGGGCCCGGTCGACGCGGCCAAGCTGTTGCCCGTGACCTACGTGATGGCCGGCCTGATCCTGGTGATGAGTGTGATCCTCATCTACGCCGACATCGTCGCGCCGGTCTCGCTGACCTGACCTGACACCCCCGAACCTAGAATCGACGACATGACTGCTGTCTCCCTCGGGATGCCCGCCTCCCCACCCCCGGTGCTGGCACCGCGCCGTCCGACGCGCCAGATCAAGGTCGGCAAGGTGGGGGTCGGCAGCGAGTCCCCGGTGTCGGTGCAGTCGATGACCACCACGCTCACCGCCGACATCAATGCGACGCTCCAGCAGATCGCCGAGCTCACCGCCGCGGGCTGCGACATCGTCCGGGTCGCGTGCCCGTCCGCCGACGACGCCGAGGCCCTGCCCGCGATCGCGCAGAAGTCGCAGATCCCCGTCATCGCCGACATCCACTTCCAGCCCCGCTACGTGTTCGCGGCGATCGAGGCCGGCTGTGCCGCCGTACGCGTGAACCCCGGCAACATCAAGAAGTTCGACGACCAGGTCAAGGAGATCGCCCAGGCCGCCAAGGACCACGGCACCTCCATCCGGATCGGCGTCAACGCCGGGTCGCTCGACAAGCGACTGCTGGAGAAGTACGGCAAGGCCACCCCCGAGGCGCTCGTGGAGTCCGCGGTGTGGGAGGCCTCGCTGTTCGAGGAGCACGGCTTCCACGACTTCAAGATCTCGGTCAAGCACAACGACCCGGTCGTGATGGTCCGCGCCTACGAGCAGCTCGCCGAGGCGGGGGACTGGCCCCTGCACCTCGGCGTCACCGAGGCCGGGCCCGCCTTCCAGGGCACGATCAAGTCGAGCGTCGCGTTCGGGGCGCTGCTCAGCAAGGGCATCGGCGACACCATCCGCGTCTCGCTGTCCGCACCTCCCGTGGAGGAGGTCAAGGTCGGCCTGCAGATCCTGGAGTCGCTCAACCTGCGACCGCGTCGTCTCGAGATCGTCTCGTGCCCGTCCTGCGGCCGTGCGCAGGTCGACGTCTACAAGCTCGCCGACGAGGTGACCGCCGGGCTCGACGGGCTCGAGGTGCCGTTGCGCGTCGCCGTGATGGGCTGCGTCGTCAACGGTCCGGGTGAGGCCCGGGAGGCCGACCTGGGCGTGGCGTCGGGCAACGGCAAGGGCCAGATCTTCGTCAAGGGCGAGGTCATCAAGACCGTGCCCGAGTCGCAGATCGTGGAGACCCTCATCGAGGAGGCCATGCGCATCGCCGAGGGAATGGAGACCGAGGAGGGCGCCGCCGCCTCGGTGTCGGTGTCCTGAGCCCGGCCCTGACCACGTCGTACCTCAGGTCGACCATGGTCTGCCCGTCGTACGTCCTGCGAAGCGGTCCTCGTTCGCGCTGACGTCCTGCGAAGCGGTTGCCCCGACTGCCGATCCGCAGGACGTCCCGTTATCGGACAACCGCATCGCAGGACGCAGGGCAGCTGCACGACCCAGCCACCAGTGCGCGCCCCAAGCCCCCTTGTAACGCGGAGTTCTTGTTGCTTAGTGCACCGCCGGCAGTGCACTAAGCATCCATGACTCCGCGTTACAAGCGAGTACGACGGCGGCGCACCTCAGCTCGACTGCAGCGCCGACCTGATCACCCGCAGCGCCGCCGCGCCCTGGCGCCAGGCCGGGCTCTCCTCGGAGAGGAAGGCCAGGTCCTTGCGGGCCTTGGCCACCGCCCCGCGGTCGGAGAGGTCCGTCGCAGCCGCCTGCTGCCAGCCCGGGCGCTGCTGCTCGCTCGCCCGTGGAGCCTGCCGCGTGAGCACGCGGAGCGCCGTCGCCACCGCGGCCGGACGCGGCGGGGGCTCGGCGTTCTTCCGCTGCGGGGCCTTGGGCCGTGGCGAGGTCGCGTAGGTGCGGGCGTCGGCCTCCACGACCGCGAGCTGGTGCTCGAGGTCCCACCGGCGCAGCGACGCCGCGAACGACTCGAGCGCCGTGATCGACTTGCGCTGCTCCGCCAGCCGGTCGTCGCAGTCGGACTCCTTCGCCGAGGTGGCGTAGTAGTCGACCGTCGCGACCAGCGAGGTCCACCGCGACGCGAGGGCCGACGGGGTCTCGCCCTCCACCCGGTCGGCGACCGTCTCGCCGAGGTCGCGCCACTGCTCGCGGCACTCGGCGACATCCTTCGCGACCGGGGTGGGCTCCGCGGCGCGCGGCTCCTCGGAGGACCCGCAACCGGCCAGGGAAAGGGCCGCGACCGCGGCGACGCAGGCCACGACGGCCGGGCGGGGACTCATGGCGCAACGGTAGTCCTCAGCGGCCCGGGAACCGTCCCGAAACGTGTCCGGAATCGTGGGTAGGCTCCGTCCGTGATCCGGTCCAGCAACAGCAGTCTGCGTGTGCTCGGGCCCAGCGACGTGCCCGCGGGGCTGGAGCTGCTCGAGAAGGACCCGGTCATCAACGTCTTCGCCGAGCACCGCACCCGGCTCACCCAGCTCGACCGGCGCTGGCTGGGCGGCGAGATGTGGGGCTACCTCGAGGGCGACCGGCTGGTCTCGATGTGCCACGTCGGCGCCAACATGGTGCCGGTCAACGCCACCGACGCGGCCTGCGCGGCGTTCGCCGAGCGAGCCACCCGCGAGCCGCAGCGCAGCTCCACGATCGTGGGACCGCGCGACGCCGTGGCCAGGCTGTGGCAGGGGCTGGAGGACCACTGGTCCCGGCCGCGCGACATGCGGTGGGACCAGCCGCACATGGTGGTGCGCGAGGCCCCGACGTCGGAGGGCGACCCGGCCGTGCGCCGTACGCCGTGGGAGGACGTCGACGCGCTCTACCCGGCCTGCGTGGCGATGTACACCGAGGAGGTCGGTGTCTCGCCCGAGGTGGACGGCGGTCGCGACCTCTACCGGGCGCGGGTGCAGCAGCTCGTCCGCCGGGGGTGGTCGTTCTCCCGCATCGAGGACGGCCGGGTGCTGTTCAAGGCCGAGGTGGCCTGCGCGACGCCGTACGCCTGCCAGATCCAGGGGGTGTACGTCGACCCCGAGCTGCGCGGCCAGGGGCTCGCCAGCGCCGGCATGGCCACGGTCGTGCAGATCTGCTTGCGGGAGATCGCGCCGGCGGTGTCGCTCTACGTCAACGCCCACAACCACGCGGCCCGCGCGGCCTACGAGCACGCCGGTTTCCGGCAGGACGGAACCTTCGCGACGATCATGTTCTGACGCGGTTAGCCTTGCGCCCGTGATACTCCGGATGTCGACCCTGTTCGTGCGCACGCTCCGCGAGGACCCGACGGATGCCGAGGTGCCGAGCCACCGGCTGCTGGTGCGCGCCGGCTACATCCGTCGAGCCGCGCCCGGCATCTACTCCTGGCTGCCGCTCGGTCTTCGGGTGCTGCGCAAGGTCGAGCAGATCATCCGCGAGGAGATGGACGCGATGGGCGCCCAGGAGCTGCAGTTCCCGGCGCTGCTCCCGCGCGAGCCCTACGAGGCGACCAACCGCTGGACCGAGTACGGCGACAACCTGTTCCGCCTGCACGACCGAAAGGGCGCCGACTACCTGCTCGGGCCCACGCACGAGGAGATGTTCACCCTGCTGGTGAAGGACCTCTACTCCTCCTACAAGGACCTGCCGGTCTGGCTGTACCAGATCCAGACGAAGTACCGCGACGAAGCGCGGCCCCGCGCCGGGCTGATGCGCGGGCGCGAGTTCGTGATGAAGGACTCCTACTCCTTCGACACCACCGACGAGGGACTCGAGACGTCCTACCAGGCCCACCGCAACGCCTACATCCGCACCTTCGGGCGGCTCGGCTTCGACTACGTCATCGTCAAGGCGACCAGCGGCGCGATGGGCGGGTCGAAGTCCGAGGAGTTCCTGGCCGCCAGCCCGGTGGGCGAGGACACCTACGTGCGCTGCACCAAGTGCGACTACGCCGCGAACGTCGAGGCCGTGCAGGTGCGAGCCCCCGAGCCCGTGCCGTACGACGACGCGCCGGCCGCGCACGCCGAGTCCACGCCGGACACCCCGACCATCGAGACCCTGGTCGACCACCTCAACGAGCACTTCCCGCGCGAGGACCGCCCCTGGCACGCGGGGGACACCCTGAAGAACGTGCTGGTCGTGCTCAAGCACGCCGACGGGACCCGCGAACCCCTCGCGATCGGGCTGCCCGGCGACCGCGAGGTCGACCAGAAGCGACTCGAGGGGATGCTCGAGCCGACCGAGGTCGAGCCGATGGACGAGGCCGAGATGGCCAAGCGCCCCGGCCTGGTCAAGGGCTACATCGGTCCGGGGGTGCTCGGCGCCGACAACGCCTCCGGCATCCGCTACCTCGTCGACCCGCGCGTGGTCGAGGGGACTCGCTGGGTCACCGGCGCCGACGTCGCGGGCAGCCACGTGATCGACCTCGTCGCCGGCCGCGACTTCACTCCCGACGGCACCATCGAGGCCGCCGAGGTCCGCGACGGCGACCCGTGCCCCAGCTGCGACACCGGCGAGCTCGAGACCGCCCGCGGCATCGAGATGGGCCACATCTTCCAGCTCGGACGCAAGTACGCCGACGCCCTCGGCCTGCAGGTCCTCGACGAGAGCGGCAAGCTCGTCACGGTCACGATGGGCTCCTACGGCATCGGCGTCTCGCGCGCGGTCCCCGTCATCGCGGAGGACAACCACGACGAGCTGGGGCTCGTCTGGCCGCGCGAGGTGGCGCCCGCCGACGTGCACGTCGTGGCCGCCGGCAAGGGCGACGAGCTGTTCGCCGCCGCCGACAAGCTGGCCGGGGAGCTCTCCGAGGTGGGGCTGGACGTGATCTACGACGACCGCGCCGGCAAGGTCAGTCCCGGCGTGAAGTTCAAGGACGCCGAGCTGATCGGCGTACCCACGATCGTGGTGGTCGGCAAGCGACTCGCCGACGGCACCGTCGAGGTCAAGGACCGGCGCTCAGGCGAGCGGACCGACGTGGCCGTCGATGACGCGGTCGAGCACCTCGTCCGCGTCGTCCGAGGCTAGATCGCCCCTAGATCGAGTCGAGCTCCTCGAGGTCCTGCGGCGTCGGCTGCCAGCGCATCGCCGCGGCGTTGGCACGCACCTGCTCACCGCGGGTGGCGCCGGAGATCACCGAGGAGACGGTCGGCTTCGCGGCGAGACCGGCGATCGCGACGTCGAGGATCGACAGGTCCCGGTCGTGCGCGTAGGCCTCGAGGGCCTCGATGCGGTCCCAGTCCGCGCTCGCCAGCCAACCGGCGCGGTCGGGATCCAGGGCGGCCCGGGAGCCCTCCGGCGCGCCCTCGCCGCGGCGGTACTTTCCGGTGAGCAGGCCGTACTCCAGCGGGAAGAACGGCAGCACGCCCAGACCGAACCGCTCGCACGCGGGCACGACCTCCTGCTCCAGCCTGCGGTCGAGCAGGGAGTAGCGGTTCTGCGCCGACACGAAGTGCTCGAGGTGCTTCGTCTCGGCGATCCACGCCGCGTCGGCGATCTGCCAGCCGGCGAAGTTGGAGCAGCCGATGTAGCGCACCTTGCCCTCGTGCACCAGCTCGGTGAGCGCGCCGAGCGTCTCCTCGACCGGAGTCAGCGGGTCGGGGACGTGCAGCTGGTAGAGATCGATGTGGTCCGTGCGCAGCCGGCGCAGGCTGCCCTCCACGGCCCGTCGGATGTAGCGCCGCGAGCCACGCACACCACGGTCGGCGCCGTTGAGGCCCCGCACGTCCATGCCGAACTTGGTGGCCACGACGAACTCGTCGCGACGGCCTTCCAGCGCCTTGCCGAGCATGTCCTCGCTCGCACCGGGCTCGATGCCGTAGGCGTCCGCCGTGTCGAGCAGGGTCACGCCGGCGTCCTCCGCGGCGTCGAGGATCTCGCTGACGCCCGAGGCGTCGACGCGACGGCTGAACGCGTTGCAGCCGATGCCGACTGCACTGACCATCAGCCCGGATGCCCCGAGGGGGCGATAGGTCATCTCCATGGCCCCGACCCTACGAGGGAGTCCCACCGGCACCGTGAGCCGGCCGCAGCACCCGCTCGAGCACGCGCGTGGTCGCGTCGTACAGGCCGGGCTCCTTGCTCTCCCTGGGGCCGGCGACGTTGAGCACGCGTACGCCGGTGCGGGCCAGCCATGCCCGCACCTCCTCGGCGGCGGCCCCGGTGTCGGGGGAGACCACGAGCAGCGGCTTGCCGAGCTCCTCGGCGATCCGCACCGTCAAGGCGGTGCCGCCGGTGAGGCGCCCCGGGCGCCGGGTGAGGACGAGGGTGCCGTCGGAGTCGCGCACGTTGAGGCGGGTGCGCTCGGCCGGCTCGGGCGTCGGCGCCTCGGTCAGGCCGGGGTAGCGCGCCAGCAGTCCGGGAGGGCGCGGCAGGTCTTCCGCCAGACCGCCGCGCGGGCACCAGCCGCCGTACGCGACGCCGAGCCGCAGCGCGGCGTCGAGCGCGGCCCGGTCGGCGCCGGTCTGGCCGCCGGAGACGACCTTGGCGACGGGGATGGAGGAGCCCACCCGGTCGAGACTGCCACCGGTGGGCCACTACCGTCGCCCCATGGAGATCGAGGCGGTCATCTTCGACTGGGGCGGGACGCTCACCCGCTGGCACGACATCGACTTCCACGCCGAGTCGCTCGCCCTGGCCCACGCGGTCGTCGAGTCCGACCGGGAGATCGAGGTGCACGCGGAGGCACTCCACCGGGCCAACGAGGCGATCTGGGGGAGGAGCCGGGAGCAGCAGCGCAGCGCCTCGGTCCAGGACCTGTTCACCGAGGCGGGACTCGCCCACGACCCCGAGCTGCTGACCCACTACCGCGAGTTCTGGGAGCCGCACACCCAGACGGACCCGCAGGTGGCGCCGCTGTGGCAGCACCTCCGCGGCGAGGGCATCCGGGTCGGGGTGCTGTCCAACACGATCTGGCCGCGCGACTGGCACGAGGACTTCTTCCGCCGCGACGGCGTGCTCGAGCTGATCGACGGCGACGTCTACACCAGCGAGATCCCGTGGACCAAGCCCTCGCCCGACGCGTTCGCCGCGGCGATGAAGGCCGTCGGTGCCAGTGATCCTGCGTGCTGCGTGTACGTCGGCGACCGCCTCTTCGACGACATCTGGGGCGCGCAGAACGCCGGGATGAAGGCGATCCACATCCCGCACAGCGACATCCCCACCGAGCAGCTGGGCCACAGCGAGGGCCGTCCCGACGCCGTCGCGCACGAGCTCGCCGAGATCCCGGGCCTGCTCGAGCACCTCTGAGCGGTCGGACGCAGCTCGCAGCCCCAGCTCACTCGAGCCCGGGGAAGTGTCGCGCCGGGGCCCCGAGTGCCAGCTCGCGCAGGGCGCTGGCGTCCAGGGCCCGGATGGCCCAGCGCCGGTCCGCGCCGGAGGTGCTGGCCACCAGCTCGCCGTACGTCGCGGTGAGTCGCGTCTCGATCGTGCGGGCGACGGCCTCGATCTGGTCGGCCGTGTCGGTGGGACCGGGCAGCTCGTAGGAGACCTCGGCCGGGGCCGGGTCGAGTCCCTTCGCGCTGACCAGCGCGGTGAGCTCGTCGCGGGCGGCCCGGTGCGCGTCGTACCCCTCCTCGAGCCGGGCGACGAGCTCGGGCTGGCGGGACTCGGATGCCTGGGCGCCCAGGACCCCGTAGAGGTACAGCGCGGCGTGCTCGCCACGGAGCGCCTTCTGCAGCGCCTCGGCCGGGGTCACTGCGGCCACCCCGCCAGCTGCTGGGCGATCCCGGCGCCCATGGAGGCGAGCAGTCGCGCGAAGTCGCCGCTCTCGGCCCGTAGCGCCAGCTCGTCGAGGGTGGCGTGCAGCTCTCCTTCGGCGACGGCCAGCTCGCGTGCCGCCACCCGGCGGCGCGGCGGCACGGCGTACGTCGCCGGCGGGCTGTCCGGACGGGCCCGCTCCGGCACCGCGTCGACCAGCGACTCCTCGTGGGCGGCGTGCATCTCGGTCACGTCGGCGAGCTCGCGACCCAGCGCCGGGTGGCGGGTGGACGTCGCGTCCACCGCCGCCCGGGTGGCCCGGATGCGCTCGAGCGCGGCGGTCGCCACCGCGACGTCCGGAGCCAGTTCCGGGGTGCCTCGAGGGCTTCGCTTCCGACCGCCCGAGTCGTCCGAGCCGTCGCCCGAGCACCCCGCGAGGGCGAGCAGCCCGACGCCGCCCAGCAGCAGGCCGCGTCGCGAGACGGGGGCCTCCGGGGCCGGCCAGGGGGAGTGGGGCACGCGGTGATCCTAGGGCGCGGGACCGGTTGCCCGTGGCGCTAGGGTGAGGTCACCACAACAGCACAGCAGGGAGGTCGAGTGTCATGTCTACCGCGGACACGAGGGATCGCCTCGCTGACCAGCTGACCGGGCCGGTCGAGTCACTCGGGCTCGACCTCGAGGCTGTGGAGCTGTCCAACGCCGGCAAGCGGCGGCTGTTGCGCGTCGCCATCGACAAGGACGGCGGCATCACGATGGACGACATCGCCGATGCCACGCGTGAGGTCTCACGCGTCCTCGACGAGACCGACCTGATGGGCGAGCGCGCCTACACGCTGGAGGTCTCCTCCCCGGGCGTCGACCGCCCGCTCACGCTGCCGCGCCACTGGCGCCGCAACCAGGGCCGGCTGGTCAAGGTCCTCTTCCCCGAGGGCGAGCCCGTGGTCGGTCGCATCGTCAGCTCCGACGAGTCGGGTGCATCCCTCGACGTCGACGGCTCCGAGCGCCGGGTGGAGTACGCCGAGGTCAAGAAGGCCAAGGTCCAGATCGAGTTCAAGAAGGAGCCGTCCTGATGGACATCGACATGAGCCTCCTGCGGATGCTGGAGCGCGAGAAGGAGATCCCCTTCTCCGTGCTCGTGGAGGCCATCGAGCAGGCCCTCCTCACGGCGTACCACAAGACCCCCGGCGCGCAGGAGCGTGCGCGGGTGGAGCTCGACCGCAAGAGCGGGCACGTCACCGTGCTCGCGCAGGAGGTCGACGAGGACGGCAACGTCGTCGGTGAGTACGACGACACCCCGGCGGGCTTCGGCCGGATCGCGGCCACCACCGCGAAGCAGATCATGCTGCAGCGGCTGCGCGACGCCGAGGACGAGCGCAAGTTCGGGGAGTTCTCCGGCAAGGAGGGCGACATCGTCAGCGGCCTGATCCAGCAGGGCCGCAACCCCGACGACGTGATGGTCGACCTCGGCAAGCTCGAGGCGCTGCTGCCGGCGGGGGAGCGGGTGCCCGGCGAGGACTACTCGCACGGCACCCGGATCAAGTGCCTGGTGGTCAGCGTCCGCAAGGGCATGCGTGGACCGCAGGTGATGCTCTCGCGCACCCACCCCAACCTGGTCAAGAAGCTGTTCGCCCTCGAGGTCCCCGAGATCGCCGACGGGACCGTGGAGATCGCCGGCATCGCCCGCGAGGCCGGCCACCGCACCAAGATCGCGGTGAAGTCCAACGTCGAGGGCGTCAACGCCAAGGGCTCCTGCATCGGGCCGATGGGCCAGCGGGTGCGCAACGTGATGAACGAGCTGCACGGCGAGAAGATCGACATCATCGACTGGTCCGACGACCCCGCCACCCTGGTCGGCAACGCGCTCAGCCCCGCGCGGGTGACCAGCGTGACCGTCGTCGACGAGGCGGCGCGCTCGGCCCGCGTCGTCGTGCCCGACTTCCAGCTCTCGCTGGCGATCGGCAAGGAGGGGCAGAACGCCCGCCTCGCCGCGCGCCTGACCGGCTGGCGCATCGACATACGCCCCGACACCGAGCCCGACGTCCCGGTCGCACCACCGGTCGCACCACCGGTGGCGCCGGCGGATCCCGCCTGAGGCTCAGTCGCTGCTGATCCTGTCGACGAGGAGCTCGGGCACCAGGTCGTCGTCCGCCCCGTCGCTCCACGTGGGGAAGTCGAAGACCGCCAGCATCAGCTGCAGCTCGTACGTCGGGGGACCGGCGCACCGCTTCACCTCGACGCCGTTGACGCTGAAGGCCGCCTCGGTCGCGTCCCAGTCCACGGCGTAGGTGTGGAGCTCGGCGACGTCGATCGGCAGGCGCGGGGCCGTGAAGTCCCTCACGAGGTCCGGGTCGCGGATCTGCTTGATCCCGACACCCACCGCGGCCGACTCGCCCGGGACGACCTCCTTGCCGAACACCTCGACCACGCAGAGCTCGCCGCACTCGTTCGGCCGGCGCTCGAACCCGCTCAGCCAGAGCGCCGCCATCGACCGCGGCGACAGCGTCATCCGGCAGCGGATCTCCAGGTGGCCGCCGGAGACCAGGTGCCCGGTGAACTCCGGCTGCTCCTCGCGCACCACCTGGCCGGCGTACACCGCCTGCTGGCCCGCGGTGCTCCCGACCAGGCCCGAGCGGTTCCCGGTCTGCACGCCCGAGACCCGCAGCGGTGGGTCGTGCTCGCCCGGCAGCCACACCCCGTGGCCGGGCGGCACGTCCAGCACCAGGCAGGAGTCCTCGAGCCGGTACGACGCAGCCGTCCGGGCCCGTGAGCTCCACATCGGCAGGTAGTGCGGCAGCCAGATCTCGCGGTCCAGCTCCGTGCCGTCGAAGTCCTCCACGAAGGCCACCTCACGAGGCTACGGCGGACACGCGTCAGGCGTCGGGGCGAATTCCCGTTTCGCCATTCCGCAGTGCGCCCCGGTAGAGTGATCTGTGGTGGTTTCACAACTCGACATCGCGAACCGCAGCGAAGGACCCGTCCGGACCTGCATCGGATGTCGGGCCAAGGCCACCAAGCGTGAGTTGTTGCGAGTGGTCGCAAGGCCGGACGCGGACGACCCGGGCAGGTCCTGGTACGTCGCACCCGACCCGAGTGGCACCGCACCGGGCCGCGGGGCGCACCTTCACCCCACGCCGGAATGTCTCGCACTCGCTGAGCGCAAACGTGCCTTTGCCCGAGCCCTGCGGCATGATGCCGGGGTCGGCGGAGCCCTGAGCCTCGAGCGGTTGCGGGAGCACCTGACGCAGACAGATTCGAAACCGGATTAGAACTGGAGCATCAGCTCATGAGCCTGCGATGAGAACTTCGCGATGAGCATGCACATCAACTAGCGGTTCGCAGCCCCCTTTCTGGTCGGCTCGGACCAGGAGGAAAACGTGGCTAACACCCGAGTCAGCGATCTCGCCAAGAAGTACGGCGTACCCAGCAAGGAAGTCATCTCCTTGCTCGGGGACCTCGGCGAGTTCGTCAAGGCGCCCTCGTCGGGGATCAACCCGCTCGTCGAGAAGCGGTTCGAGGACAAGTACGGCGCCGAGCTGACCGCCAAGGCGGAGGCCAAGGCGGCGAAGAAGGCTGCCAAGAAGGCACCGGCCAAGAAGGCCGCCGCCAAGACGGCCGAGAAGCCCGCGGAGAAGGCTGAGGAGAGGGCAGCCGAGCCCGCCGCGGCCGAGGCGCCCGCCGAGGAGGCGGCCGCGCCGTCGAGCCCCGGCCCCAGGCCAGGCCCGAAGCGTCCGGCCCAGGCGCCCAGCACGGAGCCGGCCCCCGAGCCCGAGGCTCCGGCTGCCCAGGCCCCTGCGGCCGAGCCCGAGCCGGAGACCAGGCCCCAGGCCGAACCGGAGCGCGGTGACGAGGGCGGCGCCGCCGCTGCCGCCGCCGCAGGTGCTCCCACCGGCGGTTTCAAGCCCGGTCCGCGGCCTCCGCGTCCCGGTGCCCCGCGCCCGGGCAACAACCCCTTCAGCTCCACCCAGGGCATGGGCCGGCGTTCGGCCCCGCGCCCGGGTGGCGACGACCAGCGTGCGCCCCGTCCTCCGGCGGGCCGCGACGGGATGCCTCGCCCGAACCCCGCGATGATGCCCAAGTCCCCGGCCGCGTTCGGTGGCGGTCCGGGTGGCCGCGGCCAGGGCGGCCCCGGCGGCCCCGGCGGTCCCGGCGGCCCCGGCGGGCGCGGTGGCCCGGGTGGTCCCGGTGGCCGTGGCGGTGCCGCGACCCGTGGCGGACCGCGCGGCGGCGGCTTCGGTGGCCCTCCGGGCGGTGGTCTGGGCGGTCCCCCCGCCGGCGGCCGTCCCGGTGGACCGGGGCGTGGTCGTCCCGGTGGTCGCGGCAGCACCCAGGGTGCGTTCGGTCGTCCGGGCGGTCCGTCGCGGCGTGGTCGCAAGTCCAAGCGGGCCCGTCGTCAGGAGTTCGAGGCGATGCAGGCTCCGACGATCGGCGGCGTGCGCGTCCGCAAGGGCGACGGCGAGACCGTCCGGCTGCCCCGCGGTGCCTCGCTGACCGACTTCGCCGAGAAGATCAACGTCGACCCGGCCTCGCTGGTGCAGATGCTGTTCCACCTCGGCGAGATGGTCACCGCGACCGAGTCGGTCAACGACGAGACGCTGCAGCTGCTCGGTGACGAGCTCAACTACACCGTCGAGGTCGTCTCGCCCGAGGACGAGGACCGCGAGCTGCTCGAGTCCTTCGACCTGGAGTTCGGCTCCGACGAGGGCGACGAGGAGAACCTCGAGGCCCGTCCGCCGGTCGTCACCGTGATGGGTCACGTCGACCACGGAAAGACCAAGCTGCTCGACGCGCTCCGCACGGCCAACGTGGTCGACCGCGAGGCCGGTGGCATCACCCAGCACATCGGTGCCTACCAGGTGCACACCGAGGTCGAGGGCCAGGACCGCCGGATCACCCTGATCGACACCCCGGGCCACGAGGCGTTCACCGCCATGCGTGCCCGTGGTGCGCAGGCGACCGACATCGCCGTGCTGGTGGTGGCCGCGGACGACGGCGTCATGCCGCAGACGGTGGAGGCGCTCAACCACGCCAAGGCCGCCGGCGTCCCGATCGTGGTCGCGGTCAACAAGATCGACAAGCCCGAGGCCGACCCGTCCAAGGTGCGCGGCCAGCTCACCGAGTACGGCCTGGTGCCCGAGGAGTACGGCGGCGACACGATGTTCGTCGACGTCTCGGCGAAGTCGCAGCTCAACCTCGACGGACTGCTCGAGGCGATCGTGCTGACCGCCGACGCGTCGCTGGACCTCCGGGCCAACCCGGACCAGCAGGCGCAGGGTCTCGTGGTCGAGGCTCACCTCGACCGTGGTCGCGGTCCGGTCGCGACCGTGCTGGTCCAGCGCGGCACGCTCCGGGTCGGCGACTCGCTCGTCGCCGGTCCGGCGTACGGCCGCGTGCGGGCGATGCTCGACGAGAACGGCGAGAACATCGAGCAGGCCGACCCGTCGCGGCCGGCCATGGTGCTCGGTCTCTCCGGTGTCCCCGGGGCGGGCCAGAACTTCATCGTGGTCGACGACGACCGGGTCGCCCGGCAGATCGCTGAGAAGCGCGAGGCGCGTGAGCGTGCGGCCACCCAGGCCAGGCGTCGCGTGCGCCGCAGCCTCGAGGACTTCATGGCCTCGATGGAGAAGGGCGAGAGCCAGGAGCTCAACCTCATCCTCAAGGGCGACGTGTCCGGTTCGGTCGAGGCCCTCGAGGACTCGCTGGCCAAGATCGACGTGGGTGACGAGGTGTCGCTGCGCGTCATCGACCGCGGTGTCGGTGCGATCACCGAGACCAACGTCGACCTTGCCGCCGCCTCCGACGCGATCATCATCGGGTTCAACGTCCGCCCGCAGGGCAAGGCGACCGAGATGGCCGAGCGCGAGGGCGTGGAGATCCGCTACTACACGGTGATCTACCAGGCCATCGAGGAGATCGAGGCCGCCCTGAAGGGCATGCTGAAGCCGGAGTACGAGGAGCAGACGCTGGGCCAGGCGGAGATCCGCGCGATCTTCCGCAGCTCGAAGATCGGCAACATCGCCGGCTGCATGGTCACCAGTGGCGTGATCCGGCGCAACGCCAAGGTCCGCCTGATCCGCGACGGCTCCGTGGTCCAGGACAACCTGGATCTGGCCTCGCTGAAGCGCGAGAAGGACGACGCCGCCGAGGTCCGCGAGGGCTTCGAGTGCGGTCTCGTGCTCAAGGGCTTCAACGACATCAAGGAAGGCGATGTCGTGGAGGCCTTCGAGATGAAGGAGATTCCGCGGGCGTGACGCCCGTGTGGGGTGGTGGGGTCGGCTCCGGCCGGCTCCACCGCCCCCGCACCAACGCACCACCCACGGAAAGCAAGGCCAGTCATGAGCAACCCACGTGTCCGCAGGATCGCTGACCGGATCAAGGTGATCGTGGCGGAGATGCTCGAGAGGCGGGTCAAGGACCCGCGGCTCGGGTTCGTCACCGTCACCGACGTCCGGGTCTCGGGCGACACCCAGCAGGCGACGATCTTCTACACCGTGCTGGGGGAGGGCCCGGACCTCGACGGGACGGCGGCTGCCCTCGCGTCGGCCAAGGGGCTGATCCGGTCCGAGGTCGGCAAGCAGCTCGGGATGCGGCACGTGCCGACGCTGGACTTCATCCACGACGCGCTGCCGGAGAACGCCCGCCACATCGACGACCTGCTCGAGAAGGTGCGCGCGGCGGACGCGGCGGCAGCCGAGGCGGCCGCGCGCGCGAACTACGCCGGCGAGGCCGACCCCTACAAGAAGCCGCGCGAGGACGACCGGGACGACGAGGGCGAGTGAGCCCGCAGACGCGGGAGCATGCCCGGGACGGTGACCCGGTGAACGGACTGGTCGTCGTCGACAAGCCCGCCGGCATGACCTCCCACGACGTCGTCGCGCGGGTGCGCCGCCTCGCGGGCACCCGCAAGGTGGGCCACGCAGGCACGCTGGACCCGATGGCCACAGGCGTGCTCGTGCTCGGCGTCGGCCGCGCCACCCGGCTGCTCGGACACCTGCTGGTGACCGACAAGGCCTACGACGCCACTGTGCGGCTGGGGGAGTCGACGACCACCGACGACGCCGAGGGTGAGACCGTCGCGCGCACTCCCACGGACGCGGTGACCGAGGCCGACGTGCGCGCTGCCCTCGCGGCCATGGTCGGCGAGGTCGACCAGGTGCCGTCGGCCGTCTCGGCGATCAAGGTCGACGGCAAGCGGGCCTACGCCCGGGTGCGGTCGGGGGAGCAGGTGGAGCTCGCCGCACGGCGGGTGCGCATCGACGCGATCGAGGTGCACGCCGTGCGCGGCGACGACGTCGACATCTCGGTGTCCTGCTCCAGCGGCACCTACATCCGGGCGATCGCCCGCGACCTCGGCGATGCCCTCGGCGTCGGTGGCCACCTCGTCGCACTGCGGCGTACCGCGGTCGGCCCCTACCGCATCGAGGACGCACACACCCTCGAGAAGCTCGCTGACGACGTCGCCGTGCTCCCCATCGCCGAGGCGGCCCGCGCGGCCTTCCCCACGCTGGTGCTGGACGACGACCAGGCCACCGAAGTGCGGTTCGGCCGCAAGCTCACCGTGCAGCTGCCCGCCGAGGGGCCGGTCGCGCTGCTCACCGGCGACGGCGAGTTCCTCGCGCTCTACGAGCAGTCCGGCGAGCAGGCGAGGGCCGTCGCGGTCTTCGTCTGACCGCCACCGCTAGCCTCGTCCCGTGCGCATCTGGCGATCCCTCGACGAGGTACCGGCCGACCTGGGCCGCACCGTGCTCGTGATCGGCAACTTCGACGGCGTCCACCTCGGCCACCAGCACGTCGTACGCCGGGCCAGGGAGCTCGCCGACCGCGACGGGCTGCGGGTCGTCGCGGTCACCTTCGACCCGCACCCGATGGCCGTGCTGCGTCCCGAGCACGCCCCGTCGATGCTCACCGGGATCGACCGCCGCTGCGTGCTGCTCGCCGAGGCCGGCGTCGACGACGTCTTCGTGATCCCCTTCTCCCGCGAGATCGCGAGCTGGTCGCCGCAGGAGTTCATCGACCGGGTGGTCTGCGACGGGCTGCACGCGGCCCACGTCGTGGTCGGGGCCAACTTCCGCTTCGGCGCGCGGGCCGCCGGCGACGTGGCCACGTTGCGCGACGCCGGCGAGGAGCAGGACTTCGAGGTCGACGGCATCGCCCTCGACGGCGGACCGCAGGTCTGGTCCTCCACCTACGTCCGCACCTGCCTGGCCGCGGGCGACGTGGACGGGGCCGCCGAGGCCTTGGGCCGGCCCTACTCCGTGGTCGGGCACGTGGCTCGCGGCGACCGGCGCGGCAAGGAGCTCGGCTACCCCACGGCCAACGTGCCGGTCGGCGACGTCGCGACCCCCGCCGACGGGGTGTACGCCGGCTGGCTGACTCTGCTCGACGAGCCCGGCAGCTACCCGATGCCCGCCGCGATCAGCGTCGGCACCAACCCCACCTTCGACGGCGAACGGGAGCGGCGCGTGGAGGCCTACGCCCTCGACCACACCGACCTCGACCTGTACGACGAGCCGGTGGAGATCTCCTTCGTGGCGCGGATCCGCGGGATGGAGAAGTTCGACGGCGTCGAGGAGCTGGTCGCGACGATGGCGCGCGACGTGGCCCGCACCCGAGAGCTGCTGGGCGTCTCGTGACGCACGGCGCACCCGCCGGGGGATCGAAGCAGAACGACCCGATCGCCTCGACCGAGACCTGGTTCGTCCGGCACGGCCTGCCCTACTTCGTGCCGGGCGAGCGCGCGGCCGCCCGCGACGCACTCACCCCGCGGCGCCTCGTGCCTCTCGGCATCGCGGTCGCCCTGGGGGCGGTCGCGGCCGCGGTCGTGCTCGCCTGGGCGGTGGGTGACCTCACCCTCGGGGCCGCCGGGCTGACCATCGTGGGCGTGCTCGCCGCGGCGTTCTACGCCGTCACCGCGCTGCGCGGCCGGCCGATCCTGGTGTGGGCAGTCAACCGCACGATGAGCAGCCTGCACCTGCTGCTGCCGATGGTGACCCGGGCGCTGCCGCTGCTGCTGATCTTCGTGACGTTCCTGTTCATCAACGCCGAGGTGTGGCAGGTCGCGGCCAACCTCGACGGCGGCGTGCTGTGGCTGACCGTGCTGATGTTCGCGGCGATGGCCGGCGTGTTCCTGTTCACGCGCCTCCCCGAGGAGCTCGAGGGCGCCGACTCCGCCGTCGACGCCGACCGGCTGCGCCGCGCGTGCCGGGCCACCCCGCTGGCCGACGAGGTCGAGCAGCTCATCCACGACGACCGCGTCGACGAGGAGGTCCGGGCCCACGCCCGCGTCGAGGGCTACGAGCGGTCCAACCTGCTGCTCGTGATGGTCGTGGTGCAGGCCGTGCAGGTGCTGGTGCTGGCCGTCTCGGTGTTCCTGTTCTTCATGGTCTTCGGCGCCGTGGTGATGAAGGACTCGGTGATGGAGTCCTGGATCGGTGAGGGCACCCACCACTTCTCGGCCGTGCCCAACGTCTCGGTCGAGCTGGTGCAGGTCTCGGTCTTCCTGGCCGCCTTCTCCGCGCTCTACTTCACCGTCGTCGTGGTCACCGACGAGACCTATCGCGACCAGTTCTTCACCCGGGTCAAGGCCGAGCTCGACCGTGCGGTCGGAGTGCGCGCGGCCTACCTGGTCCTGCGCGAGCGCAGCCTTCCCGCGCGTCCCGACGACGACGGCACACCGCCGACCGTGGTGATCGAGCCTCCGCAGGGGCCGGCCGGGTAGCGAACACTCAGGCCGGGGAGACCGCGACCGGGGTGCCGTTGAACGCGGCGTTGCCCGACACATCGAGGCGCTGGGGGTCGGTGAGGTCGTTGATCGAGACGCCCGGGACCTTGGCCGCGTTGTCCATCCGGGCCCCGTCGACCTGGTGCCCGTAGCCGTGGGGGAGCGAGACGACGCCCGGCATCATCTCGTCGGTCCCGCGCACCTCCGTGACCACCTCGCCGACGCGGGAGGTGACGCGCACCCGGGCGCC
>DASSLA010000201.1:0-20509 GCA_035689885.1 Marmoricola sp. | reverse complement strand
GATCAGGTTGGACTTGGTCACCAGCCCGAAGTCGCGGGCGGCGGTCAGCACGCCCAGCGAGCGGTCGTAGCGGAACGCGGGCCGGATCCGCTTGAAGATCCGCGGCACCGTCTCGACGTTGTGGGCCAGCACCTCCGGACGGCTCTCGAAGACCTCGCGCAGGAGGTCGGGCTTGCCGTTGAAGTCGGGGATGAGGTTCTCCACGCCGGTGTCGGGGTTGAGCTCGTGGATCTGGCGCACCGTCTCGGCGTACAGCCAGGCCCCGCCGTCGGGCAGGTCGTCGCGGGCGACGCCGGTGATGGTGGCGTAGCGCAGCTCCATGGAGCGCACCGACTCGGCCACCCGTCGCGGCTCGTCGCGGTCGAGGGGCTGCGGCTTGCCGGTGTCGATCTGGCAGAAGTCGCAGCGCCGGGTGCACTGGTCACCGCCGATGAGGAACGTGGCCTCGCGGTCCTCCCAGCACTCGAAGATGTTGGGGCAGCCGGCCTCCTGGCAGACGGTGTGCAGGCCCTCGGACTTCACCAGCGACTGGAGGTGCTGGTACTCCGGGCCCATCTTCGCGCGGGTCTTGATCCACTCCGGCTTGCGCTCGATCGGGGTCTCCGCGTTGCGCACCTCGAGACGGAGGAGCTTGCGACCTTCAGATGTGGGGGCTTGAGTCACGGCCCCACTCTACGTGTCGGGATCCACGCGTCGTGCCGGCGTGGTACGCCGCCCGGGGCACTGCCCGATCAGACGTCGCGACGGCGGAACCACAGCACCGAGACGACCACGGTGACCGCCAGCAGCACGCCGAGGTAGAGGCCTGCCTCGAGGTGGGTCATCGTCTCGATCAGTCGGCAGCGCTCGCCGGGGGCGCAGTCGATGCTCGCGTCGAAGTAGCGGTGTCGCGGGTCCAGCCAGCCGAACACGTTGTTGCCGACCGACCACCGTCCGGCCCCGTCGACCGGCAGCAGGTTGACCGCGATCTCGCCACCGACGGCGATCACGAAGAGCAGTGCGAGGGTGGCCACCGTGTGGCGGAACGCCATCGTCAGGGCCATCGCACCGATGGCGCCGGCCGCGGCGAGCACGGTCGCGCGGAGCAGGTGCCACAGGACCTGCTGGGCGTCCCGGTCCGGTACGTCGATGCCGCGGGCGCGGGCCACCAGCCACAACGCCAGCCAGAAGCCGCCGAGGACCACCAGCGCTACCGCGGCGGAAGAGAGGCCGACCGCTCCGGCCTTGGCCATCCACAGCCGGACCCGCCGCGGCTCGAAGAGCACCTGGTTGACCATCGACCCGCTGGCCCAGTCGGCGCCCACGAAGGTGCTGGCGGCGACGAGGAGCAGGCCGAGGAGCACCACGGCGAGGTGCACGCCGTAGTCGTTGAGCACCGAACCGAGGTCGAGCGCCTGCCGCGGGTAGTAGCTCTCCGCGGAGGGGACGAGCGCGTCGGCACACTCCGCCGCGCTCGCGTCCGGGCCGAGGTAGGACAGCGGGTCGCGCTCGCACGCCTGCACCTCGCGCCGCAGCGCGGGGCGCTGGCTCTCCAGATCGGCCTGGGCAGCGGCCTCGGTGCGGTCGCGGTCGGTGAGCGGCCGGGTGTCCCACGCGGTCACCCCGGCAAGTACGACGGCCATCGCCACGCCGAGCAGCACCAGCAGCACGATCGCCTGGCGCGAGCGGTACCGGCTCAGCTCCACCCCGAGAAGGCGCATCACGACTCCTCCTCGCGCTCGGTCTCCGCATCCGCGGCTGCGCCTTGCATGGGGTGGCCGGTGAGCTTGAGGAAGAACGACTCCAGCGTGGGCCGCACCGCGGTCATCTCCGTGACGTAGACCTGGTGCTCGGCCAGGAGCCGGGTGATCTCCTCGGGGTGCTCGTGGCCCTCGACGAGCAGCACGTCGCCGTCGGCAGTGACGGTGTGGCCGGAGGACTCGAGGACCCGCCGGGCGGCACGGGGGTCGGTGCAGCCCACCCGGGTCCGGGACTCACTCTCACCGAGCATCTCGTCGACCCGGCCGCCGGCCAGCAGCTTGCCGTCGCCGATGATCGAGACAGCGTGGCACGCCTGCTGCACCTCGGCGAGGATGTGCGAGCTGAGCAGCACGGTCACCCCGGACTCGCCGAGGCCACGGATCATGTCGCGGATGTCCCTGATCCCCGCAGGGTCGAGCCCGTTCGTCGGCTCGTCGAGGATCAGCAGGTCGGGGCTGCGCAGCAGGGTGGCGGCGATCGCGAGCCGCTGCCGCATGCCGAGCGAGTAGGCGGCGTACGACTCACGTCCGCGGTCCTCCAGCCCCACCTGCTGCAGCACGGAGTCGACCGAGGAGCGGGGGACGCCGATGCTGCGGGCCAGCAGGGTGAGGTTCTTGCGCCCGCTGAAGCTCGGCGTGAAGCGGGGCTCCTCGACGACGGCGCCGATGCGGTCCATCACCTGGGGCAGCTGGTGGGGCACCTTGAGCCCGAACAGCCTCATCTCGCCCGACGTGGGGCGCGCGAGCCCGAGCAGCAGCCGGATGGTGGTGGTCTTGCCCGACCCGTTGGGCCCGAGGAACCCGTGCACGCCACCGGCCGGCACCTCGAGGTCGAGGCCGTCCACGGCGGCGATCCGGCGACCGCGGGAACCGAAGACCTTGCGCAGCGCGCGCGTCTCGATCACCAGGTCACTCATCGGTCGCGGACACCCTTTCGACAGGCAACCTCCAGCATGGCCCACTGGCCGTTCAGGTCAGCGGATTGAGCACCGGGACACGCAGGTCCCCACCGGCGCGCCGTCCTGGCTCCGGGCGCGGGTCGTAGTCGGGGGTCGCAAGGTACGGCGCCCAGGCGAGCAGCTCGGCCAGATGCTCCTCCACGAGCGGCAGCACCTCGGCGACGGTGACGTCGCGGTCGAGCTCCTGGCTCAGCGACGTCACGCCCGCGTCGGCGATGCCGCACGGCACGAACCGGTCGTACCACGAGAGGTCCACGTCGCAGTTGAGGGCGAAGCCGTGCATGGTCACCCCGCGGCTCACCCGGATGCCGATGGCGGCGATCTTGCGCTCGGGACGGGTGCCCTCGGCCTGCAGCCACACGCCGCTGCGCCCGGGCACTCGCGCGGTGGCGATGCCGAGGTCGGCGCACACGCCGATCAGGGCCTCCTCGATGCGGCGCACGTAGTCCACGACCAGCACGTGGTCGGGAAGCGTGACGATCGGGTAGCCGACGAGCTGGCCGGGGCCGTGGAAGGTGATCTTGCCGCCGCGGTCGACGTCGATCACCGAGGCGCCGCCCGGGTCGAGCGGCTTCTCGTGCTCCTCGGTGCGCTTGCCGCAGGTGAAGACAGGGGAGTGCTCGAGCAGCAGGACGGTGTCCGGTCCTCCGTCGACCACCCGCGCGTGCACCTGGCGCTGCAGGTCCCACGCCTCGAGGTAGTCCACGGGCTGCTCGCCCTGCCACTCGAAGAACAGTCCGCTCACGCCACGAGGCTATCCCGCGGCAGGAGGCCTGTGGACAACCGGCCGCGGGCCGTCTCACCGGGGCAGGGTGGTCGCATGAGGCTGGCCCGGGTCCCGACCGTGCGCACCGGGATGCTGGCGTGCCTGCTCGTCTGGGTGTGTGCGTGCGGTGCCGACGCGCACTCGCCCGCCCCGCGGCCCGCGTCAGCCGTCAGGGCCGAGGCGACGCCGGTCCCGGGTGTTGGAGCCGGCCCTTCGCACGAGCTCGCGGACGCACTCGGCGTGCTGCGCGAGTGGGACGCCCGCCGTGCCTCAGCGTGGCGGGAGCAGGACCATGCGGCCCTGCGCGGTCTCTACGTGCCCGGCTCCTCCGCGCTGGCGGCGGATCTCGCCCTGCTGCGGGCGTACGCCGACCGCCGGCTCGTCGTACGCCGGCTGGACACGCAGGTGTTCGCCGCCGAGGTATTGCACCGGTCCCCGGGCGTGCTGCGACTGCGGGTGCACGACCGGACCAGCGCGACCGTGCGGAGCGGGTCCGGTCCGGAGGTCGTGCGCGTCTCCGACCCCGCCCGACGGCTCCTCGAGCTGCGCCGGGTCGGTGGCGGCTGGCGGATGGCCTCGGTCAGCGCGAGTGGCTGAGCCCCTCGCGCAGCACAGCGGCGACGTCGGGGTCCGCGAAGTCGTAGCCGGAGTCGATCAGCACCTGCGGCCGTGTGTTGAGCGAGTCGAGCGGCAGCTGGTTGAGCGGTCCCATCGCGGCGCGGATCACCGGGGTCGGCACCTTCAGGAACGCCGGGCGGCCCACCTGCCGGGCGAGCTCGCGGGTGAACTCCGCGTTGGTGGGCACCCGCTCGCAGCACAGGTTGACCGGGCCACTGACCGACGCCGTGGTGGCGGTGTGCAGCGCCGCGGCGACCCAGTCGCGCACCGAGATCATCGGCATGTGCTGCGTGCCCTGGCCGATGGGACCGCCGAGGCCGGCCTTGAACAGCAGGCGCAGCTCCTTGAGAGGAGTCGCGCGTGCATCGAGGATCGGTGCGGTGCGCAGCACCACGACGCGCGCGCCGGCGCCGGCGGCCGGTTGGGTTGCCTCCTCCCACTCCCGGGTCACCTCGGTCATGAACTCGTGGCCCACGGTCCCGGCGGTCTCCGGCAGCGGCGTGGGCCCCTGGTCGCCGTACCAGGAGATGCCGTTCTGGGCGAGCAGCACCGGCTTGGACTCGCTCGCCGCGATCGCCTCAGCCAGCACGCGGGTGGTCCGCACCCGGCTCTCCTTGAGGCGCGCCCGGAACGCGCTCGAGTAGGGGTTGCCGACGTTGGGCGAGCCGGCGAGGTTGACCACCACGTCGTGGCGATCGACGACCGCGGGGTCAAGGGGGGCGCTGTAGGGGTCCCACTGCACCTCGCCCGGCTGCGGTGCACGTCGTACGAGCGGAGTGACCTCGTGCCCCTGCTCGGTCAGGTGCTTGCGGAGCATCGTGCCCAGGAAGCCGGAGGACCCGGCGATCAGGAAGCGCATGGCAGCACACTGGCACGGCGCGCAAGCGCGGCGGGCGTGCTGCGCCCGTTGCGGGCGCACCCGGAGAGGGGAATAGGCTCACCCGCGTGAGTGATTTCGATGTCGTCGTCCTCGGTGCGGGCCCCGGTGGCTACGTCGCCGCCATCCGCGCCTCCCAGCTCGGCCTCAAGGTCGGGGTGATCGAGAAGCAGTATTGGGGTGGGGTGTGCCTCAACGTCGGCTGCATCCCGTCCAAGGCGCTGCTGCGCAACGCCGAGCTGGCTCACATCCTCGCCCACGAGAAGGACAAGTTCGGCATCACGGGTGACGCCACGATGGACTTCAAGCCCACCCACGCGCGCAGCCGCGAGGTGTCGGACTCCATCGTCAAGGGCGTCCACTTCCTGATGAAGAAGAACAAGATCGAGGAGATCGACGGCTGGGGGACGTTCGTCGACGCCAAGACGATCGACGTCGACAACGGTTCCGGCGAGACCCGTCGGGTGACCGCCGACAACGTCATCATCGCCACCGGAGCGACCACGCGCCTGGTGCCCGGCACCGAGCTGTCGGAGAACGTGGTCACCTACGAGGAGCAGATCCTCACCGACCAGCTGCCGAAGTCGATCGTGATCGCCGGGTCCGGTGCCATCGGCGTGGAGTTCGCCTACGTGATGGCCAACTTCGGCGTCGACGTGACGATCGTGGAGTTCCTCGACCGGATGGTGCCCACCGAGGACGCCGAGGTCTCCAAGGAGCTCGCCAAGCACTACAAGAAGCTCGGCGTGAAGGTGCTGCTCAAGACCAAGGTCGAGAAGATCGAGGACACCGGCTCGTCGGTGAAGGTGACCGTCTCCAAGGACGGCAAGGAGGAGGTCATCGAGGCCGAGAAGGTGCTCCAGGCGATCGGCTTCGCGCCACGCCTCGAGGGCTACGGGCTCGACAAGACCGGCGTGCAGACCACAGAGCGTGGCGCCATCGCCGTGGACGAGCGCGGCCGCACCAACGTCGACGGCGTCTGGGCCATCGGTGACGTCACCGGCAGGCTGATGCTGGCCCACACCGCCGAGGCGATGGGCATCGTCGCCGCCGAGACGATCGCCGACCACGAGACCATCGAGATCGACTTCGACATGATCCCGCGGGCGACGTACTGCCAGCCGCAGATCGCCTCGTTCGGCTACTCCGAGGAGCAGGCCAAGGAGAAGGGGTACGACGTCAAGACGGCGAAGTTCCCGTTCTCGGCCAACGGCAAGGCCAAGGGACTCGGCGACCCCACGGGCTTCGTGAAGATCGTGGCCGACGCGAAGTACAACGAGATCATCGGTGCGCACCTGATCGGGCCCGACGTGACCGAGCTGCTTCCTGCGCTCACCCTGGCGCAGAAGTGGGACCTCACCGCCGACGAGGTGGCCCGCAACGTCTTCGCCCACCCGACCCTCTCCGAGGCGGTCAAGGAGGCAGTCGAGGGGATCGCTGGACACATGATCCACATGTGACCCGGCGTCAACCGCGGAGTCGGCGCTGGAGGTCCATCGCCGTGCGGACCAGGCCCGCGACCTGTCGAACAGCCATCTCCACGGGGTCGGAGCCGCTCCGCCACGTCCGCGGCGGGTGGGGTCCGCCGAGGCCCAGGGGGAGGTCGACCTCGACCCCTCTCGCGGTCAGCCGGCGGGCGCGGCGGCGGATCAGCCGTCGCATCGCTCGCTCGGCGGGGAGCGCTGCGTCGAGCAGCTCGGCGTCGCTCGGGGGAGGCTGATCCTCGACGATGAGCTCCTCGTGCTGGTCGCCCAGCTCCGTCGGGAGCTCTCCGAGGTCGCCCTCCACCTCGATCCCCAGCTCGCCGATGGCCTGTCGGGACCGGTCGTTCCACGCCGGGCCGAGCTCCGCCGTGCGTCGGTCGAGCAGAGCACGGGTCTCGATGTCACGCCTGGCCGCGAGGATGCGCAACGCCAGGAACTCGAGCACCGTCTGGTTGTAGTCGGGGGCAGGGACGCGACCCAGCTGCGCGTTGACCCGCCGCAGCAGCTCGGTGGAGGGGTAGCCGATCGACTCGTTGGCGTGCGCGGGCGGCTCCGTACAGGTCTCCGGCGGCACGCCGACGACGGCGGCGAGCCGCTCCCACAGCAGCGTCCGCGGTGCCCCCGGGCCCGGCACTGTCACGACGTGGATCCGGCCGGCGGGCAGGACACGGCGCCAGGTTCGCACCATGTAGGCCACGTCCTGGGTCCGCAGGAAGGTCCGTAGTGGCGTGCTCGGGGAGAAGCGTCCCCACCGGTTGGCCCACCCCGCGGCCCGGCGTACGTCGTTCATGAAGGATCGCCAGGTGTCGGTCGAACCCGTGCGCGTGTTGGTCTGCCAGAGCGCCGGGATCGCCGGAGTCGCGTCCCGCACGGTCAGGACGACATGCACGTCAGCCGGGGCGAGGGAGTCGACGATGCGTCGGGCGCGGCGGGGATCAGCGAAGGACAGGAACTCCATCGAGACGATCGACGCCGCGTCCGCGGCGAGGATCTCGTGCCTCAGGTTCCCCCAGGCGCCCCGCGACTTCGGGCCGAGGTTCGGGTAGCCGAGGCCTCCGCCGAGTACGTCGCGGACAGCATGGACCTGGTCAGCCCAGCGTTTCCCGGGGATCAGCAGACCCGCAGCGGCGAGCTGCTCCCGGTTCTGCATCAGCAAGCTCTGGACGAACGTGGTGCCGGTCTTCATGGCGCCGATGTGGAGGTAGACCACCGGTCGGCCACCGATCACAGCTCACCTTTCCGACGATGAGGCCCGCCCCACCGTGTCCTCGACCACCGCGACCACGGCCTCGGGGGCGCGGTACTGCGGGACGTGGTCAGTGTCCATCCGCACCAGCGCGGCGTCCGGGATGCGTGCAGCCAGGTCGAGGCTGGCCTGCAGCGAGTCCGGCGGATCGTGCTCGCCGGCAATGACGGTGGTCGGGGCGGTGATCCCGGCCGCGTCCTCCCACTGCTCGGGGTTGGGCTGCTCCAGCTCCGCCTGCGCGATGTCGGCCTTCGTGGTGTCCCGCAGCTGCTTGCGCAGGTAGTCGTCCGCGCCGGACGCGCACCACTCCTGCAGTGAGATCGCGGCCATCGCGTCGATGTCGCCGGCCTCGTGAGCGGCCTTGTAACGGCCGTAGATCTCCAGCGCCGCCGGGCTCGGGTCCGGCCACGGGTACCCGCCGATGCCGGGGCACAGCAGCGTCATCGACGCCACCCGCTCCGGTGCCGTCACCGCGAGCGCGAGCGACGTCTCGCCGCCCATGCTGTTGCCGACCAGGTGCGCGCGCTCGACACCGCAGGCGTCGAGCACCGCCACCAGGTCGTCGACCGGCCGGAAGGCCTCCGTCGCGACGGGGGAGCGACCGAACCCGCGGCGGTCGAACCGGATCACCCGGTGCCCGGACAGCAGCGGCATCGTCCGGTCCCAGACCTCCGAGTCGGTGATGCCCGGGTGCAGCAGGACCAGCGGTACGCCGGCGCCGCCGGTGTCCTCGAGCCAGAGGCTGTCGGCACCGACCTCGAGGGTGCGGGAGCTCACCTCAGACCTCGAACTGGGCCGACTCCAGGCGCTGCTTGACCTCGGTGAGGAACCGGGCCGCGTCGGCCCCGTCCACGAGCCGGTGGTCGTAGGTCAGCGCGAGGTAGACCATGTGGCGCACGGCGATCGTCTCGCCGAGGTTCGGGTCGTCGATCACCACCGGACGCTTGACCACCGAGCCGGTGCCCAGGATCGCGACTTGCGGCTGGTTGATGATCGGGGTGTCGAAGAGCGCACCGCGGCTGCCGGTGTTGGTCAGCGTGAAGGTGCCGCCGGACAGGTCGTCCGGACCGATCTTCTTGTTGCGGGTGCGCTCGGCGATGTCGGCGATCTTCTTGGCGAGCCCGGAGATGGACAGGTCGCCCGCGTCCTTGATCACCGGCGTCAGCAGCCCCTGCTCGGTGTCCACCGCGATCGCGAGGTTCTCGTGGTCGAAGTAGGTGACCTCGCCCTTCTCCTCGTCGATCGCTGCGTTGAGGGAGGGGTGCGACTTCAGCGCGTCGGTGGTCGCCTTGGCGAAGAACGGCATGAACGAGAGCTTCACGCCCTCGCGCGCCGCGAACTCCGCCTTCACCGAGTCGCGCAGACGGGCGACACCGGTGACGTCGACCTCGACGACCGTGGTGAGCTGCGCCGAGGTCTGCAGCGACTCGACCATTCGCTTGGCGATCACCTTGCGCAGCCGGCTCATCGGCTCGGTCTTGCCACGCAGCGGGCTCGGCGTCGCCGGGGTCGGCGCGGCGGCTCCACCGCTCGCGGCCGGCTGCTCGGCGGCCGGTGCCGCAGCCGCGGCGGGCTGCTGGGCGGCCTCCGCGGCGGCGATCACGTCCTGCTTGCGTATGCGTCCACCGACGCCGGTGCCGGGGACCTTGCTGAGGTCGACGCCACGCTCCGCGGCCATCTTGCGCACCAGCGGGGTGACGTAGCCGCCGCCCTCGGAGGACGACGCCTCCGCCGCGGCGGGCTCCGCACGCTTGGGCTCTGGCTTGGGCTCCGGCTTGGGCTCCGGCTTGGGCTCGGGCTTCTTCTCCTCGGCCTTCGGTGCCGGCTCGGGCTCCGGCTCCGGTTCGGGCTCGGGCTCGGGTGCCGGCTCGGGCTCGGGCTCCGGCTCCGGCTCTTCCTCTGCGGCGGCCCCGGAGCCGTCACCCACGACGGCGAGCACAGCACCGACCTCGACGGTCTCGTCCTCCTCGGCCTTGATCTCCTGCAGCGTGCCGGCGACGGGGGAGGGGATCTCGGTGTCGACCTTGTCGGTGGAGACCTCCAGCAGGGGCTCGTCGACCTCGACGGTGTCGCCCACCTGCTTGAGCCAGCGGGTGATCGTGCCCTCGGTGACCGACTCGCCGAGAGCGGGCAGCGTCACCGGCGTACCGCCACCGCCGCCCTGCTTGGCGGCCGGCTTCTCCTCGGGCTCGGGGGCGGGCTCCTCGGCCTGCTCCTCGGCCTCCTCCTCGGCCTGCTCCGGCTCGACCTCGGCGGCCGGCTCCTCCTCAGGCTCCGCCGCCGACTCCTGGGCGGACTCCTCCGACCCACCGGAGTCGGAGCCACCACCCTCGCCCTCGTCACCGATCACGGCGAGCTCCGCACCGACCTCGACCGTCTCGTCCTCCTCGGCCTTGATCTCGAGCAGCGTGCCGGCCACGGGGGAGGGGATCTCGGTGTCGACCTTGTCGGTGGAGACCTCCAGCAGGGGCTCGTCGACCTCGACGTTGTCGCCCACCTGCTTGAGCCAGCGCGTGATGGTGCCTTCGGTGACGGACTCGCCCAGCGCGGGGAGGTTCACAGGTGTCGACATCGGCTTCCTTCGCTCTTCTCGTCTGATCGGTGCGGTTTGCGAGTGTTGCAGAGTCCAGCAGGTCAGGAGTGCGCGTGCAACGGCTTGCCCGCGAGGGCCAGGTGGGCTTCGCCGAGGGCCTCGTTCTGGGTGGGGTGCGCGTGCACGAGCGGGGCTACGTCCTCAGGGTAGGCATCCCAGTTGCAGATCAGCTGGGCCTCACCGATCAGCTCACCCACACGCGCGCCGACCATGTGCACGCCGAGGACGGGGCCGTCGGTACGACGGACCAGCTTCACGAAGCCTTGCGTGGCGAGGATCTGGCTCTTCCCGTTGCCGCCGAGGTCGTACGTGAGCACCTCGACCGCGTCGCCGTGCTGCTCACGCGCCCGGGCCTCGGTCAGCCCGACGGAGGCGACCTCAGGGTCGGAGTAGGTGACCCGCGGGATGCCGGTCTCGTCGATCGGGGTCGGGTCGAGCCCGGCGAGCTCCTCGGCGACGAAGATGCCCTGCTGGAAGCCGCGGTGCGCGAGCTGCAGCCCGGGCACGATGTCGCCGACGGCGTACACGCCCTCGACGTTGGTGCGGCAGCGCTCGTCGGCGAGCACGAAGCCGCGCTCCATGGCGATGCCCTGCTCCTCGTAGCCGAGGCCGTCGGTGGTGGGGCCGCGGCCGACCGCGACGAGCAGCACCTCGGCCTCGAAGGTCTTGCCACCCTCGACGGTGACGGTCACGCCCGCGTTAGTGGTCTTCACCGACTCGAAGCGGGTGCCGGTCGAGAAGGCGATCTTGCGCTTGCGGAACGCCCGCTCCAGCGCCTTCGAGGACTGCTCGTCCTCGGTGGGCACCAGGTGGGGGAGCGCCTCGATGACGGTGACGTCGGCGCCGAAGGAGCGCCACACGCTGGCGAACTCGCAGCCGATCACGCCACCCCCGAGCACGATCGCCGAGGCGGGCACCGACTCGAGGCGCAGCGCGTGCTCGGAGGTGAGCACCCGCTCGCCGTCGATCTCCAACCCCGGGAGGGAGCGCGCGTAGGAGCCGGAGGCGAGCACGACCGCCTTTCCGGTGTAGGCCTTGCCGTCGACCTCGACGGTGCGCGGGCCCGTCAGTCGCCCGGAGCCCTCGACGACGGTGATGCCGCGGCCCTTGATCAGCCCGGTGAGCCCCTTGAACAGCCGGCTCACCACGCCGTCCTTGTAGGCGTTGACGCCGGGCATGTCGATGCCGTCGAGGCTGGCGCGCACACCGAACTTCTCCGACTCGCGTGCGCTGTCGGCGACCTCGGCGGCGTGCAGCAGGGCCTTGGTCGGGATGCACCCCACGTGCAGGCAGGTGCCACCGAGCTTGTCCTTCTCCACCAGGGCGACGCTGAGCCCCAGCTCGGCGGCACGTAGGGCGCACGCGTAGCCCCCCGAACCTGCACCGAGGATCACGACGTCGAACTCTGCTTCTGGCACGCTCTCTCCCTCTCGCTGTGTTGCGGCTCTCATCCAATCACTCGCGCGACTCGCACCGGCAATCAGATCCCGATCGGCGGTGCTCCGCGGGCCGATGCAGCACACTTGGCCCATGGGTCTGCTCGATCGGTTCCGGCGCAAGGGCCGGCGACGTGGTGCCGGTGGTGGCGGTACGTCGTTCCGTGGCGCCGACAGCGCCGACCAGGAACACCTGCTCAAATTCGTCCGCACCCGACGCGGGGTCGAGGGCTTCGTCGAGCCGCAGACCGCGGTGACCGACGTGACGTTGCTGCTCGTCGCGCACGACGGCGAGTGGACACGTCGTCGGGTGCCGTCGGTGAAGTGGGCCCACGACTTCGCCAACAGGAACGGCGTGCCCAGCTATGACGCCGGGCTGGTGGGGATCCCCTCGCGGATGCGGGAGTACAACCGCCGGCAGAAGGAGCTGCGCAAGCAGCAGCAGCCGCCGACCGAGTAGGTCAGTCCTTGGCGCCGTCGACCAGCGACGCGGCGTACTCCACCAGTGTGGAGATCCCGTAGCCGGTGGCCGCCGCGGGCACGTGGCCCCACGAGCTGCCGGTGTTCCAGGCCGGGCCGGCGATGTCGATGTGGCTCCAGGGTCGCTCCTCGACGAACTCCTGCAGGAAGGCCGCGGCGTAGAGCGTGCCGCCCCAGCGCACCCAGTTGGACTGCAGCACGTCGGCGATCTTGCTGTCGCGCACGGCGTCGACGGTCTGCTCCGGGATCGGGAGGCGCCACATCATCTCGCCGCTGGTCTCCGCCGCGGCACTGATCGCGGCGGTGGTGGCGTCGTCGCCGAAGAGCGCGGCGACCTTCTCACCCAGTGCTACCAGGGCGGCGCCGGTCAGGGTGGCGACGTCGACGATCGCGTCGGGCTCGTCCTCGACGGCCATCGCCAGCGCGTCGGCCAGGATCAGCCGGCCCTCGGCGTCGGTGTTGGTCACCTCGACCGTCTTGCCGTTGTACATCGTCAGCACGTCACCGGGACGCATCGCCGAACCCGAGGGCATGTTCTCCGCCATCGGGGCGTAGGTCGTCACCGCCACCGGCAGCTCCAGCGCCGCGATCGCGAAGGTCGCTGCCAGCACGGTCGCGGCGCCACCCATGTCGTACTTCATCGTCGACATCGAGCTGCCGGGCTTGATGGTGAGGCCGCCGGAGTCGTAGGTGATGCCCTTGCCGACCAGGGCGACGCTGGCGCGCGGGTCCTTGGGCTGCCAGGTGAGCTTGACCAGCCGGGGCTCGTTGACGGAGCCCTGACCCACGCCGAGGATGCCGCCGGCGCCGAGCTCGGTGAGCTCGGTGAGTCCGAGCACCTCGAGGCCGAGGCCGGACTTATTCCCGCCCTGCTCCTCGAACAGCGCCTTCACCGCATCGGCGAAGAGCTCGGGGGTGAGGTCGTTGGGGGGCGTGTTGACCCAGTCGCGGGCGCGGTTGACCAGGGCTCCGACCTTCTGGCCGGCCTCGAGCGCGGCGACGGCGTCGGCCCGACGCGCCACGTCGCTGAGGATCGAGACGTCGCCGACGCTCTTGTTGCCGCTCTTCCTGGTCTTCCGCCCCTGGTAGGAGTACTGGCCCAGCACCAGCCCGTCGGTCACAGCGCGCACGTGGGCGGCGTCGATCGCCGGCAGGGCGACCGCGACGGACGCCGCGTTGCCGAAGCTGCGCGCGGAGACGCCGGCGGCCCGCCGTACCTTCTCCAGTGTCAGGTCGTCGCGCTCGCCGAGCCCGACCAGTAGCAGGGTGCCTGCCTTCAGCACCCCGGCGGTCGGCACCCGCAGCACCTCGCCGGCGTCGCCCTTGAAGCCCATCGAGGAGAGCATCGGCCGCCACTTGCGGCCGTAGGCCTCGGCGACCTCCTCGCCTCCGGGGCACGGCACCGGGTCGCCGGACGCGGTGCGGGCCACGCCGATCACCACCAGGTCGGTGCGGGTCCTGGCCGGGCTGCCCTTGCGGAGGGTGTACGTCGTCACGAGGGGTCAGGCTAGCCGCCGGAACTTCCGCCGCGACATCGGATCGCACGCGAGGCGGGCCGCAGCACCTGCGGTAACTTGCCCGCATGTCAGCCAAGCGCTCCCCGCTGCACGATCGCCACGTCGCCCTCGGCGCGAAGTTCGCGGAGTTCGGCGGGTGGGAGATGCCGATGGAGTACGCCACCGGTGTCCTCAAGGAGCACGCCGCGGTGCGGGAGGCCGTCGGTGTCTTCGACGTCAGCCACCTCGGCAAGATCGTGGTGCGTGGCGACGGGGCGCGGGAGTACCTCGACCGCTGCCTGACCAACGACCTCGGCAAGATCGGCAAGGGCCAGGCGCAGTACACCCTGGTCTGCGACCCGGAGACCGGGGGAGTGGTCGACGACCTGATCGTCTACCTGCGCGACGACGACAACCTGCTGCTCGTGCCCAACGCCGCCAACTCCGCGGAGGTCAAGCGTCGCCTCGACGAGGGCGGGCCCGAGGGGCTCTCCATCACCGACCACCACGACTCACACGCCGTGCTCGCCGTCCAGGGGACGAAGTCCGATGAGGTGCTCGACGCGTTGGGCCTGCCCACCGGCCACGACTACATGTCTTTCCGCGAGGCGCCGTTCGACGACCATGACATCGTGGTCTGCCGCACCGGCTACACAGGCGAGCGCGGCTACGAGCTGGTCGCCGCCAACGAGGTCGCACCCCGGTTGTGGGACGCGCTGCTCGAGGCGGGTGAGCCGCACGGGCTCGCGCCCGCCGGGCTCGGTGCCCGCGACACCCTGCGCACCGAGATGGGCTACCCGCTGCACGGCCAGGACATCAGCCTCGAGATCACTCCCGTCCAGGCCAGGCTCGGGTGGGCGGTGGGCTGGTCGAAGCCCGAGTTCTGGGGGCGCGACGCCCTGCTGGCCGAGAAGGAGGCGGGTCCGACCGTCACCCTGCGCGGCCTGGTCGCGCAGGGGCGCGGAATCGCCCGGCCGGGGATGAGCGTCAAGGTCACCCGCGACATGCCCGTCGGGCACGTCACCTCCGGAACGTTCTCGCCCACCCTGCGCAAGGGCGTCGCGCTGGCACTCATCAACAGCCAGGTCCAGCTCGGGGCCGAGGTGCTGGTCGACGTCCGCGGCCGCGCCGAGGTGTTCGTGGTGACCAAGCCGCCCTTCGTGGACACCGGCGTCCGCGAGTCCTGACCACCCCCTACGGAGGTACGCCGTGACGAACAGCCCCGAACCCGCGTTCGGAGTCAGCAGCCGCAGCTCGGAGACCGTGCCGTGGTGGTGGCAGTTGCTCGACGCCGACGGCCAGGTGCTCGAGCAGGAGTCACGGGCTGAGTTCCCGACCCGCAGCGACGCCGAGACGTGGCTGGGGGAGGCCTACCCCGACCTGGCCGAGGAAGGCGTCGCCTCGGTGACCCTCTTCGAGGGCGATCGCGAGGTCTACGGCCCGATGTCGCTCTCGCCGGGCTGATCCCGAACCCGACGCGAGCGCAACAGGTCAGCGCTTGATCGGCGCTCCGCCGATCTTGACCCGCGGCTTCGGCATCCGCAGCCAGCGCAGCTGGAGCACGCGGAGCATGGCGTAGACCGTCACCCCGCGGTGGCTCTCGTCGGGGTACTCGTTGCGGAGTGCCCGCTTGAGCCGGAACAGCATCCACGCAGTGTCGAGCGCGACCAGGAGGATGGTGGCGTTCCACAGGAAGATGCCGACGTCGGAGAGGGCGTTGCTGCCGGAGTACTGCAGCACCATGATCAGCACCAGCAGCGGCAGCAGGAACTCCGCGAAGGAGATCCGGGAGTCGATGAAGTCGCGCACGAACCTCTTGACCGGGCCCTTGTCGCGGGCCGGCAGGTAGCGCTCGTCGCCGGTGCGCATCCCCTCGCGCACCTTGGCGTTGTGCGCGGCACGCCGCTCGCGCTGCAGCTTGGCCGCGGCCTTCTTGTCCTTGACCGCCTTGGCCCGCTCACGTGCGGCGGCCTCCGCCTCCTTGCGGCTCGGCGTGGGGCGTCCCTTGGCACCCGGTCCCTTCTCGATGTGGGTGTCGGGCGGGGTCTCGTCCTTGGTGCTACGGCGGAACAACGTGGGCCTTCTTCGAGCGCTGGGGGATCCGGGCGAGCAGCCAGCCTACCTGCGGATCTGCCTCGTCCGACTGGGCGTGCACCGGTAGGTTGAGCGCATGAGCATGATGAAGCGGATCAGCATGATCTTCCGGGCCAAGGCCAACAAGGCACTGGACTCCGCCGAGGACCCCCGGGAGACCCTCGACTACAGCTACCAGCGCCAGCTGGACATGCTGACCAAGGTCCGTCGCGGGGTCGCCGACGTGGCCACCAGCCGCAAGCGCGTGGAGCTCCAGGTCAACCAGCTCCAGGCCCAGTCGGACAAGCTCACCGCCCAGGCGCAGAAGGCCCTCTCCATGGGGCGCGAGGACCTCGCCCGCGAGGCGCTGACGCGCAAGTCGGCCCTGACCGGCCAGATCTCCGAGCTGCAGGCCCAGCACGCCCAATTGCAGGGCGAGGAGGAGAAGCTCACCCTCGCCAGCCAGCGGCTGCAGGCCAAGGTCGAGTCCTTCCGGACCAAGAAGGAGACCATCAAGGCGACCTACACCGCCGCGGAGGCACAGACCCGCATCAACGAGGCGTTCTCGGGCATCTCCGAGGAGATGGGCGACGTCGGGATGGCCGTCCAGCGGGCCGAGGACAAGACCCACCAGATGCAGGCAAGGGCCGGCGCGATCGACGAGCTGATCGCCTCCGGCGCGCTCGACGACGCGAGCTCGCTCAACCGCGGCGACGACATCAGCCGCGAGCTGGAGGCGATGAGCCACCAGTCCGACGTCGAGGCCGAGCTCGCCGCGCTGAAGGGCACCACCCCCGGTGCGATCGAGGGTGGCACGGGCGAGTCCGAGTCCGCCGGCGACCAGGCGGCCACCCAGGAGCCGGCGCCCGAGTCGTCACCGGAGGACAGGGGACAGGCATGATCGTCCGCATCCTCGGCGAGGGACAGCTCGAGGTCCCCGACGACCAGCTCGAGCACCTCAACCAGCTCGACGGCGAGGTCGAGTCGGCCGTGGAGTCCGGCGACACCGACACCTTCACCAAGGCCCTCGGCGAGCTGCTCGACGGCGTACGCCGGGTGGGGACGCCGCTCCCGGACGACTCCCTGGAGGACTCCGACCTCATCCTGCCGCCGGGCGACGCGACTCTGGAGGAGGTCCGCGAGCTGCTCACCGGCGAGGGCCTCATCCCCGGCTGACCCGTTGAAACTACTGGCGATTCCCGAGCGTTGACCTGACATGGCCCGCACCCGCTTCGTCCCCGACTCCGGCCTCACCGTCCGGATGACCACGGTGATGTTCCTGCTGGGCGCCCTGTTCGTGGCGCTGATCGTGGCGCTGATGTACGCCTTCCCCAGCTATGCGGTGATCATCGGCCTGATCGGCATCGGCATCGCGTTCTTCCAGTGGTGGAACTCCGACCGGGCTGCGCTGCGCGCGATGCGCGCCCGGGTGGTGACGCCCGAGGAGGCGCCCGAGCTGCACGGCATGATCGACCGGCTGTGCGCGATGGCCGACATGCCCAAGCCGCGGGTGGCGATCGCGGACACTCCGCTGCCCAACGCCTTCGCCACCGGGCGGTCCCCGAGCCACTCGGCCGTGTGCGTGACGACCGGCATCCTGCAGACCCTCACCGCCGAGGAGCTGGAGGCGGTGCTCGCCCACGAGCTGTCCCACGTCGCCCACCGCGACGTGCTGGTGATGACGGTGGCGGCCTCGGCCGGCATCGTCGCCGGGATGCTCACCAGGTCGGCGCAGTTCGGCGGCTTCAGCATCGGCCGCCGCGACAACGGCGCCGGTGCCATCGGCTTCGTCGCGGTGCTGGTGGTCAGCCTGGTCGTCTACGCGATCAGCTTCCTGCTGCTGCGGCTGCTGTCGCGCTACCGCGAGCTCTCCGCCGACCGCGCGGGTGCCTACCTGACCCAGAAGCCGACGGCGCTGGCCTCGGCGCTGACCAAGATCAGCGGCGAGATGAACTCGGTGCCGGAGAAGGACCTGCGCGCGGCGCAGCCGATGAACGCCTTCTTCATCACCCCGGCCGTCCGCGGGCTCTCGCTCGGCACCCTGACCGCGACGCACCCGCCGCTCGAGCAGCGCCTCGACCAGCTGGCGAAGATCGCCGCGAGCCTGGGCAAGAGCCTGTAGCGCCGGTGGGTTTCTGGGACTCCATCCTCGGTCGCTCCCGGCCGAAGCCGGCCAACCTCGACCGGCTGTTCTCCCTTCCCTCCGCGGCGCTCACCCTCGACGCCGCCATGGGCATGCACGCCACCGGGGTGGGGTCGGTGTGCTTCCGCGCGGCTGAGGGGATGGCGTCGAGCGCCACCCAGCAGGAGGCGGCCGACCTGGTCGCGACCGGCGGGGGACCGCAGGCCGCGTCCCGGGTCGACCAGTACGGCTACACATGGCTGACGCTCCGTCACCCACCCGGCGACACCCCCGGCCTGGTCACCGACCTGCACGCGGTCAACTCCGCCCTGGAGGCACAGGGGTTCGGACCCGGGCTGCTCTGCTCGGTGGTCGGCTTCCGCGACGACGCCGGCGCCACGGCGTACCTCGTCTACCTCTACAAGCAGGGCACCTTCTACCCGTTCTGCCCGACGGGCCCGTCCACCCGCGACAACCTGCGCGAGCGGCAGATCCGCGACGCCGTCGGGGCGGACCTCGAGATCGAGCCGGACACGTCACGGTGGATGCCGATCTGGGGCTACCAGGAGTGATCCCGGCCCTACACTGACCGCCGTGAACGCCCTGGACGCGATGCGTGAGGCGGAGATCAGGGCGCTCGACCTGCTCGACCGCCCGGTCCCCGACGTGCTGCGCAGGATCACCCGAGCTGCGGCCGTCCTCGCCGGGGCACGGTCGGCGGAGATCAACCTGATCACCTCGACGTCCCAGCACACCCTGGTCGACGCCGAGGGCTCCAGTGCCACCATCGCGGCTGGCGACTCGTTCTGCGCCAAGCTGGTCCGCGAGGAGGAGCGCTCCCACGTCGTGCCCGACGCGCGGCTCGACCCGCGGTTCCGGGACAGCCCGCCCGCGCGCAGCGGACACGTGCGGTCCTACGCCGCCAACCAGCTGGTGACCAGCAACGGCGTCGCGATCGGGACCTTGTGCGTCTTCGACAGCCGGCTCACCGAGTTCGACGCGACCACCACGGAGTCCTTGGCCGAGCTGGCCGCGGCCGTGGTCGACGTGCTCGAGGCGCAGGCGGTGCAGCAGGAGATGCAGGCCTCGCTGTCCGAGATGTCGTCGGGTCACCGCGAGCTGCGCCGCTCCAACGAGCACCTCGCCTCGTTCGCCGGGCAGGTGGCCCACGATGTCCAGGGGCCGCTGACCGCGGTGCTGATGTCGTTGCAGATGCTGGCGGAGGACGTCCCCGCGGACACGCCGGACGCGCGTCCGCTGCTCGACAGCGCCCTGTCCGGCGCCCAGCGCATGCGGGCGACCATCGCCGGGCTGATGGACTTCGCGGTCGTGGGCGGCACCCTCCGCTCCTCACCTCTCGACCTCGACGCGCTCGTGCGTGACGTGCTGAGTGACCTCGCGCCGCAGGTCGGCCGGGCGAAGGTCGTCGTCGACGGCCTGCCCAGCGCGTGCGGAGACCCGGTGCAGATCAGTGCCGTGCTGCAGAACGTGCTCGCCAACGCGCTGAAGTACGCCGGGTCGGTGGACCGGCCGGAGATCCGGGTCGCCGGGTCGGACGACGGGGAGCGGACCGCCATCACCGTCTCCGACAACGGGCCGGGTGTGCCGGTCGCGGAGCGGGAGGCGATCTTCGCCCTCGGCGTACGCGGGGGGCGGGCGACCCACGACGGCGCGGACGGGCTCGGCATCGGGCTCGCCACCTGCCGTCGCATCGTGCAGGCGCACGGCGGAGTGATCGGGGTCCGCGACTCCGCCACCGGGGGCGCGGAGTTCTGGGTCGAGCTGCCGAGCCCGACCGGCTGAGCCTGGGGACGGCTCGGGTCAGTCGCGGTGGGACTTGCCCGGGAGATCCAGCATCCGCTGGAGCGCGACCTTGGCCCAGTGCTCGGTGTCCGGGTCCACCTCGATCACGTTCACCAGGTGGCCCTCGGCCAGTGACTCCAGGGCCCAGACCAGGTGGGGGAGGTCGATCCGGTTCATCGTCGAGCAGTAGCAGACCGTGCGGTCGAGGAAGACGATGTTCTTGTCGGGGTGCCGGTCGGCGAGCCGCTGCACCAGGTTGAGCTCGGTGCCGATGGCCCAGGACGTGCCGGACGGCGCCGCCTCGACCGTCTTGATGATGAACTCGGTCGACCCGACCAGGTCGGCCTTGGAGACCACCTCGTGCTTGCACTCCGGGTGCACGAGGATCTGGACGTCCGGGATCGTGGCGCGCAGCTCGTCGACGACGTCCTCGGAGAACCGGCCGTGGACCGAGCAGTGGCCCTTCCACAGGATCATCTTCGCGTCGCGGAGCTGCTCGGTGGTCAGGCCGCCGCCGGGGAGCAGCGGGTTCCACACCACGCAGTCCTCGAGGGAGAAGCCGAGCTCGCGCACGGCGGTGTTGCGCCCGAGGTGCTGGTCGGGCAGGAAGAGCACCTTGGTGTCCGGGCCCTTCTGCTCGTAGGCCCACTCCAGCGAGGCCTGCGCGTTGGAGGAGGTGCACACCGCGCCGTCGTGGCGCCCGCAGAACGCCTTGATGTCGGCCGAGGAGTTCATGTAGGTGATCGGCACGATCGTGTCGGCGACGCCTGCGTCGACCATCGCGTCCCAGGCGTCCTCGACCTGTGACAGCCGGGCC
>DASSLA010000200.1:0-2495 GCA_035689885.1 Marmoricola sp. | reverse complement strand
TCGACGTACTCGGTCAGCCACTGCACCCAGAACCGCTCCTGGATGATCCCGCCGCGCAGCACCAGCCAGGTGTCGAGACCGCGGCCGGTGAGCGAGCCGGGGTCGGGGAACTGCTCGCGCTCGAGCTGCTCGAAGTGCGCGAGCCGCGAGCGGTGCTCGGCGCGCAGCTCCTCGACGTGGGCGAGGAGCGCCCGGCGGTCGCCGTACGACGCCCCGCGCATCTTCACCGCCAGGTCCGAGCGCAGTGCGACGGGTGGGGTCGGGGTGGCGATCCACGCGCGCAGCTGCTCGTCCCCGAGTGCGGTGACCTCGTAGCGACGTTCGGTGCGGCGAGAGTCCCCGGCGGATGCGGCGACCCAGCCGTCGGCCTCCATCCGGCGCAGCACCTTGTAGATCTGCTGGTGGGTGGCGCGCCAGAAGAACCCGATCGACCGGTCGAAGCGGCGGGTCAGCTCGATGCCGGTGCCCGGGCGCTCGCGCAGCGAGACCAACAGGGCGTGCTCGAGGGCCATGGCGGGGAGTCTGGTCGCTCGCCGGGGCTTGTGCAACTAGTTGCACGGGTGAGGTGGGCCACGCATCGGACCCCTTGTAACGCGGCGTTCTGGTTGCTTGGTGCACTGCCGGCGGTGCACTGAGCAACAACAACTCCGCGTTACATGCGACCCCACCTGCGGCCCGGACCGGCCACGCACCGTGACAGCGCTGCTGTCAGAATCGGGCGCATGAGTGTGGAGCTGGGTCACGGGACGGGACCGCTGCGTGGCGTGAAGGTCGTGGAGATCGCCGGGATCGGGCCGGGGCCGCACGCCTGCATGATCCTGGCCGACCTCGGCGCCGACGTGATCCGGATCGACCGCCCCGGCGGGCAGCTGCTCACCGGTGGGCCGACCGACCTGCTCAACCGCGGCCGCCCCAGCGTCGCGCTCGACCTGAAGAACCCCGAGGCCGCCGCGATCGTGCTCGACCTCGTCGCCGAGGCCGACGTGCTCGTCGAGGGGATGCGTCCTGGCACCACCGAGCGACTCGGGCTCGGCCCCGAGGAGTGCCTGGCCCGCAACCCGCGGCTGGTCTACGGCCGGATGACCGGGTGGGGCCAGACCGGCCCGCTCGCGAACACCGCCGGGCACGACATGAACTACATCGCGATCACCGGTGCCCTCTTCGGGATGGGCCAGGACAAGTCGCGGCCGCACTTCCCGGCCAACCTGGTCGGCGACTTCGGCGGCGGGTCGACGTACCTGGTCATCGGTGTCCTCGCCGCCCTCCTGGAGGCGCGGCTCAGCGGCCGGGGCCAGGTCGTGGACGCCGCGATCGTCGACGGCACCGCCCACCTCAACGCGATGGGGGCGGCGATGCTCGCCGGCGGCACCCTGCGCGAGGAGCGCGCCGCCAACCTCCTCGACGGCGGCATGCCGTTCTACGACCTCTACGAGACCAGCGACGGCCGGCACATGTCGGTCGGGCCGCTGGAGCCGCAGTTCTACGAGGAGTTCGTCCGGCTGCTCGGCATCGCCGAGACCGCGCCCGACCGCTTCGACCTCGAGCGGCTGCCCGAGCTGCGCCGGCAGATCACCGAGGCGTTCGCGTCCCGGAGCCAGACGGAGTGGACCGAGGTGTTCGAGGGCACCGACGCCTGCGTCGCCCCGATCATCCCGATGACCGAGGCGATGGAGCACCCGCACATGGCTGCGCGCGAGGTGTTCGTCGAGCACGAGGGCGTGCGGCAGCCGGCTCCCGCTCCGCGGTTCTCCCGTACGACCAGCAGCCTCACGACTCCGCCCGCTCCGAAGCCCGGCGCGCACACCCGGGAGGCCCTGACCGCCTGGGGGGTCGCCGACGTGGACGCGCTGATCGAGAAGGGCGTAGCGGTCCAGGCTTGACCGGGCGGGGCGCAGCCGCGGACCCACGACTCGACCTGGTCGCGGACTGTGCGTCCTGCGCGGCGCTCTGCTGCGTGGTGCCTGCCTTCACCCGCTCGGCGGACTTCGCGATCGACGAGCCGAGCGGCGTCCCGTGCCCCAACCTCGCCGAGCACGGCTTCGGCTGCACGATCCACGACCGGCTGCCGGAGCGCGGGTTCCCGGGCTGCACCCGGCTACGACTGCTTCGGCGCCGGCCAGCGGGTGGTGCAGCAGCACTTCGGCGGGTCGGACTGGCGCAGCTCCCCGCACCTGCGCGTGGAGACGTTCGCCGTCTTCGAGGTGGTCGAGCGGCTGCACGAGCTGCTCTGGTACCTCCGGGACGCCACCGCACGCGACCTGCCGACCTCGCCGAGGAGGTGGACGCACTGTGCATCTGGTAGAGGCGGCGGCCGACGAAGCCCGGGACGTCGACGTGCAGCGTCTGAAGCTGCGGGCGGATCCGGTGCTCGGCGAGGTGAGCGGCAGGTCCGGCGGGGCCAGGGCGGTGCCGAGCTCCGCGGGGCTGACCTGACGGGAACCTCCCGCGCCTCGCGGGCGTTGAATTCCTGCCGCCGACGACAGGAGCCAGCCATT
>DASSLA010000199.1:0-9681 GCA_035689885.1 Marmoricola sp. | reverse complement strand
TCGAAGTAGGCCTCCTCGGCGCCGTCCATGAACTCGGTGGTCAGGAAGAAGCCGTCCCCGAACAGCTTGCGGCTCGCCGCGCGCTCGGTGAAGTCGGTGCCCGGGTAGACCAGCAGCTGGAACGCCAGCGGCAGCCCATGCTCCGCGGCGTGGATCGCGACCGAGGTCGCGAGGGCGCCCCCGGCGGAGTCACCTCCGACGGCCAGCCGCGTGGGGTCGGCGCCGACCTCTCCGGTGTGCTCGACCAGCCAGCGGTACGCCGCACGGCAGTCGTCGACCGCGGCCGGGAACCGGTGCTCGGGCGCGAGCCGGTAGTCGATCGCCAGGATCTGTACGCCGGAGTGCTCGGCCTGGAACCGGCACTCGGCGTCGTGGCTGTCCAGGTCGCCGTACATCCACCCACCGCCGTGGATGAACATCATCGTCGGCGCCGGGTCGGGGCCGAATCGCTCGCTGGGGATGTAGAGACGTGCCGCCAGCGGGCCCTCTGCGCCGTCGACGGTCAGCTCGCGGACGGCGCCGACGTGCTGACGACCGCCGACCAGCCGGGCCTGACGCACCAGCTCCGCGCGTGCCTGCGGCAGCGGCAACGTCTCGACCGCCGGCATCCTGGCGAGGCGCTGCAGGCGGAGCATCAGCTGGAGCTCCGGAGACAGGGTCTGGCCGTCGACCACGACCGCGCGCCGCAGCAGGGCACGCTGCCTTCGCGGCGAGAGGTTCATCAGCATCCGGAGGAGGGCGGCCTCGAGGCGGAACCGGACATCAGGCATCGACGCAACATATGCCACCCGCTGTTCACGTTGCAGTGACAGAGTTCATACATGACCACCGACTTCCAGCCATCGGTCGGCGCCGACCAGGACGAGGGGCCGCTGGACCCGAGCCTGCGGGCGGTCCCGGCGGACACCTTCGACGTCGACCCGCCGTATGCCCCGGACGCGTCGGAGTTCGCGCCGGGCGAGTTCGAGGACCGGTTCCTCGACCGGGAGCTGTCCTGGCTGCACTTCAACCAGCGGGTGCTCGAGCTCGCGGAGGACGACTCGCTGCCGCTGCTGGAGCGGGTGCGATTCCTCGCCATCTTCGCCAGCAACCTCGACGAGTTCTTCATGGTCCGGGTGGCCGGCCTGAAGCGACGCATCGCCGCCGGGGTCGCCGTACGAGCCGCGTCCGGACTGATGCCGCGTGAGGTGCTGGAGCAGATCTGGGAGGCCACGGCGGCGCTCACCGAGCGGCACGCCACTGCCTTCCGCAAGGACGTCGTGCCCGCGCTCGCAGCCCAGGGCATCGAGCTGGTCCGCTGGGCCGACCTGTCCCGAGACGAGCAGAAGCACTGCAAGGCGCTGTTCAAGGAGCGGGTCTTCCCGGTGCTCACCCCGCTGGCGGTGGACCCGGCCCACCCGTTCCCGTACATCTCCGGGCTCTCGCTCAACCTGGCCGTGCTGATGCGCAACCCCGAGTCGGGCAAGGAGCACTTCGCGCGGGTCAAGGTGCCGCCGATCTTCAGCCGGTTCGTGCCGCTGGGCAACGACAGGTTCGTGCCGCTGGAGGACGTCATCGGCGCGCACCTGAAGCGGCTCTTCCCCGGCATGGAGGTGCTCAGCGTGAACACCTTCCGGGTGACCCGCAACGAGGACCTCGAGGTCGAGGAGGACGACGCGGAGAATCTCCTGCAGGCGCTGGAGAAGGAGCTGCTGCGCCGCCGGTTCGGCCCGCCGGTGCGGCTCGAGGTCGAGGAGGACATCGACCCGCGGGTGCTGGAGCTGCTGACCAGCGAGCTCGGTGTCTCCGCCGCCGAGGTGTTCCGGCTGCCCGGCCCGCTCGACCTGCGCGGGCTGCACGACATCGCCGACATCGACCGCGAGGAGCTGAAGTACCCGGTCTTCATCCCGGTCACCCACTCGCTGCTCGCCCCCGTCGAGTCGGCCTCGCCGGTCGACGTGTTCGAGGCGTTGCAGCGCTCCGACGTACTCCTGCACCACCCGTACGACTCGTTCAGCACCTCGGTGCAGCGCTTCATCGAGCAGGCCGCGGCCGACCCGCGGGTGCTCGCGATCAAGCAGACGCTCTACCGCACCTCGGGTGACTCGCCGATCATCGACGCCCTGATCGACGCCGCCGAGTCGGGCAAGCAGGTGCTGGTGATCGTGGAGATCAAGGCGCGCTTCGACGAGGAGGCCAACATCCGCTGGGCGCGCAAGCTCGAGCAGGCCGGGTGCCACGTCGTCTACGGGCTCGTCGGGCTGAAGACGCACTGCAAGCTCGCGATGGTGGTCCGCGACGAGCCCGACGGGATCCGCCGCTACACCCACATCGGCACCGGCAACTACAACCCCAAGACCGCGCGGCTGTACGAGGACCTCGGCCTGCTCACCACCGACGAGGCCATCGGCGAGGACGCCGCGCACCTGTTCAACAACCTCAGCGGCTTCTCGCGCAACGCCTCCTACGAGCAGCTCATGGTCGCCCCCGGTTCGGTGCGCTCCGGGCTCGTCCTGGCCATCCGCAACGAGATCGCCCAGCACCGCGCCGGCCGGCCCGCACGGATCCGGATCAAGGCCAACTCGATCGTCGACGAGACGATCATCGACGAGCTGTACGGCGCCTCGCGCGCCGGTGTGCCCGTCGACCTGCTGATCCGCGGCATCTGCTCGCTGCGGCCCGGGGTGCCCGGGCTGTCGGAGAACATCCGGGTCCGCTCGATCCTCGGCCGCTACCTCGAGCACAGCCGGATCATGGCCTTCGAGAACGCCGGGTCGCCCGAGGCGTGGATCGGTTCCGCGGACCTGATGCACCGCAACCTCGACCGAAGGGTGGAGGCGCTGGTGCGGCTCCCCTCCGCGGCCGCGGTCGAGGAGGTCAACCAGGTGCTCGACCGGGCGTTCGCCCCGCACACCGCGGCGTGGGAGCTCGGCCCCGACGGCACCTGGGCCCGCACCACCACGCCCGACGACCAGCCGCTGGTCGGCCTGCACGAGCACCTGATCGCGATCCACCAGCGGCGGAGACGGGCTGGGTGAGGGGGCGGGGTGACTCGGCCGACCGGGCCCCGCCCCTCAGCAGGTCGCGAACAGCACCGGCCCGTCGTACAGCGCGGAGAGCACGAACCCGGTCGGCTGCCGCGGCTCCAAGGTGAGCCGGACCGTGGCGTCCACGGCGCGTGACGCGGTGAGCTCGAAGTCGTCGGCGAACGAGCCGCCGCGGCCAACGGCCTCCCCGACCGCGAGCCGGGCGCGGGGTCGGAGGTTGTCCTGGGCCTGGTCGTCGTCCTCGAAGGCCCCCACGACCTGCAGCGTCCGGTCCACCGACATCGCCATCGCCAGGCCCGACAACGGGGTGACTCCGCCGGCGTCGGCCACCAGCTGCTCGGCCGTGGCCTGGTCGTTCTCGTCGGCGCTCGACATGGCGAGGTCCTCGCAGGCGAAGTCGCCGGCCCAGAGCATTGCGTTGACGGGCTCCTCGATGGCTGCGGTCAGCGACTCCGTCGTACCCCTCGAGGCGAGCGTGTCGCCGTCGCCCTTCGCCGCCCGGGCGGCGACGGCGGCGTACTCCGCGTTGTCGCTGGTCACCACCAGCCCCCGGTCCTCGAGCAGCGAGACGTACTGCAGCTCCGGCGTCAGGGTCGGGTCCGTCGCGGCGACGAGGTCGACGCCGCCCTTCCAGACCCCGTCGTCCTCCTCGGGCTCCTCGTAGCCGATCGAGTCGAGGTTGTCGGCGAGGTCGTCGAAGTCTGCGTCGGGCACCTTGAGCACCATCGCCGCGCCCCGGCGGCCCTGTGCGAAGGCCTCCCACTCCGCGTTCACCGGTGAGAAGCCGTAGAGCCGGTGCAGCGCCGCCGCCGACTCGTCGATGCTGCTGGCCGCCACGAAGTCGGTGTCGTAGGCCTCGGTGATGAACTCCTCGATCTCCGTTGCCGACGATGAGCCGTCCACCTTCGCGTCGACCTGGCCGCGCACGCGGGACCAGTCGGTGTAGGCGAGGCGCAGCGAGCTCGCGGGTACGGCGTCGGCGGCCTGCTCGAGCCCGGTGCGGGTGAACCGCTGCCACAGCGACAGGCCGACGAGGACCAGGGCGATCACCGCGACGAGGGTGATCACGGCGAGCAGCGTCGTGCGCCCGCGCCCGCGTGCGCGAGGTCCCAGCACCTGTCACCCCCTGTGTCGACGTGGTGAGACTAGTCGTGGTGTGCGCACGTCCACCGGGTGCGGGTGCGATGCTGGGCGCCATGGCGATCCCCTCGGCGAGCGGTCCGGACGTCGTGGCCGCGGGCGCCGTGGTGGTCCGCAAGGGTTCCAACGGTCGCGAGGTGCTGCTGGTGCACCGGCCGAAGTACGACGACTGGGCGTTCCCCAAGGGCAAGCAGGACCCAGGCGAGCACTGCACCGCCACCTGCGTTCGCGAGGTGCTCGAGGAGACCGGCGTCCGGATCCGGCTGGGTCGACCGCTGCGCCCGCAGGTCTACGAGGTCTCGGGCGGGCGCAGCAAGCACGTGCACTACTGGGTCGGCCACGTGCTCGGCGGCCACGACGTGTCCGGCTACGAGGTCAACCAGGAGATCGACGAGGTCGGCTGGTTCCCGCTCGACGAGGCACGACGGCGGCTCACCTACCTCGACGACCTCGACCTGCTGACGCAGTACGACGAGCTCCCGGGACGGACCACGCCGCTGCTGGTCGTACGCCACGCCTCGGCGGTCGAACGCGAGGACTGGGACGGCCCCGACCCCGCGCGACCGCTCGACCGACCCGGCCGGCGCCAGGCCCAGGCGCTCGTCCCCGTCCTGCAGGCGTACGGCGTGGCCGTGCTGATGTCCTCGACCAGCGTCCGCTGCACCGAGAGCTTCCGGCCCTACGCCGAGGAGGAGGGGGTGAAGCTGATCGAGGCGACGGCGTTCTCGGAGGAGGCGTTCGATCGGGCCCACGTCAGCGAGGACATCGGCCGGCTGCTCTCGGCGAAGAAGCCCGCGGCGCTCTGCGCCCACCGGCCCGGGCTGCCCTGGATCCTCGAGCGCCTGGGCGTCGAGGAAGAGCCCCTGGACAAGGGGGAGCTCGTGGTCTGCCACCACCGCAAGGGGCGGGTGGTGGCGACGGAGCGGTACCTGCCGCGCTGAGGACCCAACCCGCCAGCCACCGTTCACCCGCCGTTAACCTGCGCCGGCTGATGAGGTCACTTTTCCTTCCTACGTTCAGGTCGTGAACAACGACATCCAACGAGGAGCAACGAAGTGACACGCACTTCCACCCGCCTGGCCGCGTCGGCCGGCACCGTCGTGATGACCCTCGGCCTGGCCGCCTGCGGCGCCACCGCCGAGGGCAACAGCGGCGGCGCCTCCGGTTCCGTGGCCGTCGACGGGTCGTCCACCGTCTTCCCGATGAGCAACGCCGCCTACGAGCTGCTGAGCGAGGAGAACCCCGACGTCAGGGTCACCGTCGGCTCGTCCGGCACCGGCGGCGGCTTCGAGAAGTTCTGCGCCGGCGAGACCGACATCTCCGACGCCTCCCGCCCGATCAAGGACGACGAGGAGGCACCGGTCTGCGAGAAGAACGGTGTCGAGTACACCGAGCTCCAGGTCGCGACCGACGCCCTGACCGTGGTCGTCCACAAGGACCTGGCCGTCGACTGCCTGACCACCGACCAGCTCATCAAGCTGTGGGGGCCCGACTCGAAGGTGACCAACTGGAAGCAGCTCGACCCGAGCTTCCCGGACCAGAAGGTCAGCCTGTTCGGCCCGGGCCAGGACTCCGGGACCTACGACTACCTGGCCGCCGACGTGATCGGTGACGATTCGGAGAAGACCCGCAGCGACTACGAGGCCTCCGAGGACGACAACGTGCTCGTGCAGGGCGTGAGCGGCACGGAGGGCGCCACCGGCTACTTCGGCTACACGTACTACGAGGAGAACGCCGACCAGCTCAAGGCCGTCGCCATCGACGACGGCAAGGGCTGCGTGGAGCCGTCGGTCGAGGCCGCCCAGGCCGGGGAGTACACCCCGTTGTCGCGGCCGCTGTTCATCTACGTCTCGAACAAGGCGTACGCCGACAACCAGGCCGTCAAGGAGTACACCGACTTCTACGTGGAGAACCTCGAGACGATCGCCGAGGCAGCCAAGTTCATCCCCCTGAGCGAGGAGCTGTACGGCGAGACCAAGAGCCGCCTCGCGGGCATCTCGGGCTGACGGTAGGTCCACACGCCTGATGACTGACACGCAGACCGCCCCTGCAGGCCCGTCCTCCGGGACGGGCCTGCAGGGTTCCGCTCCCACACCTGACCTGGGCCGGCGGCTTCGGCCCGGCGAGACCGCGATCCGCGGTGGCCTGCTGCTCGCGGCGCTGCTCTCGGTCGGGATCACCGTCGGGATCGTCGTGGCCCTGGTCGAGCCGGTCCTGAGCTTCTTCCGCCAGGTCGACGTCGGGGAATTCTTCGCCGTCGAGGGCGACTTTGCCGTCCTCCCGCTGGTCAGCGGCACCCTGATGGTCACGCTCATCGCCCTGCTCGTCGCAGTCCCGCTGGGGCTCGGCGCGGCGATGTACCTCTCGGAGTACGCCTCCCCCCGGACCCGCCGCGCCCTCAAGCCGACCGTCGAGCTGCTCGCCGGCGTACCCTCGGTGGTCTACGGGTTCTTCGCGCTGGCGTTCGTCACGCCGGCGCTGCTGCAGGACCTGCTCCGCCTCGACGTCGGCTTCACCAACGCGCTCGCCGCAGGGCTCGTGCTCGGCGTGATGATCGTGCCGACGGTCGCGTCGCTGTCCGAGGACGCCTTCTCCGCCGTACCCCAGGCCATGCGCGACGGTTCCCTCGCGATGGGAGCCAACCGGATGCAGACCACCCTGCGCGTCGTGCTCCCCGCAGCCCTGTCCGGCGTCGCCGCGGCGGTCGTGCTGGGCATGTCGCGCGCGATCGGCGAGACGATGATCGTCGCGCTGGCGGCCGGCGCGCAGCGGAACCTCTCGCTCGACCCGCGCGAGGGGATGCAGACGATGACCGGCTTCATCGCCCAGACCGCGGCCGGGGAGAACCCGGTCGGCTCGGTGTCCTACAACATGCTGTTCGCCGTCGGGCTGCTGCTGTTCGTGATCACCTTCGCGATCAACATGGTCAGCACCACGATCGTGCGACGTTACCGACAGGCCTACTGATGAACTCCGCCGTACTCACCGCCACGCGTGAGGTCACCACCGCGAACGTCACCGGCCGCAGCCGCGAGCGCACGCCGGGCTCGCTGCTGTTCCTCGGGCTGCTGTGGTTCTCGCTGTTCTTCGGCGTGATGGTGCTCGTCGTGCTGATCGTCGACACCGTGCTCTCCGGGGCGCCCCGCTTCGACTCCGCGCTGGTGACCCGCTACGACTCCACGCTGTTCCCGGAGCGCACCGGCTTCCGCGCCGGCATCCTCGGCACCGTCTGGCTGATGCTCACCACCGCCGTGCTCGCCGTACCCCTGGGCATCGCGGCCGCAGTCCACCTCGAGGAGTTCGCCGACCCCCGCCGCTCGTGGAACCGCTTCATCGAGGTCAACCTGCAGAACCTCGCCGCGGTACCGGCCATCGTCTACGGCTTGCTCGCGGTGGCGGTGATGGCCGTGCTCGGCTTCCAGCGCAAGGGGATCGTGCTCGGCGGCGCGGTCGCGCTGGCGCTGCTGATCCTGCCGGTCATCATCATCACCACCCGCGAGGCCTTGCGGGCGGTGCCGGAGGAGATCCGGTCCGGCTCCCTGGCCCTCGGAGCCACGCGGTGGCAGACCACGTGGAAGCAGACCCTGCCCTCGGCCGTGCCCGGCATCGCCACCGGCACGATCCTCGGCCTGTCGCGGGCCATCGGGGAGGCCGCACCGCTGCTTCTGCTCGGTATCGCCGGCGCGGTGCGCTTCGACCCCGCCGGACTCACCTCGCCGGTGACAGCGCTGCCCATCCAGATCTACTTCATGACCTCGCAGTCCCAGGAGTCCTACCAGCAGGCGGCATCTGCCGCGATCGTCGTTCTGCTGGTGATGGTGCTCGCCCTCAACGCCCTCGCGATCTTCATCCGCAACAAGTTCCAGCGACGCTGGTAGGAGCCCCCATGTCCCAGAGACCCGCCACCCTGACCGCGTCGGGTACGACGCTGAGTGACAGCCTCGACGGTTACCTGGACCGGCTGACCGGTCCGGTCAGTGGCCGATCCCGCGACCTGCCCGAGCAGCCGCCGACTCCGGTGATGACCGCGCGCGACCTCAACGTCTTCTACGGCGGCTTCCACGCCGTCCACGACGTCAACCTGAGCTTCGGACGCAACGAGATCACCGCTCTGATCGGGCCGTCCGGCTGCGGCAAGTCGACCGTGCTGCGCTGCCTGAACCGGATGAACGACCTGGTTCCGGCCGCCCGCGTCGACGGGGCCGTGACGTATCACGACGTCGACATCTACGGGCCGCGCGTCGACCCGATCCAGGTACGCCGGCACATCGGGATGGTGTTCCAGAAGCCCAACCCGTTCCCGAAGTCGATCTACGACAACGTCGCCTACGGCCCACGGGTCACCGGCATGAAGGTCGACGACATGGATGCGCTGGTGGAGCGGGCACTGCGCGGCGCCGCACTGTGGGACGAGGTGAAGGACAAGCTCAAGCAGTCCGCCTACGGCCTCTCCGGCGGCCAGCAGCAGCGCCTCTGCATCGCGCGGACCATCGCGACCTCCCCCGACGTGATCCTGATGGACGAACCCTGTTCGGCCCTGGACCCGATCGCCACCTCGCGCATCGAGGACCTGATGCTGCAGCTGCGCGAGGACTACACGATCATCATCGTCACCCACAACATGCAGCAGGCCGCCCGCGTCTCCGACCGGACCGCGTTCTTCACCGCCCGACCCGACGAGACGACCGGCGACCGCACCGGCCAGCTGGTCGAGTTCGCCCCCACCCGGAAGATCTTCAGCACCCCGGCCGACCCGCGGACCGAGGCGTACATCTCGGGGAGGTTCGGCTGAGGGAGTCGGTGCCGAACCCGGTCTAGACGGCCGTTCGGCCACCCTGCGCACGCGTCTGTCGCCGCCTCCGTGCAGGACGCACCCAGATTCGGCGGGGCCCCGTCCGCGACCACCTTAGAAATACACAAGGTGCCGGGCCGAGGGTGTCGAACATGTCTATCCGCCCGGCTCCCTGCCGTGTCTGAAGTGGGTCATCATGTTCCGAATCGAAAAGGCATCCGCCGTCCGCTCGTCGCGCAAGCCGCACCTGAAGCGCGGGGCTGCCGTCACCGCCGTCCTGTCCGTCATCTGCGCCCTCTTCAGTCCGTGGCTGAGCCCGCCTGCCGTCTCGGCTCCGGTCGGCCAGGGGTTCAACCTGAACACCTCGGACATCAGGTTCATCCTCAAGCAGGTCCAGATCGCCGAGCACCACGTGGCGAACACGAACTCGTCCACGGGTCCGTGCGGCGCACTGCTCGGTGACGGCGCGAACCAGATCCCGGACAACGGTGTCGGCGTCACGCTGCCCTGGGGTCTGCGGACCGTCAGCGGCATCTGCAACAACATCGAGGCCGACCAGAACCACTTCGGCGAGGCTGACAAGGCCTTCCCGCGCCTGGTGCCCAAGAAGCAACGCGCCGCCGAGAACGGCACGACGTACGTCGGCAGCGGCAACGTGCGGGACAGCCAGCCGCGCAAGATCAGCAACCTGATCGTCGACCAGACCGCAACCAACCCGGCCGC
>DASSLA010000198.1:0-31887 GCA_035689885.1 Marmoricola sp. | reverse complement strand
CCGCAGCCGGCCGGGAGTGCCGGCCGGCCGCGGGAGGCTCACTCGGAGGTCTCGACGTCCGCGCGGACGGCGGACAGGATCTTGCCGAGCTTGTCGGACTCCCAGCCCGGCACGGTCGGGATCAGCTCACCGCGGGTGTCGTTGGTCGCCCACGCGCAGATGGCGATCTTCTGGCCGGATGCCTCCTGGGCGGCGCAGACGGCCTTGCCGTCGTCGCCGACCGAGTGCTTGGTGACCTTGAAGCCGTTCTGGCTGGCCTGCTTCTCGATCGTGTCGAGGAACTTGGCGGCGTTCTTCTCCTTGGTCTCGTCGCTGGCGTCCGAGTCCTTCAGGTTGCCGCCGAGGAAGACCAGTGCGCCCTTGGGGCCACGGTCGTCCTTGTCCTGGTTGTAGACCGCCGAGGTGACCGAGCCGAGGTCGGTGTCCTGGGTCTTGAACTGCTGCTCGGCCGCGTCGAGCTGCGTCTTGAGCTCCTTCTCCTTCGCCGCGTCCCGCTTCATCTCACCGGCGGTGCTGGTGGTGGCGATCTTGTAGGTGTCGCTGCCACCGAGCAGCAGCACGCCGGCCACCGCGGCACCGGCGACCAGCAGGAGGGCCAGGGCGGCCGCGACGATGACCAGTCCGGTGCGGCTCTTCTTCTCCGGAGGAGGCGGGGCGTCCTCGGCGATCGGGTCCGCCGGAGGCGGCGGGGGCGGCGTACCCCCGGCGTCGGAGCCCGCGGGGGGAGCCGTCGGGGCACCCTCGTCAGGTCGGGCAGGGGGCTGCGTCGGGTCACTCATGCCCACCAGTGTGCCTACCGGGTGGTGGGACAGGCCAATCGTGCCAACGCCCGGACCACGAGACCTCGCTCACGTCCGCGCCTGCGCTCAGGCACAAATCAGGCGTGGTTCAGTGCGCGGTCAGGAACGGGGCACCGGCACGCCGGTCTTGGCGTGGCAGCGGTAGCCGAAGGGGTTCTTCAGCAGGTACTGCTGGTGCACTTCCTCGGCGTAGTAGTAGTCGCCGGCAGGCCCGATCTCGGTGGTGATCTCGCCGAAGCCCCGCTTGGTCAGCTCGGGCTGGTAGCGCGCGGTCACCTCGCGGGCGACCTTCTCCTGCTCCGGCGTGGTGACGTAGATCGCCGAGCGGTACTGGGTGCCCATGTCGTTGCCCTGGCGCATCCCCTGGGTCGGGTCGTGCACCTCGTAGAAGGTGGCGACCAGGTCCGCGAAGTCCACCTTCGCCGGGTCGTAGACCACGCGCACGGCCTCGGTGTGGCCGGTCCGGCCCGTGCAGACCTCCTCGTACGACGGGTTGGGCGTGATGCCGCCGGCGTACCCGACCGAGGTGGACCAGACGCCCGGCACCTGCCAGAAGACCTCCTCGGCGCCCCAGAAGCACCCGAGCCCGAAGACGACCACCTCGAGGCCCTCGGGCACCTCGTCGGTGACCAGTGGGGCGTCGAGCGCGCTGTGGCGCTCGGGGAGCTCGAACCAGCGCTCGGCGCGGCCGGGCAGGACCTCGTCCGGGGTGGGGAGCGTGGACTTGCTGCGCAGGAACATCAGTCGCCCTTCGTCGTGGGAACCCGAGTCACGGTCGACAGTCACAACACGTCGCACGTCGTCGGTCTTCCCGGTTCTCGATCCTCATCCTCGCTCGCACACCATGCGGAGACGAGACCCGTCCCGAGTAGCCTCGGCCGGGTGACCCAGGAACACAGCCACAAGGCCGGCTTCGAGACCCGCGCCATCCACGCGGGCTACGAGCCGGACGCGATGACCGGAGCGGTGATCCCGCCCATCTACGCCACCTCCACCTTCAAGCAGGACGGGGTGGGCGGGCTGCGTGGCGGCTACGAGTACAGCCGCTCCGCCAACCCCACGCGCACGGCGCTGGAGGGTGCGCTCGCCGCGCTGGAGGAGGGGGAGCGCGGCTTCGCGTTCGCCTCCGGCCTGGCCGCCGAGGACACCCTCGTCAGGGCGCTGTGCCGGCCCGGCGACCACGTGGTGATCCCCGACGACGCGTACGGCGGCACCCACCGGCTCTTCGACAAGGTCGAGAAGGCCTGGGGCCTGGAGCACAGCCCGGCGGCGGTCTCCGACGTCGAGGCGGTCGCGGCGGCGATCCGGCCCTGGAAGACCCGGCTGGTCTGGGTCGAGACGCCGACCAACCCGTTGCTGAACATCGGCGACATCGAGGCGCTGGCCTCGGTCGCCCACGACGCCGGCGCGCTGCTCGTGGTGGACAACACCTTCGCCTCGCCCTACCTCCAGCAGCCGCTGCCACTCGGCGCCGACCTCGTGGTGCACTCGACCACGAAGTACGTCGGCGGCCACTCCGACGTCGTGGGCGGTGCCCTGGTCGTCAAGGACCTCGACGTGGCCCAGAACGTGGAGTACCACCAGAACGCCATGGGTGCGGTGCCCGGGCCGTTCGACTGCTTCCTCACCCACCGCGGGCTGAAGACGCTCGGCGTGCGGATGGACCGGCACTGCGACAACGCCGAGCGGGTGGTGAAGTTCCTCGAGTCGCACCCCGAGGTGACGCAGGTGATCTACCCCGGGCTGCCCGAGCACCCGGGGCACGAGGTGGCGGCGCGCCAGATGCTGCGCTTCGGTGGGATGGTCTCCTTCCGCGTCCGGGGTGGGGAGGAGCAGGCGCTGCAGGTCTGCGAGCGGGCGAAGGTGTTCACCCTCGGGGAGTCGCTCGGTGGCGTCGAGTCGCTGATCGAGCACCCCGGTCGGATGACCCACGCGAGCGTCGCCGGCACCGACCTCGAGGTGCCCGCCGACCTGATCCGGCTCAGCGTCGGGATCGAGACCGCGGACGACCTCGTCGCCGACCTCGACCAGGCGCTCGACCCCGCCGATGGGTCGACAGGCGGTGCCTGAGCCCAGCCCCGACCCGGTCCTGTGCGTCGACTTCGGCTCGACCTTCACCAAGGCCGCGCTCGTCGACGGGCGCACCGGGCGGCTGCTCGGGTCGGCTAGCCATCGCACCACCCTGGAGACCGACGTGCTCGACGGTCTCGACGTCTGTCGGGACCGGCTGGCTGCCGAGCATCCGGACGCCGACACCGCCGAGGTGCTCGCGTGTTCCTCGGCAGGAGGCGGGCTGCGGATCGCCGTGGTCGGCAACGAGGGGCTGGTGACCGCCGAGGCCGGACGCCGGGTCGCGCTGTCCAGCGGCGGTCGGGTCGTCGCGGTGGTCAGCCGGGACGACTCGGGGGACTTCGCCGAGCTGGCGGCCGAGACGCGGCCGGACGTCGTGCTGCTCAGCGGCGGCACCGACGGCGGCGACACCGCGGGCATCCTCGCCGGAGCCGAGCGCCTCGCCGGCTGGGACGGACCGGTGGTGGTGGCCGGCAACGTCGTGGCCCGCGACGACGTCCTCGCCCTGCTGGGGGAGCGTCCCGTGGTGGTCGCCGACAACGTGGTGCCACGCATCGGCGTGCTGGCGCCCGAGTCGGCCCGGCGCGCGATCCGCGAGATGTTCCTCGCCCACGTCATCGGGGGCAAGCACCTCAGTGCCCGCACCGACTTCGCCGCGATGGTGCGTGGAGCGACGCCGGACCTCGTGCTCACCGGGGTGGAGGTGCTGGCCGCGGAGGTCGGTGACGTCGTGGTGGTCGACATCGGCGGGGCAACGACCGACGTGCACTCGGTGGTCCGGCTCGACCCAGAGGACGCCGGCCTGTCCCGGGAGGTGGTCGCGACCACCCCGGTCACCCGCACGGTCGAGGGCGACCTCGGCATGCGCTGGAGCGCGCTGAGCACCTGGGAGGCCGGCCACGAGGCGGGGCTGCTCGGCGAGGACACCCGTGCGGCCGCCGTACGGCGGTCGGCGGAGCCGGACCTACTCCCCGGCAGCGACTCTGAACGACGCGAGGACGAGGCGCTCGCCTCCGCAGCCACGACGCTCGCGCTGCGCCGGCACGTCGGCCGCTCGCGTGTCGTGCTCGGCCCGGACGGCCGCGTCGTCGAGCGCTCCGGCAAGGACCTGCGCGAGGTCGACCTGCTGGTCGGCTCCGGCGGCACGCTGCGGCACAGCGACCCCACGGTCACCCATCGCATCCTCTCGGGGCTCCTCGGGCCGTCGGCCGAGGGCTGGCAGCTTCCCGAGCGTCCCGCGGTGGTCGTCGACCGGGCCTACGTGCTCGCGGCCCTGGGGCTGCTGGCCGAGAGTCGTCCGGCTGCCGCCGCGGGCCTGGCACGTAGCCTGTCGCCGTGAGACGCACCCCTCGGCGAATCCTCGGTGACTATCGCGCTCGTCGGTCACCGGGCGCGCAGCCCGCCCCCGCCGAGACGGCGACCGTGGCGGCCCCGGACGCTGCCGGACCGGAGGCCGAGCGCGAGACCCTCGAGCTGCGGGAGCGCATCGCCCAGCAGTGGGCCGAGGTGCGTGCGGCCCGGCGCCAGACCGAGGTGGAGCCCGAGATCGCCGCCGGCCCGTCGAACCTGGCCCGGGCTCGGGTGCCCTACGGCGTCGACCTCGCGGCCGCGTGGTCGTGGCGGTTCGTGGTCATCTGTGCGGCCACGGCGATCGTGCTCTGGCTGGTCAACCTCTTCCTCGTCGTGGTGCTGCCGCTGGTGATCGCGCTGCTGCTCGCCGCGCTCGCCAGCCCGGCCGTGGTCTGGCTGGAGCGCGTCGGGTTGCCCCGCAAGGTCGGCGCGCTCGTGGTCGTCATCGCCGGCGTCGCGGCGGTCGGCCTGATGGGCACCTTCGTCGGCACCCAGGTCTCGACCGGGTTCGGCGACCTCTCCGGACAGGTCGTCGACGGGCTCGGGCAGATCCGCAACTGGCTGCGCGAAGGCCCGCTCAACGCCTCGGACTCGCAGATCAACAGCGTGCTCGAGGCGGCGCAGGAGCAGATCGCGGACCAGGGCAAGGACATCGCCGGCCGGGTCAGCGAGCTCACCACGGCAGTCGGCCACGTCGTCGCCGGCTTCTTCATCGTGCTGTTCGCGACCTACTTCTTCCTCGCCGACGGCACCCTGATCTGGGCCTGGATCGTGCGGCTGTTCCCGCGGGCCGGTCGGCTGCAGGCCGACTCCTCGGGCCGGGTCGCGTGGGAGTCACTCACCCAGTTCGTCCGGGCCACGGTGCTGGTCGCGGCGGTGGACGCCATCGGGATCGCTGTCGGCGCGGCGATCCTCGGGGTCCCGTTCGTCGGTGCCATCGGAGTGCTGGTGTTCATCGGTGCCTTCGTCCCGATGATCGGTGCGTTCATCTCCGGCACCGTCGCGGTGCTGGTCGCCCTGGTCGCCGAGGGGCCGATCACCGCGCTGCTGATGCTCGGCGTGGTGGTGCTCGTGCAGCAGGTCGAGGCCCACGTGCTGCAGCCGTTCCTGATGGGCCGGTTCGTCTCCGTGCACCCGCTCGCGGTCATCGTGGCGATCGCGATGGGCGTCATCGTTGCGGGCGTGCCGGGGGCGCTGATCGCCGTACCGCTGGTGGCGTCGGTGAACGCCGTGGTGCAGCACCTCGCGAGCTACACCGCCGTGGGTGAGGACGCCGCGGAGGCGGACGCCTCCGACCCCGGCTCGTTGCCCGACGACGTCTCCGGCGAGGACGTCGCGGACGCCGACGACGCGCGGTCGTCCTCGCGAGCGGGCTCGCCCGACGGGGCCTGACGCGTCGCGAGCGGGATCTCCTTGATGAAGACAGCGACGATCCCGGCGACCAGCACGAGCGGGATCGCGGTCAGGAACATCTCGTCGATGGACTGGCTGAACGCCTCGAGCACGGGCAGCCGCAGCCGCTCCGGCAGTCCGGCGATCGCCGAGGTGTCGTCGGTGTCGATCTGCTGAGCACCGCTGCCGGGCGGAAGCAGGTCACCGAGGTGTACGGCGAGCCGGCTGGTCAGGATGGCGCCGAACAGGGCGGTGCCGAAGGCGCCACCCATCTGCCGGAAGAACGCGACCGAACTGGTGGCCACCCCCATGTCGGAGCGGTCGACGGCGTTCTGCACGACGACCACCATGATCTGCAGGCACAGCCCGAGGCCGCAGCCGAAGAGGTACATCGCCAGGCCGGCGTACCAGTAGGGAGTGTCGACCCCGACCTGCGAGAGCAGGGCGAGAGCGAGCAGCACCAGCGCAGCGCCGAGCGGCGGGAACACCCGGTAGCGGCCGGTGCGGGACATCACCTGTCCCGCCGACAGCGAGGTGGTGAAGATGCCCGCGATCATCGGCAGCATCGCCAGCCCGGAATTGGTCGGCGACATGCCCTGGACCACCTGCAGGTAGACCGGCAGGAAGATCAGCGAGCCGAACATCGCCGTGCCGATCAGGAAGCCGAACGTGTTGGACAGGCTGAAGATCGAGTTGCGGAACAGTCGCATCGGGATGATCGGCTCGGTGGCGCGGAGCTCCACCAGCACGAATACGACGGCGAGGAGCAGTCCGCAGACCAGCAGGCCGAGGCCGACCGGGTCTCCCCAGCCTCGCTCGGGCCCAGCCCACGCGGTGTAGAGCAGCAGCGAGCTCACCGAGGCCACGATCACCGCGGCGCCGAGGTAGTCGATCGAGTGGTCGCGGCGCACGTGCGGCATCCGGAGCGCCGCCGTGGTCACGGCGAACGCGGCGATGCCGAGCGGCACGTTGATGAAGAAGATCCACTCCCAGCCGGGGCCGTCGGCGAAGAACCCGCCCAGCACCGGGCCGAGCACCGAGGCGACGCCGAAGGTGAGCGCGAAGTAGGCCTGGTAGCGGCCCCGCTCGCGCGGCGGGATGACGTCCCCGACGATCGCGAGGGCCAGAGCCATCAGGCCGCCACCGCCGAGGCCCTGCACTGCGCGGAACGCGATCAGCTGGTTGATGTCCTGCGAGAGCCCGGAGGCGAGCGAGCCGATCACGAAGATCACGATCGCGACCTGGAACAGCAGCCGGCGCCCGTAGAGGTCGGAGATCTTGCCCCACAGCGGGGTCGACGCCGTCGAGGTCAACATGTAGGCGGTGACCACCCACGAGAGCTTGCTGAAGCCGCCGAGGTCGCTGGTGATGCGGGGGAGGGCGGTGCCGACGATCGACTGGTCGAGGGCGGCGAGGAACAGGCCGACGGTCAGGCCGCCCATCACCACGAGGATCTGGCGATGGGAGAGGTAACCGTCGGAGTCTGTCGTCACCGCACGAGTGTAGGAAAGTTAGTTGTCGTAGGCAACTTCATGGGTGCGATCCCGCTCACCATAGGGTGACCCCATGAGCGTCACGCTGGCCGACATCGAGGCTGCCCGGGAGCTGGTGTCCGAGGTCGCGATCACGACCCCGATGGAGGAGTCGCGCTGGCTGCAGGCGATCGTCGGAGGGCAGGTCCTGCTCAAGTGCGAGAACCTCCAGCGCACCGGGTCGTTCAAGATCCGCGGCGCCTACGTGCGGATCTCCCGGCTCAGCCCCGAAGAGCGTGCCCGGGGGGTCGTCGCGGCCTCCGCGGGCAACCACGCCCAGGGCGTCGCGCTCGCCGCGCAGCTGCTCGACATCAAGGCGACGGTCTTCATGCCCGAGGGCGCGGCGCTGCCGAAGGCCAACGCGACGCGGGGGTACGGCGCGGACGTGCGCCTCGTCGGCGAGAGCCTCACCCAGGCGCTGCTCGCCGCCCAGGAGTTCGCCCAGGAGACCGGCGCGGTGCTGATCCACCCGTTCGACCACGAGGACGTCGTGATCGGGCAGGGCACCCTCGGTCTCGAGGTGGTCGAGCAGGCGCCGGAGGCGGCCACCGTGCTGGTCCCCACCGGCGGCGGTGGCCTGCTGGCCGGGGTGGCGATCGCGGTCAAGGGGCTGCGGCCCGACGTACGCGTGGTGGGGGTGCAGGCCGAGGGAGCCGCGGCGTTCCCGCCCTCGCTGGAGAAGGGCGCCCCGGTCGCGCTGGAGCAGATGAACACGATGGCCGACGGCATCGCGGTGGCCCGCCCCGGCGAGGTCACCTTCGCCGCGGTCCGTGACCACGTCGACGAGGTGCTGACGGTCTCCGAGGAGTCGATCTCACGTGCGCTGGTGATGCTGCTCGAGCGCGCCAAGCTGGTGGTGGAGCCCGCCGGTGCGACCGCCGTGGCTGCCGTGATGGACCGGCCGAAGGGCTTCGCGACACCGACGGTCGCGGTGCTCTCGGGGGGCAACGTGGACCCGCTGCTGCTGGGGAAGCTGATCCGGCACGGCCTGACCCACACCGGTCGCTACCTGCACCTGAGGGTCGTCATCCCCGACCGCCCCGGTGGTCTGGCGCGGCTGCTGATGGAGCTCGCCGAGACCGGCTGCAACGTCCTCGAGGTCGCGCACGACCGCACCTCCAGCGCCCTGCACGTCGGCGAGGTCGAGGTCCGCACCCAGCTGGAGACCAAGGGGCCCGAGCACGCCGCGAGCGTGATGACGCGGCTGCGCGAGCACGGCTACCAGGTGATCGAGTAGCCGTCCGGGCTGATCCGGTGTCGGACCGACGCCCGGCTTGTACCTTGGCATCATGGTGAGCGGTCGGAGGGGCGCCGCGGCCTCAGCAGTCCGCCACTACTACGACGCGAACACCTGGAAGTTCCTGCTCACCGGCACGCAGCGCGCGATCCATCGCGAGCTCTGGGGCCCGGGGGTGACCAGCGCCGCCGAGGCGGTGCACCACACGCACGAGCTGGTGCTGGACCGGCTGGGTGCCGAGGACACGCGGGTCCTCGACCTCGGTTGCGGGGTCGGCACCGCCTCGCTGTACCTGGCGCGCCGTCGGTCGCTCGACGTGGTCGGGGTGTCGATCAGTCCCGAGCAGGTCCGGCTGGCCCGTCGGTTTGCCGAGCGGGGCGGGCCGTTGGCGGGGAGCGTGCGGTTCGAGGTCGCCGACTTCACCGACCTCCCGCACGACCTCACCGGCTTCGACCTGGCCTTCGCGATCGAGGCGTTCGTGCACGCCGGCTCGGCCGCGGAGTTCTTCCGCAACGCCGCCCGAGCTTTGCGGACGGGCGGTGCACTCGTCGTCATCGACGACGTGCTCAGCGGTCCCAGGACAGACGTACGCCTGGACGACTTCCGGACCGGCTGGCGGGTCTCGTCGCTGCTCACCGCGCCCGAGGCGGAGCGACTCGCCGCCGAGGCGGGACTGGAGCTGGAGGAGTCGCGAGACCTCTCCTCGCTCCAACGCCTCGGGCGGCCGCGCGACCGCCTCGTCCGGGCGTCACTGCCGGTGCTGCGCCGGCTGCAGGGCCGCTCGGTGTGGGCAGGGTCGATGGTCGGTGGCGACGCGTTGCAGCAATGCCACCAGGAAGGACTCCTGGAGTACCGGTTGCTCCGGTTCGTGCGTCGTCAGCTGGTGTAGGGGACGGCCTCGAGGATCTCAGCCTTGACCCGCTTGCCGGGGCTGGCTTCGTACTCGACGGTGTCGCCGCGGTGCCTGCCGTTGATGGCCTGGCCCAGCGGGGACTGCGGGGAGAAGACGGTGATGTCCTCGCCCGCCATCTCGCGGGAGCCGAACAGGAACTCCTGGCGGAGGTCGTGGTCGACCAGGTTGATGGTGACCCACATGCCCGGCTCGACCATGCCGTCGTCCGCGGGCGGCTCGCCGACCTGGGCGCGACGGAGCATGTCGGTGAGCTGCTCGATGCGCCCGTCGACCTTGCCCAGCTCCTCGCGGGCGGCGTGATAGCCGCCGTTCTCCTTCAGGTCGCCCTCGTCGCGCGCGTCGCTCACGCGCTGGACGACCTCGGCGCGGCCGGGACCGCGCAGGTGATCGAGTTCGGCCTGCAGCTCGTCGTACTTCGCCTGCGTCAGCCAGACGACATCGCCGGTGGTCGGCTCGGTCATGATCAGGTCTCCTGAGGTTCGTGGAGGTGTGTGGGGCAAGTATTCGACTCTACCAACGACACCGGACGGGTCCGAATCGTTTGGGAAAGTCAGCGACGCCGGGCCTGGTCGGCGGTGTTGCAGCCGACGAGCTCAAGGGACGTGGCCTCACGCTCGGTGCGGAACCGCACGGTGCGCTGCTCCTTGCCGTCGACGCCGGTGACCTCGACGTTTCGCTCGCCGACCACCGAGTGGTCCTCCCCGAACGCCCGGACCAGGCAGTCCGCCACCACGTCGGGGGAGCTCGTGGTGACCTCGAACGTCGCCGTGACCTGGTGCTCCCCGAGCACGTCGAAGGAGTGCATCGCCGATCGCACCTCCGGGGTGCTCTGGAACCAGATCACCCACACCAGCCAGCCCAGCGCGAGCACGCCGACCATGCCGGAGGCGAACACCACCGTGCGCCGACGGGCAGGGTCCTGCCGGCCGTAGCGCTCGGCGAGGGCCGCGTCGGGGTGGAGGGTCACGCCGTGATTCTAGGATGGCCCGCATGCTGCGCCTGATGCACGTGCACGCCCACCCCGACGACGAGTCGAGCAAGGGTGCGGCCTCGACGGTGAAGTACGTCAAGGAGGGCGTCGACGTCCACGTCGTCACCTGCACCGGGGGCGAGCGCGGTTCGATCCTGAACCCGAAGATGGACCGCCCCGACGTGCTGGCCGACATCAGCGAGATCCGGCGCCAGGAGATGGACGCCGCACGGGAGATCCTCGGCGTGCGCCAGGAGTGGCTCGGCTTCGTCGACTCGGGCTGGCCGGAGGGCGACCCGAAGCCGCCGCTGCCCGAAGGCTGCTTCGCCCTGATGGCCCCCGAGGTTGCCGCCGAGCCGCTGGTCCGGCTGATCCGCAGCTTTCGCCCCCACGTGCTGACGACGTACGACGAGAACGGCGGCTACCCGCACCCCGACCACATCCAGTGCCACAACGTCTCGGTGGTCGCCTTCGAGGCCGCCGGTGATCCGGAGCGCTACCCGGACGCGGGGGAGCCGTGGCAGCCGCTGAAGCTCTACTACCACCACGGCTTCAACCGTCCGCGCACCCAGGCGCTGCACGACGAGATGGTGCGCCGCGGGCTGGAGTCGCCCTATGCCGAGCGGCTGGAGGAGTGGAAGCCGGACCCGGCCCACGACGCCCGCATCACCACGCGGGTGCCGTGTGGTGAGTACTTCCCGATCCGCGACCAGGCGCTGATCGCGCACGCCACCCAGATCGATCCCGACGGGCCGTGGTTCCACGTGCCGCTCGAGGTGCACCAGGCGGCGTGGCCCACCGAGGACTACGAGCTCGCGCGGTCCTTCGTGGAGACCGAGCTGCCCGAGGACGATCTCTTCGCGGGGATCCGGGGGCGGGCCGACCTCGAGGCCTGAGCACACGAACGGGCCGGGCGGTCGGGGCAGATCCGACCACCCGGCCCCGTCGTTCCTCAGGGAACTGAGGTTCAGCGGCCCCGCGACAGGGTCAGCGCGAAGCTGCCCGCACCGACGTCGGCGAGCGTCGCCGTGTTCGACCGCAGGTAGCGGTCCAGCCACGGCGAGCGGTCACCCTGGGTGGGCTCGTCGGTGGCCGGGTCCTGGAGCTGCAGGTCGAGCTTGGCGTTGGTCACCGTAACGGTGTTGCCGGTCGGGGTGTCCCGCCAGCTGCCCGAGCTGATCGTGCCGATCTGGACCCCGAGCTGATGGCCCGTCGCCAAGGTCCAGTCGGTCGACTTGAGGTCGAACGCCGTGCGCCCCTTCTCCAGCAGCGCGACGTTCTCGTCGAACATCACCGCGGTCCCGTCCGGCGCGACGTCCCACAGCCGCACCATCACGTTGCCCGGCCGGTCGTTGTCGAAGGCGATGCTCGGGGTCCCGGTGATCCGCACCGCGGAGGTCGTCGGCGTCGACCACGTCCAGTAGTCGTGGTTGGTGGCGACCACCGAGGCGAGCAGCTTCTTCTCCTGCCCGGTCAGCCTTGTCGTCCCCGGCGCCCGCTCGAGGTCCCAGCGCTTGATCTGGCTCTCGGAGAACGGCGACGTCGGAGGTGCCGTCACGCCCGCCGCCGGCGCGACGCCGCCGTTGTCGACGTACCGGCCGTCGGCCAGCTTGGCCTTGGTCGTGGTCGCCTCGACCGGCCAGGTGTCCTGGGTCCGCCAGGCGCCGAAGTTGTTCTCGATCGCGTACATCGGGAAGGTCGAGGGGGCGGCGTCCAGCAGGTGCTGGTCGTAGAACGCCATCACCTCGTCGAACCAGCCCGCACGACCCATCAGCAGCTGGCCGGTGGAGTTGGTGTCGTTGCCGCGCACGTGCTCCCACTGGCCGAGCCAGCCGCGCTCCTCACCGTGGTGCCGGTCGAGGTACCTCTCCATGTCCTCGGGCTTGGTGTTGTTCTCGATGAAGCCCTGGGTCACGAGCAGCGGCGTGCTCGTGCCGGCCGCGTCCTCGGCCAGGTCGCGGTCCTTCCAGTACGCCGCCTCGGGGTCCGGCTCCTGGTTGTTGGCGAGGTTGTCGGTCAGGCACTCCGGATGCGTGGCCTCGTAGGTCGCGTTGGCCTTGTAGTGGTCGGTGTCGTCGGCCATCGGCGGCATCGTCGCGATCGAGTTGTAGGCATTCGGCGTGCCCGTCACGTTCGGCCGCGGGACCCGGTTGCTGTAGAGGTAGGGGTACATGTTCCACAGCGGCTCCTGCGCGACCACTGCCTCGAGGCTCTCCACCTTGAGGTTGTTGCCGATCAGGCCGGTGACGGCGTCGTACGACTTGCCGTACATCCCGACCTCGCCCGTGGACCACGGCTGCGCCGCCGACCACTCGATGGCGGCCTTCACGTCGGCCTGCTCGCCGGGGCCGCCCCAGTCGAGGCAGCCGGTGCTGCCGCCGAAACCGCGCAGGTCGACCATCACGAACGTGTAGCCGCGCTCCATCAGGTCCGCGCCGGCGACCAGGTCGTTGAACCTGGCCGACGGTCCGACGCGGTCGTGGCCCTCGGGTCCGGTCTGGCCGTTGTGCGCGAAGTAGGGACCGACGGAGAGGATCACCGGCGTCTTCGCGTCGGCAGGAAGGTGCTCGGGCCGCAGCACGTCGGCGTGCAGCTCGACGTCGCTGCCGTCCGAGGACGGGAAGTACGCCTCGGACCAGCTGGCGCCCTCCGGGACTCGTGGATTGTCGGCGTGGGTGACACCGGCAGCGTCGGCCGGTGCCGTGCGTACGGCGGTCGGCGGTGCCGCCGTGGCCTCGGCGCCACTGAGGGCGGTGAGGACGGTGAGTGCGCCGGCCGCGGCCGCGGTCGACGCCTTTCTGCGCAGGTTCATGAGACCTCCCGAGATGGAGCGCGACGCTGTGTGCGGCGCCGGAACAGGACACTAGAGAGCGCCGGCCGGTCTGTCAGCAGTAATACCGAGCCGCCCTGTGCCGGCCTCAGGGCGGCCTGAGATACTGGACGCATGGCTTCCCTGGTCACCGTCCTCCCCCTTGTCGCCGCGGTCCGCGACAAGACGCCCGCGCCGGAGGACGTCACCGCCGGCTGGGTCGGGTTCGGGGTGTTCCTGCTTCTTGTGCTGGCCGTGGCGCTGCTGGGGATGAGCCTGGTCAGGCACCTGCGCAAGGCGCGCGACAACGCCGACATGGGTTTCTTCGATCCCAGCGACAAGCCGCGCCCGCACTCCTCCTGACGCCGCGAAGTGCACGTTTCGGACGTTCCGCCGAGGCGATCCGGACATCTCGGTGACCCGACTTCAGGGTTCGCTTAACTGCCGTTGACGGCAGCACCTGTGGGTTCGATAGTCGTGTGATCCCGCTCACACGGAGGTGTCCCGTGCAGGTGCCCGCTCCCTTCGAGTACGAACGTGCCACCAGCGTCGACCACGCGATCAGTCTCCTGGAACAGCTCGGGGACGAGGCCCGGCTGGTCGCCGGCGGCCACAGCCTGATCCCGATGATGACGCTGCGGCTGACCGACCTCGAGTACCTCATCGACATCAACGACCTGCACGACGAGCTCGGCTACGTGCGCGTCGGTGTCGACGAGGTCCGGATCGGGGCGATGACGCGACATCGCGAGCTGCTGGAGTCCCCGGAGCTCGCGGCGGTCTTCCCGATCTTCGCCGACGCCGAGCGGGTGATCGCGGACCCGATCGTGCGCAACCGCGGGACCATCGGCGGCTCGCTGTGCCAGGCCGATCCCTCCGAGGACCTGACCGCCGTCTGCACCACCCTCGACGCGAGCTGCGTCATCCGCGGCTCGTCGGGGGAGCGGGTGGTGTCCATGGAGGAGTTCCACCGCGGGCCCTACCAGACCGCCGTCGAGCAGGGCGAGATCCTCACCGAGATCCGGCTGCCGGTGCGCCCGGGCGGATCCAGCGCCTACGCCAAGGTCGAGCGCCGGGCCGGCGACTGGGCGGTGACCTCGGCCGGCGCCGCGGTCTGGATGCAGGGCGGCGTGATCACCGACGCCCGCGTCGGGCTGGCGGCCGTCGGACCCAACACCGCCGGCGTGCCGACCGTGTCCGAGGCGATGCGGGGCCAGGTGCCCTCGGAGGAGCTCTACGCCCGCGCGGGTGAGCTGGCCGCGGCCAGCTGCTCGCCCACCACTGACAACCGCGGTACGTCGGACTACAAGCGCCACCTCGCCGACGAGCTCACCCGGCGCACGCTGCGGACCGCCGTACGACGTATCGAGGCCGGCCTCGCCGGCGACCGGGCCAACCAGGGAGGAATGGGCTGATGCAGGTCACCACGACGGTCAACGGGGAGAGCGTGACGCGCGAGGTCGAGGACCGGATGCTGCTGGTCCACTTCCTGCGCGACGAGCTCGGGCTCACCGGCACCCACTGGGGGTGTGACACCAGCAACTGCGGCACCTGCGTGGCCTGGATGGACGGTGAGCCCGTCAAGACCTGCACGGTGCTCGCGGCGATGGCGCACGGGCGCGAGGTGCGCACCGTCGAGGGGCTGGAGCAGGAGGGCGTCCTCGACCCGGTGCAGGAGGGCTTCATGCGCTGCCACGGCTTGCAGTGCGGGTTCTGCACGCCCGGCATGATGATGACCGCGCGTGCGCTGCTCGACCGTGAGCCGCACCCGTCCGAGGAGCGCATCCGGGAGGCCATCTCCGGCCAGATCTGCCGCTGCACCGGCTACACCACCATCGTGCGTTCGATCCAGTGGGCGGCGGAGCACCCCGACGGCCCCGAGCCGGTGGCCGCTGCCGCCGCGGACGCCGGCACCGAGGGGAGCGAGTCATGACCACCGTCGAGCAGCCCGGCGTGACCGGCAGTGTGGCCGCCACGCAGGAGGACCTCGAGCACGCGGACAACGACCAGAAGCCGCTGGGCCACGGCCGGATGCTCCGCAAGGAGGACCCCAGGTTCATCAGGGGGATGGGCAGGTACGTCGACGACCTGCAGCTGCCCGGGATGCTGCACCTCGCGATCCTGCGATCGCCGGTGGCACACGCCAACATCGTCAGCATCGACACCACCGCCGCGTCGGCCCACCCGAAGGTCAAAGCGGTCATCACCGGTGCCGACCTGGCCGCGCAGGGCCTGGCCTGGATGCCCACGTTGTCCAACGACGTGCAGGCGGTGCTCGCGACCGACAAGGTCCGGTTCCAGGGCCAGGAGGTCGCGTTCGTCGTGGCCGAGGACCGCTACTCGGCGCGCGATGCGCTGGAGCTCATCGACGTGGAGTACGACGTGCTCGAGCCCGTCGTCGACGTACGCCGTGCGCTCGCCCCGGACGCCCCGGTGATCCGGAACGACCTCGACGGCAAGGCCGACAACCACTGCTTCGACTGGGAGACCGGCGACGCAGCGGCGACCGAGGAGGTCTTCGCGAAGGCCGACGTCGTGGTCAAGCAGGACATCGTCTACCCGCGCGTGCACCCCGCGCCGATGGAGACCTGCGGCTGCGTCGCCGACTACGAGCGCGTCAGCGGCAAGCTCACGCTGTGGACCACCAGCCAGGCCCCGCACGCGCACCGCACGGTCTACGCGCTGGTCTCCGGGCTGCCCGAGCACAAGATCCGCGTCATCGCGCCCGACATCGGCGGCGGCTTCGGCAACAAGGTGCCGATCTACCCCGGCTACGTCTGCGCGATCGTCGCGTCCCTGGTGATCGGCAAGCCGGTCAAGTGGATGGAGGACCGCACCGAGAACCTCGTCAGCACCGGCTTTGCCCGCGACTACGTGATGCAGGGCGAGATCGCGGCGACCCGGGAGGGCAAGATCCTCGCGATCCGCACCAACGTGCTCGCGGACCACGGCGCGTTCAACGGCACCGCGGCGCCGATCAAGTACCCGGCCGGGTTCTTCGGTGTCTTCACCGGCAGCTACGACCTCGAGGCGGCGTACTGCTCGATGACCGCCGTGTACACCAACAAGGCGCCGGGAGGCGTCGCCTACGCGTGCTCGTTCCGGATCACCGAGGCGGTCTACCTGGTCGAGCGGATCGTGGACTGCCTGGCCGACGAGCTGGACATGGACCCGGTCGAGCTGCGTCGCAAGAACCTGCTGCGGCCCGAGCAGTTCCCCTACACCACCAAGACCGGCTGGGTGTACGACTCCGGTGACTACGAGAAGGCGCTCGACCTGGCCCTGGAGATGGCGGGGTACGACGAGCTGCGTCGTGAGCAGGCCGAGAAGCGTGAGCGCGGCGAGCTGATGGGGATCGGCGTCGCGTTCTTCACCGAGGCGGTCGGCGCGGGTCCACGCAAGGACATGGACATCCTCGGCCTCGGCATGGCCGACGGCTCCGAGCTGCGGGTGCACCCGACCGGCAAGGCCGTGCTCCGGGTCTCCTGCATGAGCCAGGGCCAGGGTCACGAGACCACGTTCGCGCAGATCGTGGCCGAGGAGATCGGCATCCCGCCCGACGACATCCAGGTGGTCAACGGCGACACCGACCAGACGCCGTTCGGCCTGGGCACCTACGGCAGCCGGTCGACCCCCGTCTCCGGTGCGGCGGCCGCGATGGTGGCCCGGAAGGTGCGGGACAAGGCGCAGATCATCGCCTCGGGGATGCTCGAGGTCGCCGTCACGGACCTGGAGTGGAACAAGGGCTCCTTCCAGGTCAAGGGTGACCCGGGCCGGTCGGTGACCATCCAGGACATCGCGATGCGTGCCCACGGCGCCGGCGACCTCCCGGACGGCATCGAGGGAGGCCTCGAGGCGCAGATCTGCTACAACCCGTCCAACCTCACCTACCCGTTCGGTGCCTACGTCTGCGTGGTCGACGTCGACCCCGGAACCGCCGAGGTCAAGGTACGGCGGTTCATCGCCGTCGACGACTGCGGCACCCGGATCAACCCGATGATCATCGAGGGCCAGGTGCACGGCGGTCTCACCGACGGCGTCGGCATGGCGCTGATGGAGATGATCGCGTTCGACGAGAACGGCACCTGCCTCAGCGGGTCGTTGATGGACTACCTGATCCCGACCGCGCTCGAGGTGCCGCACTGGGAGACCGGGCACACGGTGACGCCGTCGCCCCACCACCCGATCGGCGCCAAGGGTGTGGGGGAGTCGGCCACCGTCGGCTCGCCGCCGGCCGTGGTGAACGCCGTGATGGACGCGCTGAAGCCCTTCGGGGTCCGGCACGCCGACATGCCGCTGACGCCCTCGCGGCTGTGGGACGCGATGCAGGGACACCCGACCCCGCCGATCTGAGGAGTGCCGTGACCACCACCATGTCCGAGCGCGCCGCAGCGCTGGCGCGCTCGGGGACCCCCTTCGTGCAGGCCACCGTCGTACGCGCGCAGGAGCCGAGCTCGGCGCGGCCCGGCGACCGGGCGATCATCCTGCCGGACGGCTCCATCGAGGGCTTCGTCGGCGGGCACTGCGCGACGGGGTCGGTGCGCACCGCGGCGCTCGGGCTGCTCGAGTCCGGGGAGAGCCTGCTGCTGCGGGTGCTGCCCGAGGACCACGAGGGCACCACCGCCTTCCCGGAGACACCGGGGGCGACCATCGTGGTGAACCCGTGCCTGTCGGGAGGGGCCATGGAGATCTACCTCGAGCCGTTGCTGCCCTCCCCGGTGCTGCACCTCGTCGGGGCGTCGCCGACCGCCGAGGCGATCAAGTCCCTGGCGCCGGGGCTCGGGTTCGTGCTCTCGTCTCCCGACGACGGTGGATCGCCGGCCGGGGCGACGGCCGTCGTGGTGTGCACGCACGGGGACGAGGTGGGACCGGTGCGCGCCGCTCTCGACGCTGGCGTGCAGTTCGTCGGCGTGGTGTGCAGCCGCACCCGGGGCGAAGCCCTGGTCGCCGAGCTCGGCCTGACCGAAGCGGAGCGGCAGCGGGTGCACACCCACGTGGGCGTGGAGATCGGCGCGAAGACCGCGCCCGAGCTGGCGCTCTCGGTGATGGCCGAGGTGGTGGGCGCGATTCGCGTCGACGGGCTGTCTGCTGCGGAGCCCGCCGTGGAGCCGGAGCGGCCCGCCCAGGCGATCGACCCGGTCTGCGGGATGACGGTCACCATCGGGCCGGACACGCTGCATGCCGTGGTCGACGGGACGGACTACTGGTTCTGCGCACCGGGGTGCCGCAAGGCCTTCCTGGCGGAGCACGCTTCGTGACCGTCGCCGCCGTGGTGCTCGCGGCGGGGGCGTCGCGTCGGCTCGGTCGTCCCAAGCAGACCCTCGCACTCGGGCGGGGCACCGTGCTGGGCACGACCGTTCAGGTGGCACGAAGGTCTCGCCCCGACCAGGTCGTCGTGGTGCTGGGCGGTGCCGCCGACGACGTGCGCGAGCACGTCGACCTGACCGGCGTCGAGGTGGTCGAGAACGACGAGTTCGGGGAGGGCTGCTCGACCTCGGTCCGGGCCGGCCTGGGTGCGCTGCCGGAGGGCACCGCCGGGATCGTGCTGATGCTCGGGGACCAGCCGCGGGTGCGTCCCGAGACCGTCGACCGGCTGCTGGACGAGGCCGGCCACCACGCCGTCGGCGTCTGTGAGTACGACGACGGGCTCGGTCACCCCCTGTGGTTCGATCGGAGCATGTTCCCGGCGCTGGAGGCGATGCACGGCGACAAGGCCGTGTGGAAGCTGGTGGACGCCGGGCCGGAGGGTGACGTGGTCCGGGTGCGGATCGACGGGCCGGTGCCGCGCGACGTGGACACCTGGGCCGACTACGAGGCGATGCTCGCGGAGGAGTCGTGAGCGGGCCGGTGTTCGCCTCGGCCGAGGAGGTGCGCGCCCGCTTCGACGAGCACGACTACCTGGCCGACCAGGGCATGTCCACGGCGGTCTTCCTCGCCCTCCGGCTGGGCATGCCGCTGCTGCTCGAGGGCGAGCCCGGGGTCGGCAAGACAGCGGCCGCCCACGTGCTCGCGCGCGCGCTCGACGTACCCCTGGTCCGGCTGCAGTGCTACGAGGGGCTCAGCTCGGCGGAGGCGCTCTACGACTGGAACTACCAGCGGCAGCTGCTCTCGATCCGGCTCGCCGAGTCGCACGGCGAGCGCATCTCCGAGGCCGACCTGTTCAGCGAGGACTACCTCGTGGAGCGGCCGGTCCTACGTTGCGTGCGGTACCGGGGGCCGCGGCCCCCGGTCCTGCTGGTCGACGAGATCGACCGTGCCGACGACGAGTTCGAGGCGCTGCTCCTCGAGGTGCTCGGCGAGGGCTCGGTGACCGTCCCGGAGATCGGCACGTTCGCCGCCGAGCAGCCGCCGATCGTGGTGCTCACCTCCAACCGGAGCCGCGACCTCCACGACGCCCTGCGGCGGCGGTGCCTCTACCACTGGCTGGACTACCCGGAGCCCGACCGGGTCTGCGCGATCCTGCGTCGCACCGTGCCGGAGGCCAACGAGAACCTGATCGCCTCCGCCGCCCAGTTCGTGGGGCGGGTGCGGACGCTCGAGGTGGACAAGCCGCCTGGCCTGGCCGAGGCCATCAACTGGGTCGCCGCACTGTCCGCGCTGGGCGCCACCGAGCTGGTGCGCGAGACCGTCGTCGCCACCATCGGCGCGGTCGTCAAGACCGTCGACGACCGCGACACGGTGCTGCGCGAGGTCGAGGCGAGCGGTGCCGGCTGACCCCGTGGTGCTGCTCCCGGGCGTCGACCGCGCGGCCTTCGCAGCGGCGTTCGGCAACCGGCTCCGCCGCCGCGGTGCGCGCGTGCCGACGACCGCGATGTCGGACCTGTGCGACGCGCTGGGGGTGGTGAACCCCGCGACCCTCGACGAGCTCTACTGGTCCATGCGGGTGACCCTGGTGCGGCACCGCTCCGACCTCGAGGCCTTCGACTCGGTCTTCGCGGCCGCGTTCGGGCGCGAGCTGGGGGTGGACCCGCACTCACGACGCCGCGGGAACGGCCGGGGTGAAATGCCCTCCGGTCCGGTCGCCTCGGTCCCGGGCGCTCCCGCGCCCAGCAGCCCGGACGCCGAGGGCGGGCTGCCCTGGCACACCCTGCCGCGGACCACGGCCTCGAACGAGCCTGTGGAGGAGCCGGTGCTGCTGCCGGTGCTGCTGCCGGAGCTGCTGCCCAGTGCGCTCGCCGGCCACACCGACACCCCGTTCGACGAGTTCGACGCGGAGCAGCTCGACGCACTGGGCCGCTGGCTGGAGCGGTCGTCGCCACGGTGGCCCACCCGGCCCAGCCGCCGGGTCCGCGCGGGGCGCACGGGTGGGCCGGTGGCGCTGCGGCAGACGATCGCGGCGTCCCGTCGTACGGGCTTCGAGCCGTTGCTGGACATTCGCCGGCAACGCCCGGTGCGCCGGCCGCGCCAGCTGACCCTGGTCACCGACGTGAGCGCGTCGATGCAGTCCTACTCCGCGGCCTACCTGCACCTGATGCGGGCGTTCGCGCGCACCGGCCGGGCCGAGACGTTCGCGTTCTCCACCCGCCTCACCCGGATCACGCCCGCGCTGGTGCACCGGTCGGCCGGGATTGCGCTCACCCTGGCCGAGGAGCGCGTGGTCGACCGGTTCGGTGGCACCCACCTCGGCAACTCCCTGCGCGAGCTGCTGGCCTCCCGACAGGGCGCGCGACTGCGGGGCGGGGTGCTGGTGATCGCCTCGGACGGCTGGGACAGCGGGCCTCCCGAGGAGCTCGGGGACGTGATGGCGCGCCTGCGCCGACGGGCGGCCCGCGTCGTGTGGCTCAACCCCCGCTCGGGGGTGCCGGGCTTCGAGCCGCTGGTCGCCTCGATGGCGGCCGCGCTGCCGCACTGCGACGCGTTCCTGCCCGGCGACACCGTCGCGGCGCTGCCGGACGTGTTCGCCGCGATCGGCGCGGTCAGCTCCAGAGGGTGACGTGCACGGCCGGGCGGAACCGGCCGACCTCGGCGCCCTCGCCGCGCAGCATCGCCTGCGTCGCCCGGGGGGTGCCCACGAAGCGCACCAGCTCCGCCGCCGCGGACCGGCGCCGCTCGCCCTCGCCCCCGGCCAGCGCCCAGGTCGCCCACGTCCCCCTGCCGGTGAGGTGCGGCGCGTCGACGCGGACCAGCCGGCCCTCGCGAAGGTCCTCGCGGACGGTGAAGGCCAGCGCGATGCTCAAGCCGGTGCCGTGCCGCGTCTCGGCCTGGGCGGCGGCGTCGCTCTGGTAGATCCGCTGCCGGCGCTCCGGCACGCCCAGCCGGTGCACCATCCTCGCCATCTCGCCGGCAGGCTCGGCCACCCCGGGGCCGAGGTGCCAGACCTGGTCGGCCAGCTCGTCGATGCCCACTGTTCCGGAGGAGAAGGGGTGCTCAGGGGCGGCGACCACCACGACGTCGAAGCCGAGGAAGCTCTTCTGCACCAGCGTGGCCGGCACCTCCGGGGTCGCCGGCGCGAGCGCGACGTCCACCGCCCGGCCGGCGAGCAGCTGGGGAAGCTCGCTGACGGGATGCACGCTCAGCTCGACGTCGAGGTCGCGCGCACGCCTGGTGAACAGCCCGATCAGACCCGGGGCGGCGTGCTCGGCGAACAGCGCGGAGGAGGCGAGTCGCAGCAGTCGCCTGCCCTTGCCGGCCTCGCTCACCTCGAGGACCGTACGGCTCTGCAGGTCGAGGATCTCCCGGGCGCGGCTGGCCAGGCGGAGGCCACCGGGGGTGAACGCGAGGCCCGACGCGGTGCGGGTGAACAACGGGTCGTCGAACTCGCTGCGCAGCTGACGGAGGTTCATCGACACGGCCGACTCGGTGATGCCCAGCTCCTCGGCGGCGGCCTTGACCGACCCGTGGCGCACCACGCAGGCGAACGCACGGAGCTGGGTGGGGGTCATCTGCGGACCACGTTGACCAGCGCGTCCCAGGCCGTCCGGTCCGGGCCGCCGTCCGGGTCGGGCACGGCCCGGGCCACCCGCCCGGCCCGTCGCACCTCGAGGTCGCACCCGGCGAGGTCGGCGAAAACGTCCTCGGCGGTGAAGAGCACGTCGGGCTCCTGCGGCCCGCCGGTGCCCTTGGCGATGTTGGTGGAGTCGTGGGCGACGACCAGCAGGGTCCCGCCCGGGGCGAGCGCGTCGAACGACCGGCGCACCGCCGTACGCCGCTCGTCCGGCGGGACCTGCAGGTAGGCGATCACCACCAGGTCGAGCGACTCGGGCAGCACGGCGGTGAGGGCGTCACCGACCTGCCAGTCGACCGCGTCGCTGACCTGTCGGGCCTTGCCGATCGCGACAGGGGAGAAGTCGACGGCGGTGACCTGCCAGCCCCGGTCGGCCAGCCAGCGCGCGTTGCGTCCCTCGCCGCACGCCAGGTCGAGCGCCCGCCCGGGTGGGAGGTCGGCGACCTCGCGCTCCACGAACTGGTTGGGCCCCGCCGACCACACCAGCTCGGTCGCGGCGTACCGCTCGTCCCAGGCGTTGGCGTCCATGGCTCACCCCTGCGTCCTACCGTGCCCGTCGCTTCTCAGAGGTGTCCGACGTTAGCGAGGACGCGGCGCCAGGGTCAGCCTTCGCTGTCAGCCCTTGGCCTGCTCGGCCTGGATCTGCCGGCGTACGACCTCCATGTCCAGGTCGCGGACCGCCGCGATCAGCTGGTCGAGCGCCGGCGGGGGCAGTGCGCCGGCCTGGTTGAAGACCAGGATCCCCTCGCGGAACGCCATCAGCGTGGGGATCGAGGTGACCTGGGCGGCGGCGGAGAGCTGGTGCTGCTCCTCGGTGTTCACCGACCCGAAGGTGATGTCGGGGTTGGCCTCCGAGGCGGCCTCGTAGGTGGGTGCGAACTGACGGCACGGACCGCACCAGCTCGCCCAGAAGTCGACGAGCAGGATGTCGTGCTCGGCGACGCTCTTCTCGAAGTTCTCCGCGGTCAGCTCGATCGTGGCCATGCTTCCACGGTACGAGGTCGACGGTTGGTCCCGAGGGGCGAAGGTCCCTCGGTGGCAGTGCGATGGGCCCTGTGTCCCGGTCCGCGGCGGCGGCATCGTGAGGGTGGGCCCGTGAAGACGGATGCCCTCGGAAGGAGCCACCATGCCTGCCCCCGCCCTGCCGATCCTGGTCGCCGTCGACGGCTCGCGGGCCAGCGACGCCGCGATCCGCTACGCCGCGCACGAGGCCCAGCGGCTCGGCGTTGGCATCTGCCTCGCCCACGTGGTGCCGAGCTACGTGCCGATGGCGCCGATGCTGCCGCTGCTGCCGCCCGACGACCTCGCCGAGATCTCGCGGCGCGTGCTCACCGAGTCGCAGCGTCAGGCCGAGAAGCTGCTCGACCAAGCCCTGGTGGAGACCGTGCTCCTTGACGGGCCGCGCATCCCGGCGCTGATGAAGGCCGCGGAGGAGGCCCGGATGGTGGTGGTCGGGCACGAGCGCCACGCCGCTGTCCGCCGGCTCGTCACCGGTTCGACGCTGGCCGGCGTCGCCGCCCACGCGACCACCCCGGTCGTGGCGGTGCCGCCCGAGTGGGATGCGCCCGCCTCACCGGCCCGCGTCGTCGTGGGCATCAAGGACCCCGCCCACTCGCACGCGCTGGTGCGGAACGCCCTCGAGGTCGCGCAGGCACGTGGTGCCGGGCTGACCCTGGTGCACGCCTGGGAGCTGCCCAGCGGGTACGACGACCTGATCGTCGACCGGATCGGCGAGGAGGAGTGGCGGGTGCGCGCGACGGCCGAGATCGACGACGCGGTGGCCGATGCCACCGAGGCCATGCGGGAGGGCACACCGGAGGTGGACGTCGTGGTCGTGCACGGCCAGCCGGCCCAGGTGCTCCGCGACGCCTCCGCCAGCGCCGGCCTGATGGTCATCGCCCGCCGCCGGCACGCCTTCCCGGTCGGTCACCTCGGCGGCACGGCCCGGGCGCTGCTGCGCGAGAGCCTCGCGCCGGTGATGGTGCTGCCGCCTGCCGAGGACTGAGGGAGGGGTCGGCAGGTTTCACCGGCCGCCCGGTGAAACTCACGTCGATCGGCCAATGCATTGGTACGCCGGGCCAAGTTGTGCACGGCTCGACCGCCCGAATTGCCCGATCGTCCCTAGGCAGGCACGGCGACGTACGACGACGAGACCGACCAGCCCGCGCCAGCAGCCCGGGGTCTCAGCGCCAGGCGCCGACGTCCTTGCGGGCCAGCCACACCAGCAGGACGAGCGCGGGGATCGACCACACCCAGATGCCGAAGCTGAACAGCATCAGCAGGATGTGGAAGGCGATCACGCCGATCCAGCCGACCCGTGCGGCCATCCCACCGCGCAGCAGCAGGAGCCCGAGGGTGCACTCGCCGACCATCAGCAGCAGCCCGAAGAGGGCCGATTGGGCCATGAAGACGTCCTGCCACCCGTCGCGGACGAATGCGAACAGGGCCTCGTCGGCGAAGGGCCGGTAGAACTCGGTGTCCGCGGCGACGATGCCCAGGTGCACGCCGCTGGTGAACAGGAAGAAGCAGCCGACCGCGGGACCGCCCCAGTGCCGCCGTACGCGTGGTGTCCCGGCGGCGGGTGCGGCGGGCTGCAGGGCGGTCATGGCGTGCGCACCCTGACCTGGACCACCCCCGCGACGTTGCTCGCGGCGCTCTCCGCGAGGGAGCGCTCCTTGGGCGTGGTCGGACCGTCGATGGAGACGACCCCCTCCCGGACCTGAACGATCCAGTCGTCGTGGCCGAGGGTGCCGAGGATCTGGTCGATGTCGCTGGCCACCTCGCCGTCCTCGCGCGCCCGGCTGCGGATCAGGTCGCTGCGGCTGACCACGCCGAGCAGGCGGTGGTGCTCGTCGACGACCGGCATGCTCTTGAAGCCGCGGGTGATGAGCGTCTCGGCGGCCTCGGCGACGTCGGTGGAGGGGTGGACGGCGACCGCCGGCGAGGTCATCACCTCGGAGACGAACCTGGGCGGCACCCGCAGGTCCTGCTTCGGTGGCATCAGGTGGGCCCGCGGGTCGTGGGCGAACGCGTCCTCGAGCAGGTCCGCCTCGGTGACGATGCCGCGCAGGTGACCGTCGGTGTCCACGACGGGCAGCGTCGAGATCCGGTGGCGGGCGAGGGTCGCGACCGTCTCCTTGACCGTCGTCCCCGGGGTGACCGTGATCGGGTCGCTCGTCATCACGTCGTGCACCAACATCGGCCTCATCCTCCTCATGAAGAGGATGCCCGTGCCGGGCTCTCGGCGACAGGGGCCAAGGTCATCGGCCATGAAGCGGGTCTCAGCACTGGGCGTACTCGTGCCTGCGGCGGAGCAGTACGACGAGCATCGCGACCGGCCTCACCCCGGGGCGCTTCGTCCGGCGGGCCCCGCACCGCCGCGGCGGCCCAGCTGCTCACCACGACCGACCTGACGGTGGAGGCGATCGCCAACCGGTGCGGGTTCGGGGCTCCCGAGACGCTGCGTCAGGCGTTCCGGGCGCAGTACGGTGTTTCGCCGACCCACTACCGCGCCACCCAGAGCGGCTCCGGTCTCGCCCACGCCCGCTGAGCGCTTGCCCGGGTGGCACGCTGATCAGATGGCCAACCGACTCGCGTCCGCCACCTCGCCGTACCTCCTGCAGCACAAGGACAACCCCGTCGACTGGTGGGAGTGGGGCGAGGACGCCTTCGCCGAGGCGCGCCGCCGCCACGTGCCGGTGCTGCTGAGCGTCGGGTACGCCGCCTGCCACTGGTGCCACGTGATGGCGCACGAGTCCTTCGAGGACGAGCAGACCGCGGCCTACCTCAACGAGCACTACGTCGCGGTCAAGGTCGACCGGGAGGAGCGGCCCGACGTCGACGCGGTCTACATGCAGGCCACCGTCGCGCTCACCGGGCAGGGTGGCTGGCCGATGACGTGCGTGCTCGACCACGACGGCAGCCCCTTCTTCGCGGGCACCTACTTCCCGGACACGCCCCGGCACGGGCAGCCGAGCTTCCGCCAGCTCCTCGAGGCGCTCCACGACGCGTGGACCAACCGTGGCGACGAGGTGGCGTCCGCCTCGACACGGATCCGGGAGGCGCTGTCGCGCGCCACCGACCTCGGCGGCGGCCCGGCGTTCGACCAGGCCGCGATCGAGGCGACCGTGGCCCGGCTGCGGAAGGACTTCGACGCGGTGCACGGCGGGTTCGGGCAGGCGCCGAAGTTCCCGCCCTCGATGCTCCTGGAGTTCCTGCTGCGGGTCCCGCCGGGACCGACCGGCGACGAGGCCACCGCGATGGCCGGGAAGACCCTCGCGGCGATGGCGGCCGGCGGCATCCACGACCAGCTCGGCGGGGGCTTCGCGCGCTACGGCGTCGACCGCGGCTGGGTGGTCCCGCACTTCGAGAAGATGCTCTACGACAACGGCCAGCTGCTGTCGGTCTACACCCACTGGGCCGCGCGGCACGACGACGAGCAGGCCGCCCGGGTGGCGCTCGGCACCGCCGACTTCCTCCTCGCCGACCTCGGCACCACCGAGGGTGCCTTCGCCTCCGCGCTGGACGCCGACTCCGAGGGCGCCGAGGGCACCTACTACGTCTGGACCCCTGCCCAGCTGGTCGAGGTGCTCGGCGAGGAGGACGGCGCCTGGGCCGCGGAGCTGCTGCGCGTGACCGAGTCAGGCACCTTCGAGCACGGCACCTCCACGCTGCAGATGCCGGCACCGCCGGAGGACCACGCGCGCTGGGAGACGTGTCGCGAGCGACTCTTCGAGGCCCGGGCCCGGCGGGTGCGCCCCGAACGTGACGACAAGGTGGTGGCGGCCTGGAACGGGCTGGCGATCGCCGGCCTGGTCGACGCCGGCACGATGCTCGGCGTCCCGGAGTACGTCGAGGCGGCGGTGCGGTGCGGCGACTTCCTCGCGAACGTGCACGTGCGCGACGGGCGGCTGTTGCGGGTGTCCCGAGACGGTGTCGCCGGTGCGCACGCCGGCGTGCTCGAGGACTACGGCTGTCTCGCCACGGCGTTCCTCGCGCTCGGCTGCGCCACCGGCGAGGGGCACTGGGTCAACCGCGCGGGCGAGCTGCTGGACACTGCGCTGGCCCACTTCGCCGCGCCCGACGGCGGGTTCCACGACACCGCCGACGACGCCGAAGCGCTGCTGGTGCGCCCGCGCGACCCCTCGGACAACGCCAGCCCCAGTGGCCACTCGTCGATGGTCCACGCGCTGCTCTCCTACGCGGCGCTGACCGGTTCCGGTCCGCACCGGGAGAGCGCCGAGCGGGCGCTGGAGGTGTCGCGGCGGATCGCGGACTCCGCACCCCGGTTCGCCGGCTGGTCGCTCGCGGCCGCGGTCACCGCGCTCGACGGACCGGTCGAGGTCGCGGTGGTCGGACCGGCGGGGGCGGAGCGCGACGAGCTGGAGCGCGTCGCGCGGCGTCAGGCGCCGTTCGGGTCGGTGGTCGTGGCCACCGAGCCGGGCGCCAGCTCGGTCCCGCTGATGCGGGACCGGGACGTCGTGGACGGTCGGCCGGCGGCGTACGTCTGTCGTGGCTTCGTCTGCGAGCGGCCGGTCACCGATCCGGGTGAGCTCGCCGGTGCGCTGGGCGCGGTGGCCTCCGCCTGAGCTCAGCGCCGGGGGCTCAGCGCAGGGAGTACGTCGCGATCGATGCAGCCACGTAGTGGCACACGAACGCCGCGATGGTGAAGCTGTGGAACACCTCGTGGAACCCGAACCAGGTCGGGAACGGGTCGGGCTTGCGGAAGCCGTAGACGACGCCGCCCAAGGTGTAGAGCAGCCCGCCGACGGCGACGAGGATGATCACCGACGGGTGCCCCTCGGAGGCGAAGTCGCCCGCGTAGAAGACCGCGACCCAGCCGAGGCCGACGTAGATCGGGGTGTAGATCCAGCGCGGCGCGTCGGTCCAGAAGATCCGGAACAGCACGCCCAGGGTCGCGGCCGTCCACACGATGCTGAGCAGCACGGTGCGCTGGGTGCCCTCGAGCAGGATCAGCGTGAAGGGCGTGTAGGAGCCGGCGATCAGCAGGAAGATGTTGGAGTGGTCGAACCGGCGGAGAAACGACCACGTTCGCTCGGACCAGTTGCCGCGGTGGTAGATCGCCGAGACCGTGAACAGCAGCAGCGCGGTGCCGGCGAAGATCGCCGACCCCACGGTGGTCTGGACGGTCGGTGAGAGCACCACCAGCACGATGCCGGCGGCGAGGGCGAGTGGAGTGGTGCCGGCGTGGAGCCACCCGCGCAGGCGAGGCTTGACCTCGTCCTTGACGTAGCGCACCTTGTGGCGGACGTGCTCGGCCGCTTCGTGAGCGTTCTCGCCGACGCGTTCCTGGAGCGGGTGCTCGCGCCGACGCCCCTCTTGGACAGACGGGCGGGCACTGCTGGGCATGCAGGCAACATACCCACGCGGCGGCCGCGGCAATCCAAATCGAGTCAGGCATCACAACCACGCCCACGAGTACAGTCGCATCCGTGGCGGACTGGAAACGCGGACTGCGCAAGGTGCTCTACCCGGCGTACGAAGCACGCCTCACCCGCCACCTCCCGGCCGACCGGATCCCCAAGCACGTCGGGGTGATGCTCGACGGCAACCGGCGCTGGGCGAAGACCGTCGGGGCCGAGACCGCGCACGGCCACCGGGCGGGCGCGGCCAACATCGAGCCCATGCTCGGCTGGTGCGAGGAGATCGGGGTCGAGGTGGTCACACTGTGGCTGCTCTCCACCGACAACCTGAACCGGCCGGCTCCCGAGCTCGACTCGCTGCTCGGGATCATCGGTGATGCCGTGGAGACCCTCGCGGAGCAGCGCCGCTGGCGGCTGCACCCGGTGGGCGCGCTCGACCTGCTGCCGACCCCGGTGGCCGAGCGGCTCAAGGAAGCAGCCGAGTCCACGCGCGACGTCGACGGGCTGCTGGTCAACATCGCCGTCGGGTACGGCGGGCGCCGGGAGATCGCGGACGCCGTGCGCTCGTTGCTGCACGAGCACGCCGCCAGGGGCACCTCGCTGGAGGAGCTCGCCGAGGTCATCGACGTCGAGCACATCGCCGAACACCTCTACACCAAGGGGCAACCCGACCCCGACCTCGTCATCCGGACCAGCGGCGAGCAGCGTCTCGGCGGCTTCCTGCTGTGGCAGAGCGCGCAGAGCGAGTTCTACTTCTGCGAGGCCTACTGGCCCGACTTCCGCCGGGTCGACTTCCTGCGCGCGGTCCGCGCGTACGCCGAGCGCGAGCGCCGGTTCGGGGCCTGAGCGGACGTTTCGTCCGGACCAGACCAGCCCACCCCGCGCTAGGGCGTGTCGTCCGGGCGCGCCCGCGCGGGCGTCGTACGTTTCGGGTGTCGACCTGTGGGGAAGCAGGGCGATACCAGGAGGGCGAAGTTCGTGAGCGATCACGGCCACAGCACCACCGGGGGCCAGCACTCGGCCTCCCGGCGCCAGTCCCGGTCCGAGCACGTCTAGCGGACCGGGGCGCACGAGTGCGCGCACCGGTCACAAGGGGAACCCGTGGCAACAGGGAAGCGCACCACCGAGAGCACGTCCGCCTCGAGCTCGACTGCCCAGAACTCGCCCGCTGACGACGGCCGGCGTACCTACGTCCTCGACACGTCGGTCCTGCTGGCCGACCCGGGGGCGATGAGGCGGTTCGCGGAGCACGAGGTGGTGCTCCCGGTGGTGGTGATCACCGAGCTCGAGGGCAAGCGGCACCATCCCGAGCTGGGCTACTTCGCGCGCTCCGCGCTGCGCATGCTCGACGAGCTCCGTGTCCAGGCCGGCCGGCTCGACGAGCCGGTGTCGATCGGCGAGGAGGGCGGCACGGTCCGTGTCGAGCTCAACCACACCGACCCCGGCTCGCTGCCGTCCGGCTTCCGCCTCGGCGACAACGACACCCGCATCCTCGCCGTTGCCCGCAACCTCGCCGACGAGGGTCACCGGGTCACCCTGATCTCCAAGGACCTGCCGCTGCGGATCAAGGCCTCCGCGGTGGGCCTCGACGCGGCGGAGTACCGCGGCGAGCAGGTGCACGAGTCCGACGCCGGCTGGACCGGCATGCAGGAGCTCGAGGTGGCCGGCGCCGACCTCGACGAGCTGTACGACGACCAGGTGATCGACCTCGACGAAGCTCGCGAGCTGCCCTGCCACACCGGCCTCGTGCTGGTCTCCGAGCGCGGCAGCGCGCTGGGCCGGGTGAAGTCCGACAAGCGCGTGCACCTCGTGCGCGGCGACCGCGAGGCGTTCGGCATCCACGGCCGCTCCGCCGAGCAGCGGATCGCGCTCGACCTGCTGCTCGACCCGGAGGTCGGGATCGTCTCCCTCGGCGGCCGGGCCGGCACCGGCAAGTCCGCGCTGGCGCTGTGCGCCGGGCTGGAGACGGTGCTCGAGCGCCGCCAGCACAAGAAGGTCGTCGTGTTCCGCCCGCTGTTCGCAGTGGGTGGCCAGGAGCTCGGCTACCTGCCCGGCAGCGAGTCCGAGAAGATGTCGCCCTGGGGCCAGGCGGTCTTCGACACGCTCGGCGCGATCACCACCTCCGACGTGGTCGACGAGGTGCTCGACCGCGGGATGCTCGAGGTGCTGCCGCTGACCCACATCCGCGGGCGTTCGCTGCACGACGCGTTCGTGATCGTCGACGAGGCGCAGTCGCTGGAGCGCAACGTGCTGCTGACCGTGCTGTCGCGAATGGGCGCGAACTCCAAGGTCGTGCTCACCCACGACGTCGCGCAGCGGGACAACCTCCGGGTCGGGCGACACGACGGGGTGGTCGCGGTCGTGGACCGGCTCAAGGGCCACCCGCTGTTCGCCCACGTGACCCTCACGCGGTCCGAGCGGTCCCCGATCGCGGCGCTGGTGACGGAGATGCTGGAGCACGTCACGATGTGAGGAGCGCCGCCATGGTTGCGGCCGGCACGTGGGTGCGGAGCCCGCGGTCGAGGGTGTGCGCAGCCTCACGCACAGGCACGGGTGCTTCAACTTGAAACTGTCCGATTGATGGGGGATGGTGGCTCTTCTTCCCCCACCCGTCCTGCGCACCACTTGCCCCGGTGCATTCCCCCGAGGACGCGGCTGACGTCCCTGTCGTCAACCCCCGTTTGGGTCCATCTTGTCTGGAAAGCACGCCGCACCACGCCGTCCTTCGTCTGTCCGCGTGAGCCTGCGCCAGGCGGTCCTCGCCTCCGGTGTCGCCGTCGCAGCGACTGGCATTGTCGTGTCCAGCGGCGTGATGGCCGACTCCGCGCCCGCCGACAACGCAGCCGCCGCGCTCACCGCCGTCGGTGACGACGGGTCCGAGCAGCTGACCCAGGAGGCGCTCGCCGAGCGCGAGCAGCGCGCGTCCCGCTCGTCGGCCGACCGCCGCGCAACCGCTGACCGCACCAAGGTCCGCGCCCTCGCCACCGCGAACGGGAAGGCCGTCACCCGCACCGAGGACCTCAGCGTCGCCGACCCGAAGTCGCTGGCCAGCGCCCTGATGCCCAAGTACGGCCTCAACCCCTCCGAGTTCGACTGCCTCGACAGCCTCTGGGAGAAGGAGTCGGGCTGGGACATCCACGCCGACAACCCGAGCTCCTCGGCGTACGGCATCCCGCAGGCGCTGCCCGGCTCCAAGATGGCCTCGGCCGGCCCCAACTGGGAGGACAGCGCCGAGACGCAGATCCGCTGGGGCCTCGGCTACATCCGCGACCGCTACGGCTCGGCCTGCTCCGCCTGGGGCCACTCCCAGGCCAACAACTGGTACTGAGGGTCACCCCGCGCCGCGGCCCGGCCGCAGCCGGAGCGTGACGACGCCCGCGGCGAGGACGAGTACGACGAGCCCGGCCGCATGGGCCCACGTGCCACCCCGCGCGTCCACGAACAGCTGACCCAGCCCCCACACCGCGGCTGCGGAGAGCCACAGCTC
>DASSLA010000197.1:0-6894 GCA_035689885.1 Marmoricola sp. | reverse complement strand
TGAAGTCAAGCACCGAGCACTGACACTGAAACCCCCATGAACAGGGGAATTCAGGGGTCTGGGGAAAAGAAGCTCGGAGATCTTTCGACGCCACTCAAGCTGGCGGGAGGGAAGGGTCGGGAAAGTGCGGCCCGCGGCCGCACGACCGCCGGAGGGACCGGCCCGCTGGCTGCCGCACAAGTGATCAGGAGGCAGCGGGACTGCGGCGGACGAGCGGCCGACCCGCGACCGGAAGAGGAACCCGGGAGTGCGGCCCCAGCTGTGCAAAGGGCGACCGGCTGGGGCCAGAACTGCGGACGGCCGCCACAGACGGAGCCCAAGGTCCACCCCGACCACAAGCCGTCGACGCCGAGCGACCGCAAGGCGAGAACCAGCGCCGGGCACGTCCGGCGAGAGCAGCCGACAGCAACCTCGCCAATCGAGAAGGCGACCCCAGCCACAGCGGACGGTGAGCCGAGGAGCCAGAACACCGACCCAGACGGGACCACCCCGTTAGGGTCCCTCCCGTGGAGGACAAGCTGCGCGTCATGGTCGTGGACGACCACCCGATGTGGCGGGAGGGTGTGGCGCGGGACCTCACCGAGGCCGGCTTCGACGTGGTCGCGACCGCCGCCGACGGCACCGAGGCGATCACCCGGTTTCCGGCGGCGAAGCCCAACGTGCTTGTGCTCGACCTGCAGATCCCGGAGCCCAACGGGGTCGAGGTCACCGCGCAGGTGGTGAAGCAGGACCCCAGGGTGCGCGTCCTGATCCTGTCGGCGAGCGGCGAGCAGCAGGACGTGCTCGAGGCGGTCAAGGCGGGGGCGACGGGCTATCTGGTGAAGTCCGCCTCCCGGGCCGAGCTGCTGGACGCCGTACGACGGGTCGCGCAGGGGGACACCGTCTTCACCCCCGGGCTCGCGGGCCTCGTGCTGGGGGAGTACCGCCGGCTCTCAGATGCTCCCGCGGCAGACCGTGACAACGGGGCGCCACGCCTGACCGAGCGCGAGACCGAGGTGCTGCGCCTGGTGGCCAAGGGGATGTCCTACAAGCAGATTGCCGAGCGGCTGTTCCTCTCCCACCGCACCGTGCAGAACCACGTGCAGAACACCCTGCGCAAGCTGCAGCTGCACAACCGGGTCCAGCTCGTGCGCTACGCCATCGAGAAGGGGCTCGACGACGAGCTCACCGAGGGGTGAGCCGAGGGGCGAGCCGAGGGGTGAGCCGAGGGGTGAGCCGAGGGGTGAGCCGAGGGGTGACGCGGACCCGGACGCGAGCACGGCATCCATGGGATGCCCCGTGGGAAGAACCACCCGCCCGGTAGCGTTGTCCCGCACAGACACCGAAGAGGAGCACGACATGGGTCAAGGGACGTTGCTGTTCCGCGCGTCGCTCGGTGACGTCCTGCGGGCCGAGCGCGTGCGCCAGGGCATGACCCTGCGTGAGCTCTCCACCTCCGCCCGGGTGAGCCTGGGCTACATCTCCGAGATCGAGCGCGGCCAGAAGGAGGCGTCCTCCGAGCTGCTCCAGGCGCTGTGCGAGGCCCTCGACGTCCCGCTGTCCGGCGTGCTGCGCGAGGTCAGCGACCAGGTCGCGGCCGAGGAGGTCGCCCTCGAGGCGGTCGAGGCGACGACCGCCGCTGCGGGCGACGTGGTCGCGTCCGCCGCCTGAGGCCTCCCCGAAAAGCTTGACCCTCAGACTCCCGCGGCCTTCTCCAGCGCCGCCAGCTCGTCGTCGAGGTGGGTCAGCAGGTGCTGCAGGTGCGGCACGCTGCGGCGACACCCGGTCAGCCCGAAGTCCATGTCCTCGGCATAGCTGTTGCAGGTGATGTTGAGCGCCATCCCGTTGATCGGGATCGACAACGGGTAGCTGCCGGTCATCCGTGCCCCGTTGAGGTACTGCGGCGACCGCGGGCCCGGCACGTTGCTGATGATCAGGTTGAACGGGGGCCGGACGATGCCCTGCAGGCGCAGCATCGGGGTGATGATCGACGGCGCCATCCCGAGGGCGCTCATCGCGGTGATCTGCAGGGGCGACATCGAGCTGAGCGCCTGCTTGCCGGTCTGCATCGACTTGTGGATCGACGAGAGCCGGTCCGCGGGGTCCTCGAGGTCGGTGCCGAGCTTGACCATCACCGCGCCGACGGCGTTGCCGCCGCTCGACGAGGCCGACTGGGACTCCTTGGCCTTCAGCCCCACGGGCACCATGGAGACCAGGGTCGAGTCCGGCAGCGCGTTGTGCTCGATCAGATAGGTGCGTACGGCGCCCGAGCACATCGCGAGGACCACGTCGTTGACCGTCGTGCCGGTGGCCTTGCCGATGGCGCGCAGCCGCTCGATCGGCCAGTCTTGCGCGGCGAATCGCCGCGAGCCGGTGATGTTGGTGTTGAACATCGTCCGCGGGGCGTGGAGGGACAGCGCCGAGGTCTCGTTGCGCAGGCCGTGCTTGAGCGTCTTGACGAGCGCTCCGGGCAGCCCCGCCGCGTCGGCGGTGATGCCGAGCGCGGAGCGCATCGCGTCCAGCGGGACGCGGTTCAGGCTGTGCTCCGCCTCCTCGCGCGCCTTCTCGGCCTTCGGCCCCGGTCGCGCCGCCCACATCGCGGGCATGCCCCGCTTGTCGGGGTCCGTGGTCATCACGCTCTGCATCAGCCGCATCGCGGAGACCCCGTCGACCAGGGCGTGGTGCAGCTTGGTGTAGAGCGCCACCCGGCCGTCGCGCAGTCCCTCGATCAGGTGGGCCTCCCACAGCGGGCGCTCCCGGGCGAGGCGGGTGCTGTGCAGCCGCGAGCACAGCTCGAGCAGCTCACGGACTCGTCCCGGCTTGGGCAGCGCGCTGTGCCGGAAGTGGTACTCGAGGTCGAAGTGGTCGTCCTCCTTCCAGACCCACTGCCCGGCGCTGGACAGTCCACGGACCGGACGCTTGAGGAAGAGCGGCGCGATCTCGCGCGACTCCGACATCGACTCGTAGAGGTGGCGCGTGTAGTCGCGGCCGGCGTCGGCCGGCTTCTCGAACAGCTGCAGCCCGCCCACGTGCATGGGCATCTGTCGGTTCTCGGCGTACAGGAAGGCGGCAGAGGTCGGGTCGATCGGAACAGCCACGGTGCACCTTTCCTCGGGTGGACCTGATCCTTGCGGGTCAGGGTCCGGATGACCAGCGACGCTACCTGCGCCCCGGTGTACGTTCTGCCCGAGGGACCCGACGAGCTCAGGAGGACCCGTGGCGAGCAGCACTGCGCACGACTACGTCATCGTCGGAGCGGGAAGCGCGGGGGCCGTCCTCGCCGCCCGGCTGAGCGAGGACCCGGGAGTGCGGGTGCTGCTGCTGGAGGCCGGGCCGGAGGCGGACGCCGACGAGATCTCGATGCCGGCGGCGTTCCCCGCGCTGTTCAAGACCCGGTGGGACTGGAACTACACCACCACCGAGCAGAAGCAGCTGCACAACCGTCGTGCCTACTGGCCGCGGATGAAGGCGCTCGGCGGCTGCTCGTCGATGAACGCGATGATCTACATCCGCGGCAACCGCGCCGACTACGACGCGTGGCGCGACGAGCACGGCGCCGCCGGGTGGGGGTACGACGACGTCCTGCCGTACTTCATCAAGGCGGAGGGCAACACCAGGCTCGGCGGCCCCTGGCACGGGCAGGACGGCCCGCTGCACGTGGAGGACCGGAGCTACACCCACGAGCTCACCCGCCTGTGGGTCGACAGCGCCGTGCACGCGGGCCTGAAGCCCACCGACGACTTCAACGGCCCCGAGCAGGAGGGCGCCGGGCTCTACCAGGTCACTTGCAGGAACGGCCGCCGCTGGTCGGTCAACGACGCCTACCTCGCGCCGGCCCGCGAGCGCGACAACCTCGACGTGGTCACCGGCGCCTTCGCCACCCGCGTCGTCATGCAGGGCGAGCGCGCCACGGGCGTCGTCTACCGACACCACGGCCACGAGGTCACCGCCGAGGCCGGCCGCGAGGTGCTGCTGTGCGGGGGCGCGGTCAACAGCCCGCACCTGCTGCTGCTCTCCGGCATCGGGCCGGCGGCCCAGCTGCGGGAGCACGGCATCGACGTGGTCGCAGACCTCCCCGGGGTCGGCCAGCGGCTCCAGGACCACCCCGCGACCCCGGTGATCTGGTACACCCGCGGTACCACCGACCTGGTCGAGTTCTCCAACGTGCGCAACCTGCTGCGCTGGAAGGCGCGCGGGACCGGCCCGCTCTCCTCCAACGTCGGCGAGGGCGGCGGCTTCCTGCGCACCAGGGACGACCTCCCCGCGCCCGACATCCAGTACCACGTCGCGCCGGCGGGCTTCTACGACAACGGCCTGCGTGAGCCGACCCGGCGGATGTTCACCGCCGCGCCCACGCTCGTGTCGGTGCGCAGCCGCGGGTCGCTGACGCTGCGCTCGGCCGACCCGGCCTGGCACCCCGAGATCGACGCGGCCTACTTCGACGACGGGGCCGACCTCGACACGATGCTCGCCGGCACCCGGCGGCTGTGGGAGATCTGCACCAACGGGCCGCTGGCGCAGCACCTCGACGAGCCCTGGCAGCTGCCGAGCGACCCGACCGACGAGGACCTGCTCGAGCACATCCGCACCTGGACCCAGACGCTCTACCACCCCGTCTCGACCTGCGCGATGGGCTCCGGCGAGGAGGCGGTCGTCGACCCCGACCTCCGGGTGCGCGGCGTCGACGGTCTGCGGGTCGTGGACGCCTCCGTGATGCCAGCCGTACCCCGCGGCAACACCAACGCACCGACCGTGATGATCGCCGAGAAGGCGTCCGACCTGATCAGGAGCACACGATGACCACCGACACCCGCCCAGCCACGGACGGCGGCCCCGTCGTGCCGGACGCCGCGACCGCGACCGAGACGTTCGACTCGCTCAGCCCACGCACCGGCGACGTCGTCGGCACCCACCCGGTGCACAGCGCCGAGGACGTCGGCGCAGCCGTGACCCGTGCGCGAGACGCCTCGGCCTGGTGGAGCGCCCTGACGTACGACGAGCGCGAGGCGCGGCTCACGGCGTGGAAGGGCGTGATCACCCGACGCATCGCCCAGCTGGCCGACCTGATGCACCTGGAGACCGGCAAGCCGCACAGCGACGCCACCCTCGAGATCGCCCTCACCATCGACCACCTGGCCTGGGCGGCGAAGCACGCGGAGAAGGTGCTGCGCCGGCGCCGCCGTCCCTCGGGGCTGCTGATGGCCAATGTGGGCGCCACCGTGGAGTACAAGCCGCTCGGCGTCATCGGGGTGATCGGGCCGTGGACCTACCCGGTCTTCACCCCGATGGGTTCGATCGCCTACGCCCTCGCCGCCGGCAACGCCGTGGTGTTCAAGCCCAGCGAGCTCACGCCCGGCGTGGGCCAGTGGCTGGCCGCCACCTTCGCCGAGGTGGTGCCCGAGCACCCCGTCCTCCAGGTCGTCACCGGCTTCGGCGAGACCGGGGCGGCGCTGTGCCGCTCGGGCGTCGACAAGGTCGCGTTCACCGGCTCACCGGAAACCGGCAAGCGGGTGATGGCTGCCTGTGCCGAGACCCTGACCCCGGTGCTGATCGAGGCCGGGGGCAAGGACGCCATGCTGGTCGACGCCGATGCCGACGTCGAGGCCGCGGCCGACGCCGCGCTGTGGGGAGCCTGCTCCAACGCCGGCCAGACCTGTACCGGCGTGGAGCGCATCTACGTCCACGACCGGGTGTACGACGAGTTCCTGACTCGGCTCGTCGACAAGGCCCGTGAGGTCCGCGGGGACGACGACGTGGACGCGAAGATCGGCCCCATCACCATGCCCGAGCAGCTCGGCATCATCCGCGAGCACATCGAGGACGCCCTCGCCCGCGGCGGCCGCGCCGTGCTCGGCGGTCCCGATGCAGTGGGGGAGCGCTACGTCCAGCCCACGATCCTGGTCGACGTACCGGAGGACGCGCGGGCCGTGCAGGAGGAGACCTTCGGACCCACGGTCACGGTCACACGCGTGACCGACATGGACGAGGCCGTCCGCCGGGCCAACGCCAGCCGCTACGGACTCGGCTCGACCGTCTTCGGCAAGGAACGCGCCGGCGAGATCGCGTCCGCCATCCGCTCGGGGATGACCTCGATCAACTCCGTGATCTCCTTCGCCGCAGTGCCGTCGCTGCCGTTCGGGGGCGTGGGCGACTCCGGCTTCGGCCGGATCCACGGGCCGGACGGGCTCAAGGAGTTCACCTACGCCAAGTCCGTGGCGCGGCAGCGGTTCAAGCCGGCGCTCACCCTCACCTCGTTCGGCCGGACCGCGAAGGCGGACCAGCAGCTGACGCAGGTGCTCACGATGCTGCACGGCCGTGGCTCCACGCTCCGCGAGTAGGGGTGTGGCCGGACGTACCCCGCCCCAGCTCGGGCAGGCGATGTCGCGTGGACGCACCTCGGTGCGGGCGCGCATCGCCCGGCTGCGTTCCAAGGGCTGGCAGGTGGGCCAGTGCGCCGTCGCGGCCGGGGTCGCGTGGTTCATCGCTGCCGACCTGCTCAACCACGACACCCCGTTCTTCGCGCCGATCGCCGCCGTGGTCAGCCTCGGCACCTCCTACGGCCAGCGTCACCGACGGGTCATCGAGGTGACGGTGGGCGTCGCGATCGGGGTCTTCCTCGGCGACCTGATCACTTATCTGATGGGCAACGGCGCGTGGCAGATGACCTTGATCGTGTCTCTCGCGATGGTGGTTGCGCTGCTGCTCGACCAGGGGACGATCTTCGTCAACCAGGCGGCCATCCAGGCGATCGTGGTCAGCGCCCTGGTGCCGTCCGCGGGCGACGCCTTCCTGCGCTGGACCGATGCCCTGATCGGGGGCTCGGTGGCGTTGGTGGGCGCGACCGTGGTGCCGGCGGCACCGCTGCGGAGACCGCGCGAGCAGGCCGCGAAGGTGATGCGCAAGATCTCCGACCTG
>DASSLA010000196.1:0-53618 GCA_035689885.1 Marmoricola sp. | reverse complement strand
TACAACGAGCTGCTGAACGGCGACCGGGTGCCGATCCCCGGCTACACCGGCGTCACCTCACCGCAGTGGCTGGGCCCGGTCATCTCGGCGCACAAGAACCGCCCGGTGCGGATCACCTTCCGCAACCTGCTGCCGAACGGTGCGGCCGGTGACCTCTTCCTGCCCACCGACAGCACCGGCATGGGGTCCGGCATGGGCCCGATGAACATGGCCGCCCCGACGGACGAGGGCAGCGTGATGGACGAGGTCCGCAACCCGTCGTGCACCGCGAGCGACCCGAAGAGCGACATGTGCTTCAAGGACAACCGGGCCACCCTGCACCTGCACGGTGGCATCACCCCGTGGATCAGCGACGGTACGCCGCACCAGTGGGTCACTCCCGCCGGCGAGAACACCCCGTGGCCGGAGGGCGTGAGCGTGCGCAACGTGCCGGACATGCAGGACGCGGCCGGCGCCGAGAAGTGTGCCCCGAAGGACGACGGCTGCTCGACGTTCTACTACACCAACCAGCAGAGCGCGCGGATGATGTTCTACCACGACCACTCGTGGGGCATCACCCGGCTGAACGTCTACGCCGGTGAGGCTGCGGGCTACACGATCACCGACGCCGTGGAGCAGAAGCTGGTCGACGACGGGACCATCCCGGGCGCCGACGAGACCCTCCCACTTATCGTCCAGGACCGGACCTTCGTGCCGGGGGACGAGCAGCTGAAGGACACCGTCGTCGACGGCAAGATCACGAAGTACGGCCAGGACCCGACGTGGGACAGCGCCAAGTGGGGCACCAAGGGCAGCTTCTGGTACCACCACGTCTACATGCCGGCGCAGAACCCGGGCGACCCGTCGGGCATGAGCGCCTACGGGCGCTGGATGTACGGACCGTGGTTCTGGCCACCGGCCTCGGACATCAAGCACGGGCCGATCGACAACCCGTACTACGACGCGAGCTGCAACCTCGACGACCCGTCGACGTGGCAGTACGACACCGACCCGTTCTGCGAGCCGGAGAAGATCCCCGGCACGCCGAACATCTCGATGGGGATGGAGCAGTTCAACGACACCCCCATCGTCAACGGGGTCGCCTACCCGAAGGCGACGGTGCAGCCGAAGGCCTACCGGCTGCGGGTGCTGAACGCGGCCAACGACCGGTTCTTCAACTTCCAGTGGTACACCGCTGACCCGACCCAGGGTGACGGCACCACGGAGGTCGCACTGAAGCCCGACGAGCTGGCGGCGGCCCAGACCGACCCGGTGGTCTCACCGACGCCGGTCGACGCCAACAACGACGCCGCCGGACCCGACTGGGTGCAGATCGCGAACGAGGGCGGCTTCCTGCCCGCACCCGCGGTCATCGACGGCCAGCAACCCACGACATGGATCAAGGACCCGACCAGGTTCGACGTCGGCAACGTCGACCAGCACTCCCTGCTGCTCGCACCTGCCGAACGTGCCGACGTGATCGTGGACTTCTCGAAGTTCGCGGGCCAGACGCTGATCCTCTACAACGACGCCCCGGCGGCCTTCCCGGCACGCGTCCCGTCCTACGACTACTACACCGGGGCGCCTGACCTCAGTCCCACCGGTGCGCCCACGCCGTTGCCGGGCTACGGGCCCAACACCCGCACGGTCATGCAGGTGAAGGTCGCGGACACCGCTCCGGCGCCGGCGTACGACGTGGCGAAGCTGCGCTCGGCCTTCAGTCACAAGGCCAACGGCAGTGGCGTCTTCGAGTCCGGCCAGCACCCGGCCATCGTCGGCCAGGCGGGCTACAACTCGGCGTACGGCACGAGCTTCGCCAGCAGCAGCAACTGCAACGCGAAGAACAGCACGCTGCAGCGCTGTGACGGCTTGGTGCGCGTGAACGACACCGGCCAGTTCGGGTTCAACACGCTGAAGGCACCGGCCAGCAAGATGGTCATGAAGATGGAGCCCAAGGCCATCCACGACGAGATGAACTCGACGACCTTCGACGAGTTCGGCCGCATGCAGGCCACCCTGGGGATCGAGGCACAACCGCCGACACCCGGGCTGCAGAACGTGACGCTCTTCCCGTACGTCAACCCGGCGACGGAGCTGATCGACGGCACGAACCTGCCCAGTGCGGACGTGAAGGTCACGCCGATCTCCGATCCCGGGGACGGTACGCAGATCTGGCGGTTCACCCACAACGGTGTGGACACCCACCCGATCCACTTCCACCTCTACGACGTGCAGGTGCTCAACAGGGTCACGTGGGACAACATCGTCAAACCACCCGATCCAAACGAGCTGGGGTGGAAGGACACGGTCCGGATGAGTCCGCTCGAGGACACGATCGTGGCGCTGCGTCCGATCGTCCCGACGACGCCGTTCGAGATCCCGAACTCGGTCCGGCCGCTCAACCCGATGATGCCGCAGGGGGACACCACGGCGTTCAACAACAAGGACGTCGACGGCAACCCGCTGGCCACGCCGATCAGCAACAAGCTGGTCAACTTCGGGTGGGAGTACGTCTTCCACTGCCACATCCTGTCCCACGAGGAGATGGACATGATGCGACCGGTGTCGCTGGCACTGCCGCCGGTGAAGCCCGACGGCATGCGCTACACGGTGACGGGCAACGGCAACAACGCCAGGATCAACATCTTCTGGAAGGACAACTCGATCGCGGAGACCGGCTACCTCGTCCAGAGGTCGGCGGACGGCACCACGTGGGTCGACGTGAGGACGGTCGAGACACCGCTTGACCAGCCGAACACCAAGGGCCAGGAGCTCAGCCTCACCGACCCCACGGCGAACGCCCGCCAGGCGTACCGCTACCGGGTGGTGGCCCTGAACACCGTCGGCTACGGCAGCGGGATGCCCCAGCTGACCGCCAAGTCGGTGTCCGGCACCCTCGCGGTCAACGCGCCGGCGGCGCCCAGCCAGCTGTCTGCGACGGTGCAGACGGGGCCCCGCGTGGCCCTGAGCTGGCGTGACAATGCCGCGAACGAGGCACGCTTCCTGGTGCAGCGGTCGAGTGACGGTGGGGCGACCTTCAGCCAGGTCGGTACGGCGCCCAGCCGCAACGGATCCGGCAACACGGTGACCTTCACCGACTCGTCGGTCAGTCTCGGGGCGACCTACCAGTACCGGGTGCTCGCCGAGAACGTTGCGGGGCAGACCGAGTCGGCCCCGGTGACGGTCCTGGTGGACAGGCCGCCGGCTCCGGTGATCGCCAATGCGGTCGCCGCCCGGCAGGGCAGCGGGGAGCGGATCACGGTGAGCTGGGCCGACGTCGCCGGAGAGAGTGGCTACACGATCCAGTGGAGCACCTCTGCCACCTTCACCCCCACGGCGAGCTCGGCCAACGTGGGCACGAACGGCACCACCTTCACCACGGGGACCATCGCGCGCACCACCTGGTACGTCCGCATGCGGGCGAACAACGCGCTGGGCTCCTCTGACTGGTCCGAGCCGACGCAGGTGGCGCCGGCACCGTGACCGAACCACCCACCTGCTCGGGCAGGTGGGTGCCGCCTACCACCCCGGAGCAGGACGGGCGATCCCCCGACGACCCGTCCTGCTTCGGGGCCTCGGCTGCCCCGGGCGCTGGCCCGTCACCAGCAGCCGCACGGCCAGGGCGCCGAGCGCTGCGGCGGCGACCTCGCCCGGCATCCGGTGGGGTGCCTCGTCCTGGATGGCGCCGTGCCAGCGGTCCACGGCCACCGGGAAGGGCGAGCGGCCGAAGAACAGCACGGCGGGCTTGTCGGAGTCGGGGAAGCAGGCGCCGAGCATCCCGGCCACCACCGTGGCGCGTCGGGTGGGCGGCGTCCTGCGGGCGACCCATCCCATGGTCGCCAGCCCGACCAGGCCGTCGACGACCGCGACCCTGTAGAACACCGACATGTCGTCGTCGCCCCAGTGCGGCGCCGCATCCATGCCCACGTGCGAGGCGATCCCCGCCACGAACGCACTCACCGGCCCGGGCGCGACCATCCCGACGAGCGCGCCCGCCAGGACGTGGTTGGTGATCAGCACCCCCGCAGGCTAGTCCGCCGACCGGGCAGTTCTGGTTGCTGGGAGTCCGCCGACCGGGCAGTTCTGGTTGCTGGGAGTACGCCGAGCGGGCAGTTCTGGTTGGTGAATAGGGTGGCGACGTGGACGAGGAGCTGGTGGTCGGGTTCGACCTCGACATGACGTTGATCGACACCGTCGTCGGGTTCGCCGCCACCCTGGACGCGCTCGGTCAGGAGCTCGGCGTACGGTTCCCGACCGCGGAGATGACCTCCCGCCTCGGCCCGCCGCTCGACCTGATGCTGCAGCCCCACCTCGCCGAGGAGGCGATCGCACCGGCGGTCGCGCGGTTCCGCGAGATCTATCCCGACCACGCGATCACGCCCACCCCGGTGTTCCCCGGCGTGGCCGAGGCGCTGGCCGCCGTACGCCGGCACCACGGCCGCATCGTCCTGGTCACCGGCAAGCACACGCCCAACGCGCAGCTGCACGTCGACCACCTCGGCCTCGACGTCGACGTCGTCGAGGGGCGCGTCTGGGGGCCGGGCAAGGGGGAGGTGCTCCGCCGCCACGGCGCGAGCATCTACGTCGGCGACCACGTCCACGACGTCGAGGGCGCGCTGGCCGCCGGGATCACGAGCGTCTCCGTGCTGACCGGTGGCTGCTCGCGCGAGGAGCTGGAGGCCGCCGGCACCCACGTGGTGCTCGAGGACCTGGTGGCGTTCGCCGACTGGCTCGAGGGGCATCTCGCACGGTCCTGAACCCCGTGGCACCGGCCTTGCGCACCGCGTACGCTGTGCAGTCGCCGTGGGGCACACCGTCCCGCGGGAGGCAGACGAGAGAAAGGCCGATGCGGTGCCCACCGGGAAGGTCAAGTGGTACGACGCGGAGAAGGGGTTCGGGTTCCTCTCCCGCGAGGAGGGTGACGACGTCTACGTCCGTTCTTCCTCCTTGCCCGAGGGAGTGACCACGCTGAAGGCCGGCACCCGGGTGGAGTTCGGCATCCTGTCGGGCCGCAAGGGCGACCAGGCACACCAGGTGCGCGTGCTGGACGCTCCTCCGTCGGTCGCGCAGAACCGTCGTGCGGCCCAGCGCCGCAAGCCCGAGGAGATGGTCGGGATCGTCGAGGACCTGATCCGGCTGCTCGAGGGTGTCGAGCAGGGCTACCGGGCCGGGCGCCACCCCGACCCGAAGACGGCCCGTCCCACGGCCAAGCTGCTGCGCCGGCTCGCCGACGAGCTGGACCTCTAGCCGGCTTCGCGCCAACCAGAACTGCCCGGTCGGCGGCTTTGGGCCAACCAGAACTGCCCGGTCGGCGTACTTCCAGCAACCAGAACTGCCCGGTCAGCGGGGTGCAGGGGTGTTCTGGCGGCGCAGCAGGACCAGCGCGGTCCAGGAGACCATCAGCACCGCGAGGACGCCGAGGCCGAGCTGGGGGAGGACCTCGCCGCCGATCTCGAGCGGCAGCGCGATGCCGATGAAGCCGCCGACCACCCACGACAGCTGCAGCAGGGTCTCGGAGCGGGCGAACGCCGAGGTGCGGTTGCGTTCGGGCACGTGGGCCTGGATGGTCGCGTCCAGCGACAGCTTGCCCATCGCCTGGGCCACGCCCGCGGTCAGGCCCAGCAGTACGGCGGTCACCAGGCCGTAGAACAGCGCGGCGACGACGGCGACCGCCGCGTCGGCGAGCAGGGCCACGACGACGGTGACCGACGGGCTGACCCGGCGCAGCACCGAGCCCAGGCCGATGCCGATGGTGTTGCCCAGCCCGGCCGCACCGATCACCAGTCCCATCAGCAGGGTGGCCCGGTGCTCCCACCCGGGCAGGGGGTACTGCCGCAGCAGGAACGCCATGTACATGGTGAGGAAGCCACTGAGCATCCGCAGCCCGGCGTTGCATCGCAGCGCGAACACGACGTCCGGTGGCACCCGGAAGCGCTTCGGCTTCCCCGACATCGAGACCGGCAGCTCGCCCGCGGTGGCGTCCGCGCGCGCCGGCAGCAGGATGGACAGGATCGTGGCTCCGGCGAAGACGACGAAGGCGTAGCGCAGCGACCACTGCGACCCGAACGACGAGGCGATCGCGGCCAGCGGGGCGGAGATGCCCGCACCGACCACGCCGGCCAGCGAGATCCGGCTGTTGGCCTTCACCAGCGTGAGCCCCTCGGGCTGCAGCCGCGGCACCGTGGCGGCCCGGGCGACGCCGTACGCCTTGGAGGAGACCAGGACGCCAAGGGCGGTCGGGAACATCGCCAGCGACTGCGAGGCCACCGCGTCGGCCATCAGCCAGCACAGGAACGCCCGGATCGCCATCGTGGAGCCGATCGCCCAGCGCCGGCCGTGGCTGAACCGGTCGAGGAACGGCCCGAGCAGGGGCGCCACGATCGCGAACGGCAGCATGGTCAGGCCGAGGAACAGGGCGATCTGGCCACGGGCCTCGCCGGGCTGGGCGAAGAACAGCGTGCCGGCCAGCGAGATCGCGACCGCCGCGTCACCGGCGGCGTTGAAGGCGTGCAGCTCGATCAGTCGGTACAGCCCGGAGTCCCCGGCACCCTCGGCGTGCGAGGCGCGGCGCGCCTGTCGGAAGGTGTACGACGCAGCGGAGCCGGTGGCCGAGCCCGCCCGGCGCAGCCCGCGCCCGGTGGCGCCGGCGAGCCGACGGCCCCGCCCCGGGGCCGGCCCGGCCTCGGTGGCATCGCGCTGCTCTCCCATGTCCACATCCTGCCAACCGCGCGGGCCGCCGAGACACGACCCATGCCGATGGGCGACAATCGTGCGGTGATGACCACCGCTGACCCGGTCGCGCTGCGCGCGATCGACGCCGCACGCACCGCCCTGCTCGAGCAGGTCGGGGCCGAGGTCGTGGGCGACCACCTCGGTGCCGAGCCCGAGGGGGAGGGCGTCGTCACGCACATCTTCGCGTGCACGCAGCGCGGCTACGCCGGCTGGGTCTGGGCGGTGGTGCTCGCGCACGCGCCGGGCGAGCCCGAGGTGACGGTCGACGAGATCGTGCTGCTGCCGGGCAACGACGCCATCGTCGCGCCGCCGTGGGTGCCGTGGCGTGACCGGATCCAGCCCGGTGACCTCTCCCCGGGTGACCTGCTGCCCACCGACGAGGACGACCCGCGCCTGGTGCCGACCTACCTGGCCGGCGACAAGCCGGACGAGGACGAGAAGCCGGTTGTCGACGAGCTCGGCCTCGGCCGCTCACGGGTGCTCTCGATCGAGGGTCGCGACCTGGCCGCCCAGCGCTGGTACACCGGCGAGCAGGGCCCCGACGTCCCCCTCGCGCAGTCCGCGCCGGGCCGGTGCGAGGGCTGCGGCTTCCTGGTGCGCCTGGCCGGCCCGCTGTCCACCATCTTCGGGGTCTGCGCCAACGAGTTCGCCAACGACGACGGCAAGGTCGTCGCGCTCAACCACGGCTGTGGCGCCCACTCCGAGGCCCAGCTGCGCAAGAAGCAGCTGCCGCCGCCGCTGCCCGACCACGCCTTCGACACGGTCAGCAGCGACGACTACGAGGAGTTCTGAGGCTTCTCGCGGTCACGCGGGCCGACGACGTCGTACGTCGCCATCAGGAAGTCGCCGTTGCGGCCGAACTCGACCAGCTTCAGGTCGTGCTGCCGCGGGAAGAGCGGCCGGCCCGCGCCCAGCGTCACCGGCGCGATCGAGACGACCACCTGGTCGAGGAAGCCGATGTCGGCGAACTGGCCCGCGAGGTCGCCCCCGCCGACGACCCAGACGGCACGGTCCCCGGCCGACTCCTCGATGGCGGCGCGGTGCTCGGCCACGGTGCCGCTGACGAAGCGCACGTCCTCGCCGAGCTTCTCGAAGTCACGGTGGGTGAAGACCCAGCACGGCATGTCGTAGGGCCACGGCTCGCCGGTGCGGGCCAGGTGGTCGCCGAGCCAGGCGTACGTCGTCGCGCCCATCGCCATCGCGCCGATGCCGGCGATGAACTCGTCGTACCCGGCGGGGCCGCCCTCGTCGGTCTGCTGCTCGAAGAGCCAGGCCAGTGAGTCGTGCTCGTCGGCGATGTAGCCGTCGAGCGTGGTCGCGGTGAAGTAGGTCGCGCGCGTCACCGCGCCCGGCCTCCGGGTCGGCCACCCTCGGACCGTGCCTGCTGGGCGGCCCGGCGCTTGTTGCGCCGCCGGCGGCAGTGGTCCCAGCCGACCAGGCCGAGGCCGAACCCGGCCACGCACGTCCAGAACCACCAGAGCTTCCCGGCCTGCTCGAGCTGGCCGTAGAAGGGCAGCAGCAGGATCACGGCGATCGCCCACAGCGCGGTGCCGACCTGTACGGTCCGCACCCCGTCGAGGTCGAGCGGCTCCACGTCGGCGACCAGGTAGGTGCGGTTGCCGATCTCGTGCACCATCGGCTGCTCGTCGGGATCCACGGGCCCAATCTAGCCCGCAACCCCGGAACCGGCCGAGACCGGGACACATGGTTGGATTCGGCCTGTGGACAGGTTTGACAAGCTCTCGGAGCGTGACTCGACCGTCGGGCGTGAGGTCCGCGACGCAAGTTCGCCGGTGGACAGGTTCTTCAAGATCTCGCAGCGCGGTTCGACCGTCGGGCGCGAGGTCCGCGGTGGGATCGTCACCTTCTTCACGATGGCGTACATCATCGTGCTCAACCCGTTGATCCTCGGCTTCATCGAGGACGGCGACGGGAACCTGCTCGGCGGCGAGGCCCCGGGCAACCTCGCGGCCATCGCGGCCGGTACGTCGCTCGTGGCCGGTCTGCTCACCATCCTGATGGGCGTGTTCGCCAACTACCCGCTGGCGCTGGCCACCGGGCTCGGACTGAACGCGTTCGTGGCGGTCTCGATCGCCACCGACATGACCTGGGCCGACGCCATGGGCCTGGTGGTGATGGAGGGCCTGCTGATCCTGGTGCTGGTGCTGACCGGCTTCCGCGAGGCGGTCTTCCACGCCGTCCCGGCCCAGCTGAAGGTCGCGATCTCCGTCGGGATCGGGCTGTTCATCGCGCTGATCGGGTTCGTCGACGCCGGTTTCGTACGCCGCATCCCCGACGCCGCCCAGACCACGGTCCCGGTGCAGCTCGGCAACGGCGGGCAGCTCCAGGGCTGGCCCGTGCTCGTGTTCGCCTTCGGCCTGGTGCTCCTCATCGCGCTGTGGGCACGCCACGTGAAGGGCGCCATCCTGATCTCGATCGTGGTGACCACCGTGGTGGCCATCGTGGTGGAGCAGGTCGGGAAGTTCGGGGCCGGGGGAGCGGCCAACCCCACCGGGTGGGGGCTCACCGTGCCGGCGCTGCCGGACAAGATCTTCGAGGCGCCTGACTTCGGCACGCTCGGCGAGTTCAACCTGCTCGGGTCCTTCGAGCAGGTCGGTGTGGTGGCCGTCGTGCTGCTGGTGTTCACCCTGATGCTCGCCGACTTCTTCGACACCATGGGCACGATGACCGCCATCGGCGCCGAGGCCGGCCTGCTCGACGAGGAGGGCGCACCGCCCAACACGCAGCGGATCCTCGTCGTCGACTCGCTCGCGGCCGTCGCCGGTGGTGCCGGCGGAGTCTCCTCCAACACCTCCTACATCGAGTCGGCCGCCGGCGTGGGCGAGGGTGCCAGGACCGGACTCGCGTCCGTGGTCACCGGCGTGCTCTTCCTGCTCTCGATCTTCCTGTCCCCGCTGGTCAAGGTGATTCCGAGCGAGGCCGCCGTACCCGCGCTGGTCCTGGTCGGCTTCCTGATGATGCAGCAGGTCCGCGGCATCGACTGGAACGACCTCGAGATCGCGTTGCCGGCGTTCCTGACGATCGTGCTGATGCCGTTCACCTACTCGATCACCGTTGGCATCGGCGCGGGCTTCCTCGCCTACGTGCTGATCAAGCTGGTGCGCGGCAAGGTCGCCGTCATCCACCCGCTGATGTGGGTGATCAGCGCGCTGTTCGTCCTCTACTTCGCGATCAACCCGCTGACCGCCCTGCTCACCTGAGGTCGCGCGCACGACGTCGTACGACGTCCGGCTGCTGCATGCCCGAAATCGGAATAGTTAGCACGGGTAATGACTTATGCTAACTACATGTCTCCCACCGTCCAGGCCGCCGCTCGCACGGACGCCGGGCTCGCCAGTGAGCTGCGGTTCTCCGTGGCGCGCCTGACCCGTCGGCTGCGCAGCGAGCGCGACCCCTCCAACCCGCTGAGCGTGGCTGCGTTGAGCGCCCTTGGTGTGCTCTTCCGCGAGGGGGAGCTGACCATCGGTGCCCTCGCGGCCCACGAGCGCGTGCAGCCCCCGTCGATGACCCGCACCGTCAACTGCCTCGTCGAGGAGGGTTATGTCGCCCGCCGCGCAAACGACGCCGACGGCCGCCAGGTGCTCGTGGACCTGACCGACAAGGGTCGCGAGATCCTGCTCGCCGACCGGCGTCGCCGCGACGTCTGGCTGGCCCGGCGGCTCCGGGAGCTGACTCCTGACGAACGCGACCTGCTCCGGCAGGCCGCCCCGATCCTGCAGAGGCTGGCTACCACAGATTGAGTCCGACCTTCCGCGCACTCCACAACCCCAACTACCGCCTGTACGCCATGGGCGGGGTCGTCTCCAACACCGGCACCTGGATGCAGCGTGTCGCCCAGGACTGGCTGGTGGTCCTGCTGGCGGCGAACCCCGGCACCGCGCTGGGCATCACCACCGGGCTGCAGTTCCTGCCCGCGCTGCTGCTCTCGCCGTACGCCGGGCTGGTGGCCGACCGCTTCCCCAAGCAGCGGCTGCTCCAGGTCACCCAGACGGTGATGGCCCTGACCGCCCTGACCCTCGGGCTGCTCGCCGTGACCGGTGTCGTCGAGGTCTGGCACGTCTACCTGCTCGCCCTCGTCTTCGGCATCGGCTCGGCCTTCGACGCCCCGGCGCGCACCAGCTTCGTCAGCGAGATGGTCGAGCCCGATGAGCTCTCCAACGCCGTCGGGCTCAACTCCGCGTCCTTCAACGCCGCGCGGATCGCCGGCCCCGCCCTGGCCGGTCTGCTGATCGGCGTCCTCGGTGGAGGTGTGGCCGCGACCGGCTGGGTGATCGCCCTCAACGGGCTCAGCTACGTCGCTGTGCTGGTCGCCCTGCAGCTGATCGATCCCTCGCAGCTCAACCTGCCGCCCACCCAGGAGCGCCGCAAGGGGATGATCCGCGATGCGCTGCGCTACCTGCGCGGGCGCCCTGACCTGCTGCTGATCCTCAGCGTGGTCTTCTTCGTCGGCACCTTCGGCCTGAACTTCCAGATGACATCGGCGCTGATGGCCACCGAGATCTTCCACAAGGGCGCCACCGAGTACGGCCTGCTGGGCTCCGCGATGGCGGTCGGTTCGTTGACCGGCGCGCTGATGGCGGCGCGGCGCAAGCGCATCCGGCTGCGTCTCGTGGTCGGTGCGGGCCTTCTGTTCGGGTTCGTCGAGGTGCTCTCCGGCCTGATGCCCACCTACTACAGCTTCATGGCCGTGGTCCCGCTCGTCGGCTTCACCGCGCTGACCATGATCACGGCCGCCAACACCTCGATGCAGCTGGGGACGGCGCCGGGGCTGCGCGGCCGGGTGATGGCGCTCTACCTGATGGTGTTCCTCGGCGGCACCCCGCTCGGGGCGCCCTTCATCGGCTGGCTGGGCGAGCAGTTCGGCGCCCGCTGGACGCTGATCGGCGGTGGCGGGCTGAGCATCCTGGGCGTCCTGCTCTCGGTGGCGTTGTTCACCCGGGGCCAGGAGGTCTTCGGCCGCGGCGTGCTGCAGCGCCGGGTGGTGGTGCGTGAGCCCGAGCGCGCCTCCCTACACTCGGCGGCATGAACCCCCGCTACCGCCGCCTGGTCATCCCCGTGGCGCTCGGCGGGCTGCTGCTGATCGTGATCGTCGCTGCGCTGCTGAAGTGACCTCATGGCCGAGCCCCTCCTCCGCGCGCTGAACCAGCTCCGATCCGCGATCCTCGACGACGAGACGCTCGTCCGAGCGCTCGCGTCCGGGCGCCGCAAGGGACAGGACCCGCCGCGGTGGCGCCGGGTCGAGCTGCGGTACGTCGACCTCAAGGCCGGTCGACACCTCCAGCTCACTTCGTACGACGAGACGCAGGCGCACGTGTCCAACCACGCCGACCCGCGCGACGTCCTCGACGAGCTCCTCGACATGCCGTTCGCCAACTGGCACGTCGAGACAGCCGCGCAGGTGCACCAGCTGCGCGTGACCAAGAAGGGCCAGGGTCTGCTGCACACCAGCGAGCGTGCCGAGCCGACCCCGCCGCAGCGCAGCCACGACCAGGGCAAGGAGCGGCTGCTGCCGGCCGACCACCCGGTGCTGCGCGAGCTCGGCATCTCCGACGCGCAGGGCCGGATCAAGCCGTCCCGGCAGGCGAAGTACCGCCAGGTCGAGGAGTTCCTCCGCGCGTTGTCCGCCGCCATCGAGGACGCGACCCGCAAGGGCAGGCTGCGGGTGCCGTCCACGGACGACCCGCTGCGGATCGTCGACCTGGGTTGCGGCAACGCCTACCTGACCTTCGCTGCGCACGCGTGGCTGCGCGAGCGGCTGCCGGTGCGGCTGACCGGTGTCGACGTCAAGGAGCAGTCGCGACAACACAACACCGGCGTGGCCGAGCGGCTCGGCGTCGGCGAGGAGGTGTCCTTCCTCGCGGCCGGCATCTCCGACGTACGCCTCGAGCAGCGGCCCGACGTCGTGCTCGCGCTGCACGCCTGCGACACCGCCACCGACGACGCGCTCGCCCGTGGGGTGGAGTGGGACGCGGACCTGATCCTCGCCGCGCCGTGCTGCCACCACGACGTCTCCGCGCAGCTGCGCCGGGTGCCCGCGCCGAAGGGCTGGTCGGCGGTCACCCGGGACGGCATCCTGCGGGAGCGCCTCGCCGACACGCTCACCGACGCGCTGCGGGCCTCGCTGCTGCGCCGCCTCGGCTACCGGGTCGAGGTGGTCGAGTTCGTGGAGAGCAAGCACACGCCGCGCAACAGCCTGCTCCGCGCGGTCCGCACCGGTGCGGGTGCGTCGGCGGACAAGGCCGGCGAGGAGTACGACGTGCTCACCTCGACCTGGCACCTGCGTCCCGCGCTGGGGGAGCTGCTCGGCATGGACCCCGCGTGACGCTGCGCGCGACGGCCCTTGTCGGACTGGTGATCGGCCTGTCGCTCGTGTCTTCGGCTGCCGTTTTCGCCGCCGACGACGACGGCGTCCGTGTGGTCTTCGAGCTGCAGGACTCGCGCATCCACGAGTCGAGTGGCCTGGTCGACCTCGGCAAGGTGATGGTCACGGTCAACGACTCCGGCGACAGCCCGCGGGTGTTCGTGCTGGACGCGCGGACCGGCGACACCGTGGGAGTCACCGACTTCGGCACCGAGGTCAGCGACGTCGAGGCCCTCGCCCCGGCCGGACGGGACCACGTGTGGGTCGGCGACATCGGCGACAACCGGCGTACCCGCGACGAGGTGGTCGTCCACCGGGTGCGCGTCGCCGCGCGCGACCTCGACGTGCGGCCCACCGTCAGCGTCCGGCTGCGCTACCCCGACAAGCCGCACGACGCCGAGGCGCTCTTCGCCGATCGCCGCGGCCGGCTGCACGTGATCACCAAGTCGTTCGGCGGCGGGGTCGTCTACCGCGCACCCGCCCGGCTCGACCCCGACGGAGTCAACGTGCTCGAGCCGGTGGCGCGGCTCGACGCCTACGTCACCGACGCGGCCCTGCTGGGCGGCGGGCGGCACGTGCTGGTGCGGGGTCCGGTCCGGGCGACGGTGCACGCACTGCCCGACTTCGCCGCGCTCGGCTCCCTCGAGCTGCCCCGGCAACGGCAGGGCGAGGCGGTCTCCGTCGGCCCGGTCGGCCGCGTCCGGGTGAGCACCGAGGGAGCCGGTACGCCGGTGCACGAGGTCGACCTGCCTTCTCAGCTGCGCGCGCGGATGCAGGGCCCGGCCACACCTTCGGCGAGCCCCACCCCGGTCGACCCGGACGACGCCTCCCGGCAGGATGGCGCGGGAGGAGGCAGCCGCCCCGGATGGCTGCCCTGGGCCACCGCCGGTGCGCTCGTCGTCGTGGTGGTGGCCCTCGGTCGAGCCGTGACGATCAGGAGGAGCACCCGATGAGGATCACCGTCGTGCACGGCGACATCACGCAGCAGGAGGTGGACGCGGTGGTCAACGCCGCCAACCGCCGGATGCGCGGCGGCGGAGGAGTCGACGGAGCCATCCACCGGGCCGGGGGACCGGCGGTGCTCGAGGACTGCCGGCGTCGCTTCCCTGACGGGCTCGCCACCGGCCAGGCGGGCTGGACGACCGCGGGGAGCATGCCCGCCCGCTGGGTGATCCACGTCGTCGGCCCCAACCACAGCGCGGGCGAGACCGACCGGTCGCTGCTCACCTCCTGCTACGCCAACGCGCTGCGGGTCGCCGACGAGCTCGGCGCCCTCACGGTGGCGTTCCCGCTGGTCTCGGCGGGCATCTACGGCTGGCCGCGCGAGGACGCCGCGGCCGCCGCGGTCGAGACGCTCAGCGGCACGCTCACGCAGGTCGAGGAGGCCCGGATGGTGGCGTTCGACCGGTCGGCGTACGAGCTGGTCGAGCGGGCGGTTTCACACGTTAACCAGTGAAACTGCCACTTCCCACACGATGCAACGTGGGGTGAGTGGCGGTTTCACTGGTGAACCAGTGAAACCTCAGAGCGCCTCGACCACGAACTCCACGCACCGCGTCAGAGCCTCGACGTCGGCGGGGTCGATCGCGGGGTACATCGCGATGCGCAGCTGGTTGCGGCCCAGCTTTCGGTAGGGCTCGGTGTCGACGATGCCGTTGGCGCGCAGCGTCGCGGCCACCGCGTCGGCGTCGATGCTCTCGTCGAGGTCGATCGTGCCGATCACCAGGGAGCGATGGGCCGGGTCGGCGACGTACGGCGTGGTCCAGGACGTCCGCCCGGCCCAGCCGTAGAGGATCTCGGACGAGGCGGTGGTGCGCTTGACCATGCCCTCGAGCCCGCCCTGGCCGTTCATCCAGTCCAGCTGCTCGGCCATCAAGAACAGCGTCGCCACGGACGGGGTGTTGTAGGTCTGGTCCTTCGCGGAATTCTCGATCGCGGTGGGCAGGTCGAAGAAGGCGGGCACCCAGCGGTCGGAGGCGGCGATGGACGCCGCGCGGTCGAGCGCCTTCGGGGACATCAGCGCGATCCACAGGCCGCCGTCGGAGGCGAAGCACTTCTGCGGCGCGAAGTAGTAGGCGTCGACCTCGTGCAGGTCGACCGGCAGCCCGCCGGCACCCGAGGTGGCGTCGACGAGCACCACGCTGTCGTCGTCGGCTACCCGCCGGACGGGAGCCATCACCGCGGTGGAGGTCTCGTTGTGCGCCCACGCGTAGGCGTCGACGCCCTCCTCGGCCACCGGTGCGGGCAGGGATCCCGGCTCGCTCTTGATGACCGACGGCTCGGCCAGCCAGGGCGCCGAGGTCGCGGCCTTGGCGAACTTGGCGGAGAACTCCCCGAAGCTCAGGTGCTGGCTCTTCTCGCGGATCAGCCCGAACGTGGCGATGTCCCAGAACGCCGTGGCACCACCGTTGCCGAGCACGACCTGGTAGCCCTCGGGCAGCGAGAACAGCTCCGCCAGGCCCTCGCGCACCCGCCGCACGGTCTTCCTCACCGGAGCCTGCCGGTGCGAGGTGCCCATCAGGCTCGTCCCGGTCGCGGCGAGCGCGTCCAGAGCGCCGGCGGGGATCTTGGAGGGACCGGCCCCGAACCGGCCGTCGACGGGCTTGAGGTCGCTGGGGATCACGATGTCGCTCACGCGCCTATTCTGCCGCCATGACGAGCACCCCGGGCTGGCGGGTCTCACGCCTGCCGATCACCCACCCGGACGCGGCGATGCTGGTCGAGGAGGTGCAGGGGGAGTACGTCGCGCGCTACGGAGGCCGCGACGAGACGCCCCTGGACCCCTCGTACTTCGAGGCGCCGGCGGGCGCGTTCTTCGTCGGCTACCTCGACGAGCGACCCGTGGCCACAGGTGCCTGGCGCCGGCGCCAGGACGTCACGTTCGCCGACACCTGGGCGACCGCCGAGATCAAGCGGATGTACGTCGCGCCCGCCGCCCGTGGCCGCGGACTGGCCCGCGCGATGCTCACCCACCTCGAGCAGACGGCGCGACAGGCCGGGGCCGAGGCGATCGTGCTCGAGACCGGGCTGCGCCAGCCGGAGGCGATCCAGCTGTACTCCAGCTCCGGCTACGTCCCGATCGCCGGGTTCGGCTTCTACAAGGACGAGCCGCTGTCGCGCTGCTTCGGCAAGGCGCTGGCATGAGGGAGAGGCCACTTCTCCGGAAAATCGGACAAAGCGGACAGGTCGACGTACGGTCGTGGGGTTCGACCACGAGGGGATCCCGCACCACCATGAGTCTTCGCACCATCGCCGGGCGCAGCGTCGCGCTGCTCGCCACCACCCTGCTGATCATCGGCGTCGCTCCCGCGGGCGCGGCGTACGCACCGGTCGAGCCCTACGCCCGGTACCAGCCACAGAGCGTGTGCAGTCCGGTCGCCAAGGCCGGCACGGTGGCGTTGGGTCGGTGGCTCGTCCGCACCCACGGCGGCCGCTTCGGCACGATCTCGCGCTCGTGCGCGGGTCGATCGGTGAGCGAGCACAAGGAGGGCCGCGCCTTCGACTGGACGCTCGACGTACGTCGGGCTCGCGACCGGGCGAGCGCGGCGCGGTTCCTGCGGGCGGCCTTCGCGACCGGAACCTCCGGTGAGCACGCGGAGCTGGCCCGGCGGATGGGCATCATGTACATCATCTGGAACGACCGCATCTACTCGTCGTACCGCCAGTTCAGTGCGAAGCCCTACCTCAGCCCCTCCTGCAAGCGGCTCTCGACGTGCTCGCGCACCCTGCGTCACCGCGACCACATGCACATCTCGCTGACCCGTGCGGCCGCGTGGAGCCGGACCAGCTGGTACGCCGGCCGGGTGCCCGCCTCCTGAGTCAGGCGACCGGCTCCTCCGACGCGTCGGTCTTGCCCCACGCGTCGTTCCAGCCCTCGATGTCCTGGGCCGGACGCTCGCCCGGACCGGTGTAGATGGCCGAGGGGCGGATCAGCCGCCCGGTCGTCTTCTGCTCCAGGATGTGCGCCGACCAGCCGCCGGTGCGGGCGCAGGTGAACATCGAGGTGAACATGTGGGCCGGCACCTCGGCGAAGTCGAGGACGATGGCGGCCCAGAACTCCACGTTGGTCTCGAGCACCCGGTCGGGGCGCCGCGCGCGCAGCTCGGCCAGCGCGGCCTGCTCGAGCTTCTCGGCGACCCCGTAGCGGGGCGCGTCGAGCTCCTTGGCGGTGCGGCGGAGCACCCGGGCACGCGGGTCCTCGGCACGGTAGACGCGGTGGCCGAAGCCCATCAGCCGCTCACCCTTGTCGAGCAGACCCTTGACGTAGCTCTCGGCGTCGCCGGTCTTCTCGACCTCCTCGATCATCCCCAGCACGCGGGACGGGGCGCCGCCGTGCAGGGGCCCGCTCATCGCGCCGATGGCCCCGGAGAACGCGGCCGCGACGTCGGCGCCGGTGGAGGTGATCACCCGGGCGGTGAACGTGGAGGCGTTCATGCCGTGCTCGGCGGCGGAGCTCCAGTAGGCGTCGATCGCCTTGACGTGCTTGGGGTCCGCCTCGCCCTTCCAGCGGATCAGGAACTTCTCGGCGAGGCTCTCGCCCTGGTCGACCTCGCGCTGGGGGACGATCGGCAGCCCGAGGCCACGAGCCGCCTGGGCGGCGTACGAGAGCACCATCACCGCTACCCGGCTGAGGTCGGTGCGGGCCTGCTCGTCGGAGATGTCGTAGGTCTGGCGCATGCCGAGCTGCGGGGCCAGCATCGCCACGCCGGCCTGCACGTCCGCGCGCACGTCGCCGGTGTGGATCGGGATGTTGTACGGCTCCGCCGGCGGCAGCCCGGGCTCGTACCTGCCGTCGATCAGGAGGCCCCAGACCTTCTCGAAGGGGACCCGCCCGACGAGGTCCTCGATGTCCACGCCGCGGTAGCGGAGCGCGGACCCCTCCTTGTCGGGCTCGGCGATCTGGGTCTCGAACGCGACGACACCTTCGAGCCCGTGCTGTACCTCAGTCATGGGTGGCATTCTGCCCTGCCCCCGGACATCCGGGTAACCGGTCCGGTGCGTCCGACCTGAGTACGTTTGCCGCATGGCTTCTCCTCTCGACTTCGAGCACCTCGCTGCCCTGCGCCGTGAGTACGAGCAGGAGGGACTCGACGAGTCCGACCTGACCGCGGACCCACTCGAGCTGTTCGGCAGCTGGTTCGGCCAGGTGCACGCGGCGGGACTGCACGAGCCCAACGCGATGGTGGTGGCCACCGCGGTCGACGCCGTACCCGCGGCCCGGTTCGTGCTGCTCAAGGGGATCGTCGACGGGACCTTCGTCTTCTACACCAACCTCGAGTCGCGCAAGGGTCGCGAGCTGAAGGACAACCCGCACTGCGCGCTGCTGTTCCCGTGGTTCCCGCTGCAACGACAGGTGCGGGTCGAGGGCGAGGCGGAGCTGCTGCGACGTGAGCGGGTGGAGCGCTACTTCGCCTCCCGTCCGCGCGCCGCCCAGCTGGGCGCGTGGGCCTCGCACCAGTCGGAGGAGGTCGGGTCGCGCGCCGAGCTCCAGGCGGCGTACGACGAGGCGGACGCGCGCTTCGCGGACACGCCCGTCCCGTGCCCGTCGTACTGGGGTGGCTTCGCGGTCCGTCCCGTGGAGTTGGAGTTCTGGCAGGGCCGGTCGGGCCGGATGCACGACCGGATCGTCTACCGGCGCGACGAGGCGGACGCGTGGAAGACTGTGCGGCTGGCACCGTGACGACGGGGCCGATCGGGGAGAGCTGATGTTGCTGCGACTCGTGCGCGAGCACGTGCGCCCCTACCGGGGCTGGATCGTGGCCGTCGTGCTGCTGCAGTTCGTCGGCACCGTGGCAGCGCTGTACCTGCCCAGCCTCAACGCCGACATCATCGACAACGGCGTGGTCACTGGCGACACCGGCTACATCATCCGCTCCGGCGGCCTGATGCTGCTCGTCTCGCTGGTGCAGGTCGCCTGCTCGATCGCGGCAGTGTGGTTCGCGGCGCGCACCGCGATGAGCTTCGGCCGCGACGTGCGGGCCGCGATCTTCGCGCGGGTGGGCACCTTCTCCGCTCGGGAGGTGCAGCAGTTCGGCGCGCCGTCGCTGATCACCCGCGAGACCAACGACGTGCAGCAGGTGCAGATGCTGGTGCTGATGTCCGGCACCCTCATGGTCGCCGCGCCGATCATGATGGTCGGCGGCATCGTGATGGCGCTGCGCGAGGACGTCGGGCTGTCCTGGCTGATCGCGGCCGTGGTGCCGGTGCTGGCCCTCTCGATCGGGTTCATCGTCTCGCGGATGGTGCCCAGCTTCCGGGTGATGCAGGAACGCATCGACGAGGTGAATCGCCTGCTGCGCGAGCAGATCACGGGCGTCCGGGTGGTGCGGGCGTTCGTCCGCGAGCAGCACGAGACCGAGCGGTTCCGCCACGCCAACGACGAGCTCACCGACGTGGCGGTCCGCGCAGGTCGCTGGATGGCCGGGATGTTCCCCACGGTGATGGTGGTGGCCAACCTGTCCACCGTCGGGGTGCTCTGGTTCGGCGGCCACCGGGTGGAGTCCGGACAGATGGAGGTCGGCGCCATCACCGCCTACATCTCCTACCTGATGCAGATCGTGATGTCGGTGATGATGGGCACCTTCATGATGATGATGATCCCGCGCGCCTCGGTGTGCGCGGACCGCATCGTCGAGGTGCTCGACACCGACTCCTCCGTCGTACCTCCCGCCGAGCCGGTCACCGAGGTGGTCGAGCCCGGCACGCTGCGACTGGACGAGGTGACCTTCGCCTACCCGGGCGCCGAGGCGCCGGTGCTGCACTCGGTCAGCCTCGAGGCCCGCCCCGGCCAGACGCTCGCGATCATCGGCTCGACCGGCGCCGGGAAGTCGACGCTGGTCGACCTGGTGCCGCGGCTGTTCGACGCCACGGACGGCACGGTCGCCGTCGGCGGTGTCGACGTCCGACAGCTCGACCCGGAGCTGCTCTGGTCGATGCTGGGGCTGGTGCCGCAGCGGGCGTTCCTGTTCACCGGGACGGTCGCCTCCAACCTGCGGTACGGCAAGCCCGACGCCACCGAGGAGGAGATGTGGCGCGCGCTCGAGATCGCCCAGGCACGCGACTTCGTGGAGGCGATGCCGGAGGGGCTGGAGGCGCCGATCGCACAGGGCGGCACCAACGTCTCCGGCGGGCAGCGCCAGCGCCTCGCGATCGCGCGGGCGGTGATCCGGCAGCCGGCCGTCTACCTCTTCGACGACGCGTTCTCCGCGCTCGACCTGGCCACCGACGCCCGGCTGCGCACGGCGCTGCGACCGGTGACACGTGACGCCACCGTGGTGATCGTCGCGCAGCGGGTCTCGACGATCCGGGACGCCGACCAGATCATCGTGCTCGAGGACGGACGCGTGGTCGGACGCGGCACCCACGCCGAGCTGCTCGAGGACTGCGCCACCTACCAGGAGATCGTCGAGTCCCAGCTGAGCGCCGAGGAGGCGGCGTGACCACCTCCGACACGACCTCCACCCCCGCCTCCGACGAGGGGCGGCTCGAGGAGACCGAGCGGGTGCAGGCCGGTCCCGGTCCGGGCCGGGGCCCGATGGGTGGCGGCATGGTCGCCCAGAAGGCATCGCACTTCGTCCCGTCGGCGAAGCGGCTGCTCGGCCGGATGCGACCGGAGCGCAGTCGGGCCATCGGGGTGGTCGCGCTGACCGTGCTCAGCGTGGCGCTCAGTGCGGTCGGCCCGCGCATCCTCGGCGCCGCCACCGACCTCGTCTTCGCGGGCCTGATCGGGGGTCGGCTCCCCGAGGGTGTCTCCAAGGCCGAGGCCGTCGAAGGACTGCGGCGCAGCGGTGAGGAGAAGGTCGCCGACATGGTCGCCGCGATGGACGTCGTCCCCGGCCAGGGTGTCGACTTCGACGCCGTCGGCCGGGTGCTGCTGGTCGTGCTCGTCGTCTACGTGCTCGCTGCCGCGCTCGCGTGGCTGGCCGGCTGGCTGCTCAACGACGTGGTGCAGAGCGCCGTGCGCCGGATGCGGGCCGACGTCGAGGACAAGGTGCACCGACTGCCGTTGAGCTACTTCGACAAGCAGCCTCGAGGCGAGCTGCTCAGCCGGGCCACCAACGACATCGACAACCTCAGCCAGTCGCTGCAGCAGACGATGAGCCAGCTGCTCACCTCGGTGCTCACGGTGCTCGCCGTGCTCGGGATGATGTTCTGGATCTCGCCGCTGCTCGCGCTGGTGGCACTGGTGACGGTGCCGGTGTCGATGGCCCTCACCGGGGCGGTGATGAAGCGCTCCCAGGGGATGTTCGTCCAGCAGTGGCGTCGTACCGGACGGCTCAACGCACACATCGAGGAGACCTTCTCCGGCCACGCCCTGGTCAGGGTGTTCGGCCGGCAGCGCGTGGCCGAGCGGATCTTCGCCGAGGAGAACGACGAGCTCTACCAGGCGTCGTTCTCGGCGCAGTTCGTCAGCGGGCTGATCATGCCGATCATGATGCTGGTCGGGAACCTCAACTACGTGCTGGTCGCGGTGATCGGCGGTCTGCGCGTTGCCAGCGGCTCGTTGTCGCTGGGGGAGGTGCAGGCGTTCATCCAGTACACCCGCCAGTTCACCCAGCCGCTGGCGCAGGTGGCGTCGATGACCAACCTGCTGCAGTCCGGAGTCGCGTCGGCAGAGCGGGTCTTCGAGCTGCTCGATGCCCGGGAGCAGTCACCTGACGCCGACGGGACGCCGGCGCCGCCGAGCGAGCGTCGCGGGGAGGTGCGCTTCGAGCGGGTGTCGTTCTCCTACGACCCGGACACCCCGCTGATCGAGGACCTGTCCCTCGTCGCCGAGCCCGGCCAGACAGTGGCGATCGTCGGCCCCACCGGAGCCGGGAAGACGACGCTGGTGAACCTGGTGATGCGCTTCTACGAGACGACCGGAGGCCGGATCACCCTCGACGGCGTGGACATCACCTCGATGCCGCGGTCGGCGCTGCGCAGCCAGATCGGGATGGTGCTGCAGGACACCTGGCTGTTCCAGGGCACCATCCGCGACAACATCGCCTACGGCAGCCCGGGAGCCACCGAGGAGCAGATCCTCTCCGCCGCGCGGGCGACCTTCGTGGACCGGTTCGTGCACTCCCTGTCCGACGGCTACGACACGATGATCGACGAGGAAGGCTCCAGTCTCTCCGCCGGCGAGCACCAGCTGGTCACGATCGCCCGCGCCTTCCTCTCCGACCCCGCGCTGCTGATCCTCGACGAGGCCACGTCGTCGGTCGACACCCGCACCGAGCTGCTCGTGCAGCAGGCGATGGCCGCGCTGCGCGCCGACCGCACGTCGTTCGTGATCGCGCACCGGCTCTCCACCATCCGCGACGCCGACCTCATCCTGGTGATGGAGCACGGCGCGATCGTGGAGCAGGGCACCCACGAGCAGCTGCTGGAGGCTCGCGGCGCCTACGCGCGGCTGTACGACGCGCAGTTCGTCGCCCCCGTGGCGGGCTGATCAGCCGTTGCCGGAGCCGCTCGAGTCGCTCTTCTCCCCGTAGTCGGCGTCGCCCTCGCTCAGCGGCGCCCGCTCCGGGTCACCCTCGCGGTCGGCGCCGATCTGGTCGCTCTCGTCGCCGGTCTGCTCGGGGTGCCTGGCCAGCGGGTTGTCCTCGCTGGGCTGCAGGTCCTCGGGCAGCTGGTCGTCGCCGATGTCCCCGGCGGTGCCGGGACCCGCGTCGGTCTCGGCCTCGGTCTTCGAGTCGGTCTGCTCTGGCTGCTGGTCGCTCATGGGATCCCAATACCCATGCAACGTTGGCCGACACCGTGGACGCCGGCCCCGGACGTCGTTCAGAGGGACCACCGCACCTCACGCCCGCGACAGCGCCTCCACCGGCTTCACCGGGACGATCCCCTCGGCCTTCGCCGCCAGGTCCGCGTCGACCGTGGCGAGGGCGTCGGCCTGCAGCTTGGCCACGGCGAGGTACTCCCCGTCGCGCAGGCTGTCCCAGCCGTGCTCGGAGGCGATCTGCCAGGACACCCAGCGCGAGACCCGGTCGTTGAGCAGGCGCATCTTCAGCTCGGTGAGGCGGGTGTGGTCGCGCCGGGCGTCCTGCTCGGTACGCCGCCCGGCGCGCACGTCGTCGTACAACAGCTGCAGGGCCTGCGACCGGATCGCGCCAGGCGCCACGAGCTGGTGGTCGGGGTGCACCTGCACGGCCTCGTCGACGACGTGCAGCAACGTCGGAGGGTCGATCACGAAGCGAGTCATGCGTTCAGGTTAGGAGCGAGTCGCCCACCCGAACGACGGACAAGCCGTGGCGATAACCCGTTGAGCCCGGGCCGGCCGCGTCCTACCGTGGTCGCACACGGGAAAGGAGGTGGTCCGGAGAAATGAGCTCTTCAAGGACGCGTGAGGTGGCTGCCCGCTAGCAGCACACCGGCCAGACCGCGTGAGCGACTGGCGAATCCACAGCAGTCACCCGACCCGCAGGCGAACCGGGAACACGTCCCCCGGTGAGGCTCGAACGAGCCACGCCTGCGGGTCGCTGCTTTGTACCCTGACCCCGTGGCCACCGACGACACGCTCCGCGCGCTCGAGCACGAGATGGGCGTCCTCATCCGGCGCATCCGGCGGGTGATCGCGGAACGGGCCCGGATGATCCACCCCGACCTGCCGGCCGTCTCCTACCTGATGCTCAGCACGCTGAACAGCAACGGGCCGGCGCGCGCGAGCACGCTGGTCGACACGTTCGCGATCGACAAGGGGGCGGTGAGTCGCCACGTCCAGTTCCTCGGCGAGCTCGGGCTGATCGAGCGCAGCCCCGACCCGGAGGACAAGCGGGCGGCACTGCTGGCCATCACCGAGGAGGGGCGCCGCCGGCTGGCGGAGGTCAGCACGCAGCGCCGCGAGAAGGTCGAGGCGATGCTGCACGACTGGACCGACGCGGAGCTCGAGGACTTCGTGCGGACGCTGGCGCGCTACAACGCCGCGCTCGAGCAGTAGCCCCGGGCCTCAGGCCGGGGCGCCCACCGAGACTGTGCCCGACGTCCCCTGGTTCCAGTCCTGGTCGACCTCGAACCACACGTGCTCCGCACGTCCCACGATGCGGCCGTCGCCGTCGTGCAGCGTCGACGCGGTGAAGGTACGACGGCCCTCCCCGCCGCGGTGCTCGCCGGTCACCACGTGGGGCTCGCCGATCACCGGGAGATCGTCGACCACGGCGGTCATCCGGCCGAGCACCATCATCCGCTCCTCCATGTCGCCCGCCCAGGCACCGATGCAGTCCAGCGCCGCCCAGGTCGCGGCCAGGCAGGCCCGTCGGGTGGACTCGTCGTACTCGTGCCAGTCGGCGAAGAGACTGTCGTCGGGCGTCCACGGCGCGGCCACCCGGTTGCCACCGCCGGGGACGGGATCCACCCGGCCGGGGAAGATACGGAGGCCGTCCTCGCGCTCGGTGCCGCAGGAGAAGCACGTCGGGAACGGGTGCTGCCGCAGCCCGGGGTAGGCCTTGCTCGCCTCGGCGGCGATGCCGAGCGAGACGGCCTCCACCGGGGCGACCTCGGCGTCGCCGAGCTCGGCGGTCGCGACGAGGGCTCCGCCGAAGGTGAGCTCGAGGCGGTCCCCCTGCCGGTCCACCTTCATTCCGGTGTCCAGGGGCGGGGGCTGGCGCAGGGTCACGGTCACGGCACGACCGGTGGTGTCCCCGAACCAGTGGGCGAGCGACCCGGAGACGTAGCCGCCGTTGGCGGAACCGGGCGGACCGCAGTATCGGGCGGGGACGAGGAGCGGTTCGTTCACCTTCACACCCTGCAGGTGGTCGGGGCCGATGGGCAACAATGGGGCCATGAAGCGCCGAGACGCCCCGCTCGCGGCCACTGGGGGATGCAGTGAGTGACCTGATCGACACCACGGAGATGTACCTCCGGACCATCTACGAGCTGGTCGAGGAGGGCATCGTGCCGCTGCGGGCCCGGATCGCGGAGCGACTGCACCAGAGCGGCCCGACGGTGAGCCAGACGGTCGCGCGGATGGAGCGCGACGGCCTGCTCACCGTGGAGGGTGACCGCCACCTCCAGCTGACCGACGAGGGGATGAACCTCGCCACCCGGGTGATGCGCAAGCACCGCCTCGCCGAGCGCCTGCTCACCGACGTGATCGGTCTCGACTGGGAGCTGGTGCACGAAGAGGCGTGCCGCTGGGAGCACGTGATCAGCGAGACCGTGGAGCGGCGGCTGCTCGAGCTGCTCGACCACCCCACGGAGTCGCCGTACGGCAACCCGATCCCGGGGCTGCGCGAGCTCGGCGAGGACGACCCCGGCGAGACGTTCCGCCACGGAGTGGCGCCCCTCCTGCAGGCGGTCGGCTCGGACAGCCGTCGGGTGCGCGTACGCCGGATCAGCGAGGAGATGCAGAAGGACGAGGTGCTGATGGGGGCACTGCGACGGGCCGGTGCGATGCCGGGCCAGGTGGTCGCCGCCGTCGCCACCGAGGGCGGCGTGCTGCTCGGCAGCTCAGGCGAGACGGCCGAGATCGAGCCCGAGGCCGCTGAGCACATCTTCGTCACGGCCTGAGGCCGCGGGAGCGTCGGCCCAGGCGCGCAGCCACTCGCTGCACCCTGCGTCGACCTTCACGTCCGCGAGGTCGTCGCCGCGGGTCGGCCCACGGTTGACGATCACGACCGGGAGGCCGGACCTGGCGGCGTACCGCACGAAGCGGAGGCCGGACATCACCGTCAGCGACGACCCCGCGACCAGCATCGCCTCGGCGTCGTCGACGGCGGCGTAGCTCCGCTCGACGCGGGCGCGGGGCACGTTCTCGCCGAAGAACACGACGTCGGGCTTGAGCCGTCCGCCGCACCCCTCGCAGGCGGGTACGACGAACCCGGCGGTCTCCTCGAGCTCCACGTCGCCGTCCGGTCGGGCCGCGACGACGCCGTGCCGGCGCAACCAGTCGGGGTTGGCCTCGGCGAGCCGCTGCTGCATCCGGGTGCGGTGCATCCGGGCGTCGCAGTCGAGGCAGACCACGTCGCTGATCCGGCCGTGCAGCGCCACCATCCGCTGCTGGCCGGCGCGCTCGTGCAGGCCGTCGACGTTCTGGGTGATCAGGAACGAGACCCGCCCGCTGCGCTCGAGACGGGCGAGCGCACGATGGCCGTCGTTGGGCTCGGCCGTGCCCATCCGCGACCAGCCGAGGTGGGCGCGGGCCCAGTAGCGCTGCTGGTTCGCCGCGCCGGCGACGAAGTCCTGGAACATCATCGGCATGCGTACCGGTGCCCCGGGACCGCGGTAGTCGGGGATTCCCGAGTCCGTGCTCAGCCCGGCGCCGGTGAGCACCACCGTCCGGCGCCCGGCGAGCAGGTCGGCCCCGTCAGGCGCGGGCGTAGCGCACCTCCGCGCGAGCCCGGGCCTTGGCCGCCTCCTCCTCGCGGTTCTTCGGCGGCGCGTTGGTGGTGAGGCCGTCGAGGAGCCGCCGGGTCGCGTCGGCGACCTCGAGCACGGCCTGGTCGAAGGCCTCCTGGTTGGCCTGCGAGGGCTTGCTGGTCCCGCTGATCTTCCGGACGTACTGCACGGCCGCCGCGTGCACCTCGTCCCGGGAGGCGGGCGGGTCGAAGTTGTGGAGGGTGCGGATGTTGCGGCACATGCCCACGAGGGTACGCCGGACCGCCACCCGTCGCGGCCCTCAGCGAGCCAGGTCGACGAGCCGCACGTCGTCGCCGACCAGGGCGACCCGGCCGTCCTGGAGCGGCAGTGCTCGCGGGGCCCCGCCGCCGGGTCCGGTGATCTCCCGGGTGAGCAGCGAACCGTCCGGCTGCACCCGCAGCACCAGCATCGAGGCACCGGGTCCGCTCTCGTCCCACCGCTGCACGCTGGTCACGGCGGTGTCGAGCTCCGGCAGCCAGGTGAACGCGTGCGGGTCGTCGCCGGCCGGCAGGTGGGTCTCCGGACCCAGGCCGGTCTGCGCGAGCCGGCGGCTGACGCTCGGGTCGGAGATGTCGAACACCGCGGCCTGCGCGCCCAGCACGCGACCGTCGAGGTCGGTGTCGGTGCCCAGGCCGAGGAGCCGGTCGTCACCGACGGGATGCAGGTAGGAGGAGAAGCCCGGGATCGTCAGCTCCCCGAGCACCCGCGGACGGGTCGGCTCGGACAGGTCGAGAGTGTAGAGCGGGTCGACCTGCCGGAACGTCACCACGACGGCCAGGTCGTCGAACCACCGCACCGACTTGATCTCCTCGTCGACACCAAGGCCGCGGAGCCGGCCGACGGTGACGAGCCGGCCCTGCTGCTCGGCGAGCACCAGGACGCCGTTGTCGCGAGGACCCGTCACGCCGGCCCAGGAGACCGCCACGCGGAGCCTGCCGTCGTGCTCGTCGAACGACCACCGGTCGCGCACGTGGCCGCGGATCGTGCCGGACGCGGTGTGGCGCAGGGCGAGCCCGTCGAGGTCGAAGGCGTGCACCTGCGTCCTCGGTGAAGCGGGTGGCAGGATCCTCGTCGGCTCGGTCGCGAGCCGCATGGGGGACTCCGCCGTGGCGCCGTAGACGTAGAGGCGGTCGGCGGAGGAGTAGACGTCGTGTCCCGCCCCGGTCACGGCCACCGTCTCGGGTCGGTCGGCCGCGCCGGGACGGAAGCTCGCGACGGTCACCGTGTCCGGCCCGGCCCACTCCCGCGGGTGCTGCACGTCGCGGCAGTCCACGGCGGGACGGTTGCCGTCGTCGGTGCGCAGCACGGGGAGCCAGTCCTCGATCCGCGAGCTGCGGACGATCGCCTTGTTGCGCGCGGTGGCCTCCTCCTCGGAGAGCCGGCCCGGCTGGACGAAGCCGAGCTCGGGGAGGCCGTCGCTGGTGACGAGGCGCACCACTCCGTCGTACGACCGGAGCGCGAGCTGGCGGCCCGACCACGTCGTGTCCGAGTCGACCCGCGGGTCCGCCGGGTCGGAGATGTCGAGGTCCACGACCCGGGTGCCCACGGAGCCGTGTCCGGGACCCGGGATCGTGCGGTCGAGCGCCACCATCCCGCTGGTGGCCACCAGCACGTGGTCACCGAGCAACAGCAGCGACTGGGCGTTCGCGTCGTCCGGCAGGCTCCACGAGCCGAGCTCGCGCGGCTCGGTGCCGGTGACGTCGGTGATGACCACGCGGCGGCCGTCGACGAGGCGTACGACGATCCGTCCGTCGGTCTTGGCCACGTCGGGCTCGTCGACCCCGACCTCCTGGACGTTCGTGCCGGTGTCACCGTTCGCCCGGCCCTGGCCGAGGTCGCTGCTCCCGGCTCGCTCGGCGGACGGCTCGGCCGCGGCGTCGGGCGCGGACTGGGCAGTCGTCCACGCCCGGCTGCCCCAGCCGTAGGGGCCGACCTGGTCGATGGTGTGCTCGACGTACCAGTCGCGGAGCTGCTCGCAGTCGTCGAACGGGCGCAGCGCGGTCGCGGCCGCGGGGGCCACACCGGTGCCGACCGGGGCGAGGGCGCCACCGACGGTGGCGACGGCAGCGAGCGCGAGGGTACCGACGGCGAGGCGGGTGACGGTGTCCATGGCAGTGGGACGCACCACCCTGCGGACCGGTTCCGGGGGTGCGCCCACGGGTACGACAGGATGGGAGGGACCCCGAGGAAACACTTCGAGGAACCACGAGGAGATCCACGTGTCACCTGACCGTGCTGCACGCCCCTACGACGTCGTCGTGCTCGGAGCGACCGGCTTCACCGGCGAGCTGACCGCCGCCTACCTCGCCGAGCACGCCCCCGCCGACCTGCGCTGGGCGATCGCCGGGCGGAACCGGTCGCGGCTGGAGGCGGTGCGCACCAGGCTCGCCCGGACCGACCCCGCGCTCTCGGAGCTCACCCTGCTCGAGGCGGACAGCACCGACGACGCGTCCCTGCGGGCGCTCGCGGAGTCCACCCGGGTGGTGGTCACCACCGTCGGTCCCTACCTGCTCCACGGCGAGGGGCTGGTGGCGGCCTGCGCCGCGGCCGGCACGGACTACGTGGACCTCACCGGCGAGCCGGAGTTCGTCGACCGGATGTACCTCGAGCACCACGACACCGCCGTGCAGAGCGGCGCCCGCATCGTGCACGCCTGCGGGTTCGACTCGATCCCGCACGACCTCGGCGCGTTCTACACCGTGCAGCAGCTCGGCTCGGCCGTTCCGATCACGCTGCGCGGCGTGGTGCGCTCCAACGCGACCTTCTCCGGCGGCACCTTCCACTCCGCCCTCACCGCGATGAGCCGGCCGCGCCAGATGCGCGAGGCGATGAAGTCTCGACGACGCAAGGAGGGCCGGCCAGAGGGACGCAAGGCGCGCGCGGTCGCGGGCAAGCCGCACCGGGACGCCACCCTCGACCTGTGGCTGCTGCCGCTGCCCACGATCGACCCGTTCGTGGTGGCCCGCAGCGCCGCCGCCCTCGACAGCTACGGCCCGGACTTCCGCTACAGCCACTACGCGGGGATGAAGCGACTGCCCTCCGCCGTGGGAGGTGTGGCTGCGGTGACCGGCCTGGTCACCGCAGCCCAGGTCAAGCCCGTGCGCAAGTTCCTGAAGCGCCGCATCGCGGCGGGGCAGGGGCCCTCGGAGTCGCGCCGCGCGAAGTCGTGGTTCAGTGTCGACTTCGTCGGCGAGGCCGGTGGGGAGACGATCCACACTCGGGTGTCCGGCGGCGATCCGGGCTACGACGAGACCGCCAAGATGCTGGCGGAGTCGGCGCTGTGCCTGGCGCTCGACGACAACCCGGAGACGGCCGGTCAGGTGACCACCGCCCTCGCCATGGGCGACAACCTGCTGGCCCGGCTGCAGAAGGCCGGCCTGCGGTTCGAGACGCTGAGCTGATCCATGGGCTGAACCTGGCTCCACTCGCCCGCACGGGGTGAGTGCGCGCCCGTCGCGCGAGGGGAGCATGGCTCCGAGAGGAGTCCCATGAACACCTCAGCCCCTCGACTCGACACCATCCGCGACGCGACCGCGCCGTCGCTCAGCGGAGCCCAGCTCGGTGAGCTCCTGACGTTGCTCGCCGGTGCGGACACCGTCGAGCTGAAGGTCACCGTGCCCGAGGCGGGCAGGCGCGAGGTCATCCAGCAGCTGGAGATGGATCCCCTGCGTGCCCAGATCAGGCAGGTCGCCTACTTCGACACCCAGGACCTGCGCCTGAACCGGCACGGGCTCGTCGTACGCGCCCGGCGCCTGACGCGCGGCTTGGGTGACTCCATCATCAAGCTGCGGCCGGTGTTGCCGAGCGAGCTGAGCAACCACCTGCGGCGCGTCTCCGGGTTCGGCGTCGAGGTCGACGCGATGCCGGGAGGGTTCGTGTGCTCGGCCCGGCTCAAGGCGGAGGTGGACGGGCCCCTGGTCCGGAAGGTGTTCCGGGGGCGCAAGCCGGTGCGCCGGCTGTTCACCAGCCAGCAGCGCGCGCTGTTCGACGACCTCGCGCCGGAGGGACTGCTGCTCGACGACCTCGACGTGCTCGGGCCTCTCACCATCCTCAAGCTCAAGTTCGTCCCGAAGGGCTTCTCCCGCCCCCTGGTGGCCGAGCTGTGGTTCTATCCCAATGGCTCCCAGATCCTCGAGCTCTCCACCAAGTGCACGCCGGAGGAGACCTTCACCGTGGCCGCGGAGGCCAAGGCGTTCCTTTCCTCGCGGGGAGTGGACCTCGCCGCGCCGCAGCGGACGAAGACGCGGACGGCGCTCGACCTGCTGGCCGAGGCCGGGACGACGTCCTAGAGGCCGAACCTCTCCGCGAGCACACCGTGCCGGAGCCCCCGGTCGCTGACGGTCAGCGCCGTCTGCTGCGTGATGGACAGGATCGCCCGCACGATGCAGGCACCGGCCAGGATCACCTCGGCCCTCGCCGGCTGGAGTCCCGGGACCCGACGCCGTTCGTCTGCAGTACGGCGGCGGTAGTCCTCGATCTGCCGGTCGACCTCCGCGGTGTCGATGACGGTGCCGTGGACCACGTCGGGGTCGTAGCGGACCAGGCCGTGCTGCACGGCGGCGAGGTTGGTGGAGGTCCCGCCGATCGCGACCACCGTCTCCGGGCGGGGTCGCCGCCGTAGGCCCGCGAGATCGTCCACGACCGCGGTGAGCGCTGCCTCGACGACCTCCGTCGAGACGGCGTCCGCCAGGCCGAAGCGTTCGGTCAGCCGGACGGCACCCACGTCGAGACTGAACTGCTCCTCGATCCGGTCCGGGGTACCGACGGTGAACTGGCTGCTGCCTCCACCGGAGTCGAAGACCAGCAACCGATCGCCGACCAGGGAGAGGGACGCCGTGGCGGCCAGGTGGGCGAGCCTGGCCTCCTCCGCCCCGGAGATGACCTCCACGCCGACCCCGCAGCGCGCCTGGACGGCATCGACGAAGACCTGGCGGTTCGGTGCCTGTCGCAGGCCAGCCGTGCCCACCGCGGTGATCTCGACCGGTCCGCCGGACCTGGCCTCGGCGATGAGGTCCGCGATGGCGTCGACCGTGCGGCCGATGGCGACCTCGGTCAGCTCCCCGGCCTCCAGCAGGCCCTCGCCGAGCCGGGTGACCACGGCGGTGTCGGTCACCATGCGCGCACCCGTCTCGTCGGTGCGGTCCGCCAGGACGAACTTCACCGAGTTGGTGCCGACGTCGAGCACGGCGAGCCGCGTGGGTCCCCAGGGGAGCAGGGACTTCAGTCCCCGGGCGACGCACGTGTTGGGGCGACCAGTCAGGCCCAGCTGCTGGATGGTGCCGGTCACCACGCCGGGCTCCGGCGACTCCAGGGCGACGGTGCGGGAGTCGATTCCGTCGGCACGCATCTCGGTGAGCTCGACCATGCAGCCGTCCAGGGTCGTCCGGTGGCGCTTCTTGTGGACCTCCACCGCGCGGAGGTCCTCGTGCATACCGACGAGCTCTGCGAGGAACTCCTCGAGGCTGCACGGGCCGGCGCTCGCGGCGGGTCGTGGCACGCCGAGCGCCGCGAACACCGCCGCCACTGCGTCGTCGTCGAGCGGGAACTCTGCCTTCATCACCGGCACCCACAGCTGCAGCCCGGCCGCGTCCACCCGCTGGAGCACCTTCGTGTCGAGCAGGCCGTGCCGGATCTTGACGGAGGCGTCGGAGTGCATGGACAGGACGTAGGTCTCGTCGCTCTCGACCGCCGGCACGTCCCACAGTGCCTCGAGGGAAGGGGCGAGTACGTCGAGCTCGCCGAAGGTGCGCCACTCCCACCGGGGGACGACCGCGGGCGCGGTGGGGTGGACCGGCTGGTCGATGGTGGCCACGCCCCGATGGTCCCGCGCCCGTCCGCCGGTGGGCCCACCCCTCGCGGGTGGTCTCCGGGCATCGGCCGGCTCCGAGACTGAGGGCATGTCGGAACAGGGCCGTGGCGCGCGCACGACACTGTCGGCGCGTCAGGCCGCCTTCATCGGCGTCGGCGCCATGGTCGGTGCCGGCATCTTCTCGCTGCTCGGCGCCGCGGGGGAGGTGGCGGGCTCCGCGGTGTGGGTGTCCTTCGTGATCGCCGGCATCGTCGCCGGCCTGCAGGGATACTCCTTCGCCAAGCTCGGCGCCCGGTTCCCGTCGGCCGGCGGGATGCTGGAGTACGTCGCCCGTGAGTTCGGCAACGGGCACGTGACGGGTGTCATCGGCTGGCTGCTGCTGGCGGTGAACGCGATCATCACCGGGATGGTCGCTGTCTCGTTCGGGAGCTACGCCGGTGCGATCTTCGCCGACGGCGGTGACCGGTGGACGAAGGTCTTCGCCGTCGGTCTGGTGATCGCCATGACGCTGCTCAACATCCTGGGCTCCGAGGCTGTGGCCAGGGCCCAGACGGTCGTCGTGGTGGTCGTCATCGGCATCCTCGGTGTCTTCGCCGTGACGACCCTTGCGAACATCGACCTCGACCTCCTGGCCTTCTCCGGATACCCGCCACTGAAGGAGGTCGTCGCCAGCGTCGCCCTGACGTTCTTCGCGTTCCTGGGCTTCGGGGTCATCACGTTCACCGCCAAGGACCTGGCGGACCCCGCCCGGCAGCTCCCGCGGGCCGTCTACCTGGCGCTCGGCATCGCCACGGTCATCTACGTGGCCGTCTCCTTGGGCGTCTTCGGTGTCCTCACCGTCGACGAGGTCGTCTCATCCGGCGGCACCGCTCTGGCTGTCGCTGCGGAACCCGCGCTCGGGTCCCTGGGATACGGCCTGATGAGTGTCACGGCCCTGTTCGCCACTGCGGGAGCCACCAACTCGGGGCTCTACCCTGCGGCCGGCCTGTGCGAGCAGATGGCCGCGACGGGTCAGTTCCCGCCTGCCCTCGGTGGCCGCATCAGGCAGGCGCCGTCGGGACTCCTGCTCACTGCTGCGGCCGCCATCGTCCTCGCCGTCGGCTTCGACCTCAACGCCATCGCCTCGATCGGCAGCGCGGTCGCACTGGTGGTGTTCGCGCTCGTCACCGGTGGGCACCTTCGGGTCAGGGAGTCAACGGGCGCGAAGACCTGGGTCCTCGTGCTGGGCGTGGCCACCACCGTCGTGGTGCTGGCCACGTTCGCGGCGACGACCCTGGTCGAGGAGCCGGCGACTGCCGGCGCGCTGGTCGTGATCCTGGTGCTCAGCATCGGGCTCGACCTCGCATGGAAGCGTCGCCGAGCGCGGGTGCCACGGGGCGAGGGGCACCAACCCACCCCACGCGGGTGAAGACGCACCCGCGCAAGGCGGAGACGATGGTCCGACGACCCTAGTGAGGTGTGTGGCGATGACCATGGGACCCGGACCCCTGGAGAACAGGTACGACAGGTCGGACGTGGAGGCGGCGACCAAGGACTCGGTGGCCGACGTCACCGGCGTGCTGGCCGGATGCCTGCTCCTCGTGAGTGCGGTCGGGAACTTCATGCAGGGGCTCTCGGCGATCGCCGGCGACGACCTCTACGTGTCGACGGAGGAGTATCTCTTCAAGCTCGACACCACCGCCTGGGGCTGGGTGCACCTGGTCATCGGCGTGCTGGCCGGCGCCGTGGCCATCGGGATCCTGCTGCAGGCCGCGTGGGGCCAGGTCACCGGCCTGATCGTCGCCGGGTTGATGATCCTGACGAACTTCGCGTTCCTGCCGCACTACCCCTTCTGGTCGCTCACGATCATCGCGTTCAGCGTCCTGGTGATGTGGGCGCTGTGCACCCAGCTGCGCCGCGACGACGGATGACCCACGCGCCCGACCGGCCGTTGACACAGGGTCTCCCTGCGGTCACCCCGCCGGGGTGAGGCGGAATCGTCCCCGCCGTCGACACGATCAGGAGGCACGTTTCGACAACGGCTGGAGACATCATGACGAGCGTGGACACGCGTGGCCCAGGGAAGAGCTCCTCGAGACCCTTCGCCGCAGCTGTCGACCGCGTCGCCGGTGATCTCGGGGTGCAGCCCGACCTGGGCCTGTCGGCCGAGGAGGCACGGTCGCGGCTCGCCGCCCACGGCCCGAACAAGCTGGCCGGCGGCAAGAAGGAGTCGCCGCTGCGCGCCTTCCTGCGTCAGTACGAGGACTTCATGCAGGTGGTGCTCCTGACCGCGGCGGTGGTCAACCTCATCGCCACCCAGGAGCTGGGCACGACGCTGGTCCTTGCAGGGCTCACCCTCTTCAACGCCGTGATCGGGCTCCGCCAGGAGGCCAAGGCCGAGGAGAGCGTTCAGGCGCTGGCCAAGATGATGAAGACCGTGGCCCGGGTGCGCCGGGACGGCCAGGCCGTCGAGGTGAACGCCGAGGAGCTCGTGCCCGGCGACGTGGTGCTCGTCGAGGCCGGCAACCGCGTGCCCGCCGATGCACGGGTCTGCCTGGCGGCCACCCTGGAGATCGAGGAAGCCGCCCTCACCGGCGAGAGCCTGCCGGTCGGCAAGTCCACCGACCCGGTCCCGGGGGACGACGTCCCGCTGGGGGACCGCGTGTGCATGGCCTACATGAACACCTCGGTCACGCGCGGCCGCGGCGAGCTGATCGTCACGGCGACCGGGATGGACACCGAGATCGGTCACATCGCCCAGCTGCTCTCCGACACCGAGTCGACCAAGACGCCGTTGCAGAAGCAGCTCGACGGGTTGTCCAAGGTCATCGCGGGGATCGCGGGCATCGCCCTCGTGCTCGTGGTCGTCTTCGGCCTGATCGACGGCAAGTCCTTCAACAGCCTGTTCATCACCGGCGTCGCTCTGGCCGTTGCCGCGATCCCCACGGGTCTCCCGGCGGTCGTGACCGCCCTGCTGTCGATGGGGACGCGCGAGATCGCCCAGCGCCACGCGATCGTCAAGCGGTTGCCGGCGGTGGAGACCCTCGGGGCCACCTCGGCCATCTGCTCGGACAAGACGGGCACCTTGACGCTGAACAAGATGACGGCACGCGAGCTCGTGGTGCCGGGACAGAACGCCTACTCGGTGTCGGGGGAGGGCTACTCGCTCGAGGGAGCGGTCAAGCACGCCGGGGGCGCGAACCTCGACCTCACGCCGTACCTGCTGCCGATGGTGCTCTGTGCGGACGCCGTCCTCGACGGCGACGCCCTGATCGGCGACCCGACCGAGGGCGCCCTGATCGTGCTCGGTGGCAAGGGCGGTCTCGACATCGAGAAGACCCGGGCGACCTACCCACGGATCGGGGAGGTGCCGTTCGACTCCGAGTACAAGTTCATGGCGACCTTCCACGAGATGCCCGGGCCCGGTGGCGCACCGGCCGTCCGGTGCTACGTGAAGGGAGCACCCGACGTCCTGATCGACCGCGGGGCCACGTACCGCACCCCGGACGGCTCGGTGGTCCCGATCACCGAGGACAACCGGCACCTCGCCCTCGGGGCCAATGACCGGATGGCGGCGTCGGGTGAGCGCGTGATGGTGGTAGCGGAGAAGGTGATCGACCCGTCGGACTTCCAGGCCCTGCAGGCGGGAGGTGGCGAGTTGATCACGCTGGTCGAGGACCTCACCCTGCTGGCCATGGTCGGGATCGTGGACCCGCCGAGGCCGGAGGCGAAGGCCGCCATCGGGGAGTGCCACGAGGCCGGCATCCGGGTCCGGATGATCACCGGCGACCACGCGACGACGGCCGGCGCGATCGCCCGCGAGCTCGGCATCGAGGGCCGCGCCATCACCGGGACGACGTTCGCCGCGATGAGCGACGAGGAGCTGCTCGACCAGCTCCCCGAGATCGGCGTCATCGCGCGGGTCGCCCCCGAGGACAAGATCCGGCTGGTGCAGACGTTGGCGAAGATGGGCAACGTCGTGGCGATGACCGGTGACGGGGTCAACGATGCGCCGGCCCTGAAGGCGGCCGACATCGGGGTGGCCATGGGGATCACCGGGACCGAGGTCTCCAAGGAGGCCGCGGTGATGATCCTGACCGACGACAACTTCGCGACGATCGTGAACGCCGTCTCCTACGGTCGGACGCTCTACGACAACCTCGTGAAGTACCTGCGCTTCCAGATGTCGACACTGGTCGCGTACATCGCGATCTTCCTGCTGGCCGGGGCTCTCGACATCGCCGGTGGGATCCCGCTCGATCCGCTGCAGATCCTCTGGCTGAACATGGTGATCGACATCCCGATCGCGATCGCGCTCGGCTTCGACGAGCCCACCAAGGGCCTGATGGGCAGGCCCCCGCGACCGGTCGGAGCACCCGTGCTGTCACGCAGCGACTGGATCCGTCTGTGCATCCAGGGTGCCGTGATGACCGTCGGCGCGTTGGTGGCGTTCCAGATCGGAGACGGGTGGGACGGTGCCCTTGTCGGTGCGACCATGCTGCTGACCACGCTGTCGCTGTTCCACGTCGCCGCCGGCCTGCTGTCGCGCGACCAGGTGCGCACCATCTTCAGCCGGGACGCGATTCCCGGAACGGCCCAGCTGCGTCGCTACGGCATCGCACTGGCGGCGATCGTCCTGGTCACCGGGCTCGACATCCTGCAGCGCATCTTCGGCACCACCGCGCTCACCTTCGAGCAGTGGCTCACCTGCATCGGCCTCGCGCTGTCCCTGGTGGTGGTCGAGGAGCTGGTCAAGGTCGTCGTCCGGCGCCGCCACCGTCCCGCGAGCGCGGTTCGCGCATCGCACGTCGTGACCAACTGAAAGGACCGATCCATGTCGTTCAACCTGCGCAACCGCAGCTTCCTCAAGGAGCTCGACTTCACCCCGGCTGAGCTCAAGTTCCTGTTGCGGCTCGCGGCCGACCTCAAGGCGGCCAAGTACGGCGGGTACGAGCGTCCGCAGCTGTCGGGCAAGGACATCGCGCTGATCTTCGAGAAGACCTCGACCCGGACGCGCACCGCCTTCGAGGTGGCGGCCAAGGACCAGGGGGCCCACGTCACCTACCTCGAGCCCAGCGGATCGCAGATCGGCCACAAGGAGTCGATGAAGGACACGGCTCGCGTTCTCGGGCGCACCTTCGACGCCATCGAGTACCGCGGGTCTGCCCAGGAGAACGTCGAGATCCTCGCGGAGCACGCCGGGGTGCCGGTGTGGAACGGGCTCACCAACGAGTTCCACCCCACCCAGATCCTGGCCGACATGGTCACCATGACCGAGGCCAGCGAGAAGCACCTCTCCGACATCTCCTACTGCTACCTGGGAGACGCCCGCAACAACATGGGCAACTCGCTGATGGTCGGCGGTTGCAAGCTGGGCATGGACGTCCGGCTGTGCGCACCCGAGCACCTGTGGCCGACCGACGAGCTGGTCGAGAGCTGCCGCGCCATCGCCGATCAGACCGGGGCCCGGCTGACCCTCACCGAGGACGTGGACGAAGGAGTCAGCGGGGTCGACTTCCTCTACACCGACGTGTGGGTCTCCATGGGCGAGGAGAAGAGCGTGTGGAAGCAGCGCATCGAGCTGCTGACGCCGTACCAGGTGAACATGGACGTGGTGCGTCGCACCGGCAACCCGAACGTGCGCTTCATGCACTGCCTGCCTGCGTTCCACAATCGCGAGACGACCGTCGGCGAGGAGATCTTCCAGACCTATGGCCTCGACGGGCTGGAGGTCACCGACGAGGTGTTCGAGTCGGAGCACTCCATCGTGTTCGACCAGGCCGAGAACCGCCTGCACACCATCAAGGCCGTCATGGTCGCCACCCTCGGAAGCTGAGCGGAGGAGCTGGACATGCGTGTAGTCGTGGCTCTGGGTGGTAACGCCCTGCTCCGGCGGGGTGAGCCGATGACGGCCGAGCGGCAGCGTGCGAACGTCGCGATCGCGGCCCCCGCGCTCGCCTCGGTGGCACGCGCCCACAAGCTGGTGCTCGCCCACGGCAACGGGCCCCAGGTCGGGCTCCTGGCCCTGCAGTCCGCGGCGTACGCCGAGGTCGATCCCTATCCGCTGGATGTGCTGGGGGCGCAGACGCAGGGGATGATCGGCTATTTCCTGGAGCAGGAGCTCGGCAACCACGTGGACGCGGACACGCCGTTCTCGATGCTGCTGACGATGATCGAGGTCGATCCCGCCGACCCCGCGTTCAAAGACCCGACGAAGTTCGTCGGACCGGTGTACTCCCGTGAGCAGGCCGACAAGCTGGCCGACGAGAAGGGCTGGGACTTCAAGCAGGACGGTGACTACTGGCGCCGCGTCGTCCCCTCACCGGAGCCAAAGCGGATCTTCGAGATCCGCCCGATCCGCGGGCTGCTCGACCACGGCGTCATCGTGATCTGCGCCGGGGGAGGGGGCGTGCCGGTCATGTTCGACCCCGCGTCCGACCACACCCTCGTCGGGGTCGAGGCGGTCATCGACAAGGACCTCGCCAGCGAGCTGCTCGCCCGTGAGGTGTCCGCGGACCTGCTGGTGCTCGCCACCGACGTCGACGGCGTGTACGCCGACTGGGGCACACCGCAGCAGCGCCGCCTGGAGCGGGTCACGCCCGCGGAGCTGCGAGCGCACAACTTCGTCGCCGGGTCCATGGGCCCGAAGGTCGAGGCCGTGGCGCGGTTCGTCGAGGCGACCGGGAAGCGCGCCGCCATCGGGGCCCTCGACCACATCGAGTCGATCGTCGCCGGCAGCGCAGGCACACAAGTGGTGGCGAGCTAGTCGTCGCCTGAGAGGGAGAGTTCAATGTCCACACTGGGAGTCCACTCGGAAGTCGGACGGCTGCGGAAGGTGATGGTCCACAGGCCTGAGCTGAGCCTGCAGCGGCTGACGCCCACCAGCCATGACGAGCTGCTGTTCGATGACGTGCTGTGGGTCGAGCGCGCCCAGTACGAGCACGATCAGTTCGTCGCGAGGATGCGGGAGCGCGGGGTCGAGGTGTACCTCCTCCAGGAGCTGCTCGGCGAGGCGTTGACGGCCAGCGACGAGGGTCGCCGGCGACTGATCGAGGTGGCTGTCTCGGAGCACACCGTCGGTCTCTCACTGGTCGAGGAGGTGCGAGGCGTGTTGTCAGGCTTCACCCCCGACAAGCTCGCTCGACACCTTATCGGCGGGTTGACGGTGGCTGAGGCCGAGCTCGACCTCAGCCGGCTGCGGTCCACGTCGCTGCCCGGGGCGGCGGTGGACGACAGCAGCATCTTCGTGCTGCCTCCCTTGCCGAACACGCTGTTCACGCGGGACTCCTCGTGCTGGATCTACGGCGGCGTCTCCGTCAACCCGATGTTCTGGCCGGCCCGGAGGCTGGAGGCCTACAACGTCGCGGCGATCTACCGCTACCACCCGATGTTCGCCGAGGCCGACTTCGAGTACTGGTACCCGCCGTTCGGCGACGACGGGCGGTTCAACGCCGTCGACTTCGGCAAGTCCTCGCTCGAGGGCGGTGACGTCCAGCCGATCGGCAACGGCACCGTGCTGATCGGGATGAGCGAGCGCAGCACGGCGCGGATGATCGAGCAGGTGGCCCACGCGTTGTTCAGCAAGGGGGCTGCCGAGCGCGTGATCGCGGTGGTGATGACCAAGGACCGCGCTCACATGCACCTCGACACAGTGTTCACGATGCTCGACCGGGACAAGGTCACCCTCTACCCCAAGGTGGTCGGCAATGTCCGCGCCATCAGCCTGCGACCGGGCACGTCCGGCGCGAAGTTCCACATCACCGAGGAGGAAGACTTCCTCGCCGCCGTCGCCGACGCGATGGAGGTGGACAAGCTCCAGGTCGTGGAGACCGGGGGCGATGCCTACCAGCAGGAGCGCGAGCAGTGGGACGACGGCAACAACGTCGTCGCCCTGGAGCCGGGCGTGGTCGTGGCCTACGAGCGCAACACCTACACCATCGAGAAGATGCGTGCCGCCGGTGTCGAGGTCGTCACCATCGAGGGCTTCGAGCTGGGCAAGGGCCGCGGCGGAGGCCACTGCATGACGTGCCCCTTCGAACGCGATCCGCTGTGAGGGGAGGTTGTCATGAACGACGTTCGGACCTGGGTCCTGGTGACTTGCGCGCTGGTCCTCGTACTCGTGCTGATCCGCTACGCCCGCGGCCCCGAGCACCAGCGCGGTGACGAGGTGGGGGCGTGGAGCCCGCCGGTCGCCGTCCTCGATCGGTCGTGACCCCATGTCCGCGCCTGCCGAGTCGAGCCTCACCCGACCTCAGCTGCGTCCTCCGTCACTCCTGGATGCCCTGCTCCCGGTCGTGGTGCTGATCCTGCTGCTGGCGCTGACGATCGCACTCTTCGGCATTGACGCCACGAACGGGCCGCTCCAGGTCGCGCTGCTGCTGAGCGCTGCGTTCGCGAGCCTGATCGCGTTCAAGAACGGCTTCACCGTGGAGACGGTCTCGGAGGCCGCCGTGCGGGGGGTGTCCGCGGCGATGAGCGCGGTGTTCATCCTGCTCGCCGTCGGTGCCCTGATCGGGACCTGGAACATGGCCGGCACCATCCCCACGGTCGTGGACTACGGCGTGGCCCTGGTGAGCCCTGACTGGTTCTACGTCGCAGCGGTGACCGTGTGTGCCGTGGTCGGACTCGTGACCGGCAGCTCCTGGACCACGGCGGGCACCCTCGGTGTCGCCTTCGTCGGGATGAGCAGCGTGCTCGGCCTGGATGAGGCCATCGCTGCCGGTGCGGTGATCTGCGGCGCCTACTTCGGTGACAAGATGACCCCGCTGTCGGAGACGACGGTCCTGGTGCCGAAGCTCGTGGGCGGCGGCCTGACCGTCGGTGAGCACGTGCGGAACATGTTCTGGACCGCCGGTCCGGCGCTCGGCATCAGCCTGGTCATCTTCTTCTTCCTCGGCAGAGTCGCGGATCCCGACGCAGGTGTGAGCACGGACGCGGCGCGGGACGCACTGGCCTCGGTCTTCAACATCAGCTTCCTGAACCTGCTGCCGCTCCTGCTCCTGGTGGCCTTCGCGGCCATGAAGATGCCACCGTTCCTGTCGATCCTCGGATCGGCGCTCCTGGCCGCTGTCGTGGCCCCATTCCTCCAGTGGGACGCCGTGGTGCGTTTCGTCGACGACCCCGAGCTGGGCAGGCTGGCCACGGCCGTCGAGGCGGGGTACTCCGCCATGGCGACCGGTTTCGTCAGCGACTCCGGGATGGAGCAGGTCGATGAGCTGTTCTCGCGCGGCGGCATGGCGAGCATGCTCACCACCATCTGGCTGGTCCTGGGCGCGCTGTCCTTCGCGGCCGTCATGGAGCACGCCGGTTTCCTCCAGCGACTCCTGGAGCCGATCGTCCGGCGCACCCGCCGTCGCGGGTCGCTGATCGCCGCCGTGGCCGGCAGCGGTGTCGGCCTCAACGTCATCGCCGGTGACCAGTACGTCGCCGACGTCCTGCCCGCTCGGATGTTCCGGGGGGAGTTCGCTCGCCGCGGGCTGGCGCCCCAGGTGCTGTCGCGTGCGGTGGAGGACTCCGGCACCGTCACCTCGGTGCTCGTGCCCTGGAACACCTGCGGGGCCTACATCTCCGGGGTGCTGGGGGTCTCCACCGCGGCGTACTTCCCGTTCTGCTTCTTCAACATCCTCAGTCCCCTGCTCGACATCCTCTACGGCTACGTCGGGTTCAAGGTCCCCGAGGCGACCGAGGACTGGGAGGACGAGACCACGACCACCACCATCCCCACCCCGACCTGAGGAGAGGCCATGACCGAGGACACCACCACGACCGAGTCCGAGGCCCGTCACCGCTTCACCCTGCCCTCGGCGTACACCATCCTGTTCGCGCTCATCGTCGTGATGGCCGTCGCCACGTGGCTCATTCCGGCCGGCGTCTACGACCTGGACAAGGAGGGTGCACCCGTCCCGGGCACCTACCACTCGGTGGACTCGCAGCCGGCGCGGATCGTCGTCGACTCCCTGACGGCGCCGATCAACGGGTTGTACGGCATCGAGGACGACACCGGCAACATCAGCTTCTACAACACCGGAGTGCTCTTCGGCGCCATCGACGTGGCGCTGTTCATCATCGTCATCGGAGGGTTCCTGGGTGTGACGATGCGGACCGGGGCCATCCAGAGCGGGATCGGGAGGCTGGTCACGCGCCTGCGTGGGCGCGAGCGATGGATGATCCCGATCCTGATGACCGTGTTCGCGCTCGGTGGCACGACGTACGGAATGGCCGAGGAGAGCCTCGCCTTCTACGCCCTGGTCATCGCAGTGATGATCGCCGCAGGGTACGACGCGCTCACAGGCGCTGCGGTCGTGCTGCTGGGTTGCGGCATCGGCACCTACGGCTCGACGATCAACCCGTTCGCGACGGGGATCGCCTCGGGCTTCGCGGACACCTCGATCAGCGACGGCCTGCTCCTTCGTGTGGTCCTGCTGGTCATCGCCCTCGCAGGCGGCATCTTCTTCGTGCTCCGCTACGCCGACCGGGTCAAGCGTGACCCGAGCAGCTCGGTCGTGGCCGGCATGCGCGAGGCCAACGCGGCGCACTTCAGCGTCGACGCCGGAGAAGGAACCGGGGGCGCGATGACGGGCCGCCACCGGGCGATCCTGATCGTGTTCGGGCTCGCCTTCGGCGTGATGATGTACGGCGTCATCCCGTGGGAGGACCTCGGCATCGGTCTGCCGACCCTGTGGTGGTGGTTCCCCGAGATGACCGCGTCGTTCGTCCTGTTCAGCATCATCATCGGCGTCATCGGCCACATGCGAGAGAGCGAGCTGACGACCGCCTTCGTCGACGGTGCGCGCGACCTCCTCGGTGTCGCGCTGATCATCGGCATCGCCCGCGGCATCACCGTCGTGATGAACAACGGCCAGATCACCGATACGGTCCTGAACTGGGCCGAGCAGGCCCTCGGCGACGTGGGGGCCGCGGGCTTCGCGACTGTGATGTTCGGGCTGTTCCTCCCGCTCTCGTTCCTGATCCCCTCGTCGTCGGGCCTGGCCACGGTCGCGATGCCGATCATGAGCCCGCTGGCAGCGTTCGCGGACGTGCCGGCCGACCTCGTGGTCACCGCGTTCCAGAGCGCCTCCGGCATCATGAACCTCTTCATCCCGACCTCGGCTGTCGTGATGGGTGGCTTGGCCATCGCGCGCGTGCCGTACGGCACGTACCTGCGTTGGGTGTGGCCGCTGCTGGCGGGGCTGGTCGTGCTGAGCGTGGTCGGGCTCAGCGTCGGGGCACTGCTCGCCTGAGGTGAGCCGGCCGCCGGTCTAGCCCTCGGCCGCCTCGAGGGCGTCCAGCGCCTCCGCGACGACGTCGGCCGGGATCCGGCCGCTGGCGATCACCTCGGCACCCACGTGCCGCATGGCGGTGACGAAGGGACCGGCCCAGGTGTTCTCGTAGATCAGCACGCCGACGCCGCGGCCGGGCTCGATCAGTGAGACTGCCTGACTCAGGTCGTCGTCGTCGATGAGTCCGGACTCGACGCCCTGGAAGACGGCCAGGTCCAGGGTGCCGTCGCCATCGAGGTCGGCGATGGCAACGGCAGCGAAGGAGCCGTCCTCGGCCTTCTGGGCGAACCGGAAGTCGAGGACCCTGATGATCCCCCGGTCGACCAGGTCGACCAGCGCGGCGAGCCCCTCACCTTTCAGGTCGGCCGTCGGGAACTCCAGGGCCAGGTAGTCGATCGGGCCGGTGTGGTGTTCGGTCATGGTCCGACGTTCCCTCGGTCGACCCTCTCCCGCATCACCCCGTCCGGGTGGTCCGCTCGCGCCGACGACTACCTAGGTTCGAGCGGGTGGAGGAGTCGCCGGAGGACGTCGAACGCCTACGGGCCCGTGTCGTCGAGCTCGAGGCGCAGCTCGCCGCGCAGCGGGCCGCACAGCAGGCCGCCCCGCAGGTCGAGCCGACGGCGCCGCCGCCGCGCACGCGGCGGGAGGGCCAGTGGTGGCGCACCGTCGTCGTCGCGGTGCTGATCACGGTGGGTGCCGTCCTCGCGCCGCTCACGGTCGTGGCCACCTGGGCGCACGATGAGGTGGGGGACACCGACCGCTTCGTGGACAGCGTGGCCCCCCTCGCCTCGGACCCGGCGCTGCAGGACGCGCTGGCCACCCGGGTCACCGACGAGATCGTCACGGCCATCGACGTCGAGGGGATCACCGACGACGCCCTCACCGCCCTGTCCCGACAGCAGTTCGTGCCGCCGCGGGCCGCTGACGCGCTCCCGTCACTGGCGGTGCCGTTGAGCAACGCCATCGAGGGCTTCGTGCGGAGCCGCGTCGAGCGGCTGGTGCGGTCCGACGGCTTCGAGCAGGCCTGGGTCGAGGCCATGCGGGAGGCGCACGCCGCGATGGTCGCGGTCCTCACCGGAGACACCCGCGAGGGGGTGGACGTCTCCGACGGTGCCGTGCGGGTGGACATCGGCACCTTCGTGGCGCAGGTGAAGGAGATCCTCGTCAACGAGGGCTTCTCCTTCGCCAACCGCATCCCGGACGTGGACGCCACCTTCACGGTCTTCCAGTCCGACAATCTCGGCACCGCGCAGAAGATCTTCGCGTGGCTGGACACCGCGGCCCGCATCCTGCCGATCCTCACCCTGCTCGTCCTGTTCACCGCGGTGATGGTGGCCCGGGACCGCCGCAAGGCGCTGCTGGTCGCGTCCCTGGCGGTGGTCGGCTCGATGGTGCTCCTCGGGATCGTCCTCAACCTCCTGCGACCCGTCTACCTCGACGCCATCCCCTCCGACGTGCTCCCCGCAGACGCCGCAGCCGCTGTCTACGACCAGCTGGTCTCCTTCATCCGCACGTCCCTGCGAGCCGTGGGTGTCGTCTTCCTGGCCGTGGCGGTGGCAGCGTTCTGGTTCAGCCCGAGCGGTGCGGGTGCGGCGATGCGCTCGGGGGCCGGGGCAGGCCTGCAGCGGATGCGCAACCGGACCGGGATGGACACCGGCCCCGTCGGCGACTTCCTCGGCACCTACCGGACCTTCGTCCGGGTCACCCTCGTCGGGATCGGCGCGATCGTCTACGTGGGGATCGACCACCCGACGGCCGGTCAGGCGCTGACGATCATCGTCGTCGTCCTGCTCGCGCTGGTGGTGCTGGAGTTCCTGGCCGCCCCCGGTCGGCGTGTCGAGAAGCCTGTCGCCGCTGCCTGAGCCGGCTGCCGGTCAGCCCTCGCGCGAGGGGAGGGGCAGCTCCACCGAGGTCGACGTCCCGGGCGCGATGACCCGCACGTCGGCCCTCGGCGCCAGTCGTTGCGCGTGCGTGGCGAAGCTGCGGCCGGGCTCGTGGAAGAGATGGTTCCTGACCCAGCTGATGCCGCGTGGCCAGAACGTGCCGTAGTGGATCGGTACGGACAGCGGGGCATCGACCAGGGCCAAGGCTCGTGCTGCGTCCTCGGGGCCCATGTGGTGGCCGCGCAGCGACGGACCCCACCCGCCCACGGGCAGCAGGGCCACGTCGGTGGAGCCGGCGAGGTCCCCCATCTCCGGGAACAGCGACGTGTCCCCGGCGAAGTAGGTCGTGCCCTTCCCGGTGACGACGTACCCGACGGCGTCGCCGCGGATCGCGGCCCACGGCCAGCGGCGGTCGTCGTGCACGGCCGGCACGACCGTGACCGTCGCGTCCGCCACCTCGATGACGTCTCCGACCGCCACCTCGACCGGCTCCAGGCCCGTGCCCCTCAGGAGTGGTGCGGCACCACGAGGCAGCAGGACGGGCGTGCCGGGGTCGAGCAGGGCCAGCGATGGCAGGTGGAGGTGATCCGCGTGCAGGTGGGAGACGACGACCGCGTCCACCCGACGGGTCAGGTCGGGCGGGACCGGGCCCGCGCGGCGGCGCAGGTGCATGAGCCGCGCCGTCAGCACCGGGTCGGTGAGGATCCGGGCGCGGTCCTCGAGGAGGACGGTCGCGTGGCCAAGCCAGTGGATCTTGAGCAGCCCGGTCACGACATGATCATCCCGGGGTCCGCGACTCCGCACCGTCACCCTCCGCGGGTGAACCGAGTTGCGCCGCGGACGGGCACGTTGGACACACCAGACTCGCCTGCCGGAATCGAGATGACATGCCGAGGGTCGTCTACCAGATCAGGGTCGCGGGAGCGGTTCCGAACCGTCTCCTGGAGGACTTCTCGGGTGTCGAGATCGCGGCCGACCCGATCGGCACCACCTTGCACGCTGACCTGACCGACCAGGCCGAGCTCAGTGGTCTGCTGGCAGCCTTGCGCCGGGCCGGCATCGTGTTGCTGGAGGTGCGCCGCGAGCAGGCGTTCGAGACGGAGAAGGACAGTGCTGCAGAGGACGAGGCCGACAGCGATGGCCAGCGGCCCTCGAACTCGGTGTGACGGCATGACGGACTAGTCCAGCGCGGAGAACGGCGTCTCGGGCCTGCCGCTGACAGCCAGCACGGCCAGGCACCCGACGGCGGTGACGTAGAGCGCCGGGGTCGTGTCCGATCCCGTGGCAAGGAACAGCAGCTGGTCGACGAAGGGCGCCGTGCCCCCGACGAGGGCCGTCGAGAGGCCAGCTGTCAGGCCCAGGGCCGGGGTGCGCACCGGGAAGATCGGCACCAGGACCGTGCCGAAGGCCGCATGGACGGCGAAGTCGTACCACTCCACCGTGTTGCCCACGCCCGCCGCAACCAAGGCCCGACGACTCGACCGAGCGCCGCTACCGACGACGTCGGTGGTGGAGGACACCGTCGCAGGCCAGCGCGGCAGATGCGTGTATTGGCCGCAGGCTAGCGCGGTAGATGCCTATTATTGTTAGGGACGAGCGGGAACCGGGGAGCGGAGCGAACAGTGACGCGCAGCGGGCAGCGCGGGGGATCGCAGGGAGTCGAGGCGGCGGTGGCACCGCCCGTGCCCGCCAGCGCGCTCGTCGACCCGATCATCGATGCCAAGCTGCACCCCCCGCAGCCGCACCCGGACTGGGTCGCGCGGCCGCGACTGCTGCAGGAGCTCGACGAGGCCGTGCCCCGGCCGGTCGTGCTCATCGCGGCCCCGGCCGGGTTCGGGAAGACCACCCTGATCACCCAGTGGCTCGCCGACGACCGGGTGCCCGCGACCGCCGCCTGGGTGTCGCTCGATGCGCGCGACGACGACCCCGACCGGCTCCTGACCCACGTGTCCCTCGCCCTGGAGCTCGCCGGGTGTCGGCCGCCCGAGCAGGTCGCCGCCTCGGGGACGCCACGCGGTGACGACGCGTTGGCCGGCGTGGTGGCCGACCTGCTCCATGCGTTGGACGCGTTCGGTCACGAGCTGGTGCTCGTTCTCGACGACTTCCACGTGCTCCAGGACCCGGCCTGCCATCGTCAGGTCGAGCTGCTCATCCAGCACCTGCCGCGCAACGCGCACCTGGTGATCAGCACGCGCGCCGACCCCGGTCTCCGGCTCGGCCGGTTGCGGGCTGCCGGCCGGCTGGGGGAGCTGCGTGCCGCAGATCTCGCCTTCACGCCGGACGAGGCGGCGTCCATGCTCAGCGCGGAGCACGCGCACGTCTCGGACCAGGCGTTGTACGACCTCGTCGAGCGCACCGAGGGGTGGGCGGCCGGCCTCTACCTCGCCGCGCTGTCGATGTCGCGCCGGGCCGACCCCGACGAGTTCGTCCGCGAGATCCACGGCGCAAACCGGTTCATCGGCGACTACCTGAGCGAGGAGGTCCTGGCCGCGCACAGCCCCGACGTCCGGGAGTTCATCAAGGAGGTCTCGATCCTCGAGCAGTTCTCGGCTCCGCTGTGCGACTCCGTCACCGGCAAGTCCGGCTCGGTGACGATCCTGCGGGACCTGGAGCGGACCAACCTGTTCCTCGTGCCGCTGGACGAGAGCAGGACGTGGTACCGGTTCCACCACCTGCTCGCGTCGGTGGCGAGGAGCGAGCTCGAGTTCGAGAGCCCCGAGCGGGTCCCGCTTCTGCACTCCCGGGCCGCGAACTGGTTCCAGGGCCACGGCCTGGTCGACGAGGCCGTGACGCACTCGCTGGCCTCGGGCAGCACCCACGAGGCTGGCCGACTCGTCCAGGCCAACTGGCTCAACTACGTCGCCGACGGAGCAGGCGCGACCGTGCAGGGGTGGCTGCAGGCCCTCGGGCCCGCCTTCGAGGACCCACTGACCCGGGTACCGGCCGCCTGGATGGCAGCCCTGTCCGGCGACGCGGAGGGACTGGAGGCGCACCTGAGCGCCCTGGAGGAGCTGGGGAGCGTCGGACCCCTCGCCGACGGCACGCGTTCGGTCGAGGCTGCGATCTGCCTGATCAGGGGGCTGTTCGGGTACGACGGTCCGACGGTGATGGCGCGATGCGTTCGGCGCGCTCTGGAGCTGGAGACGGACGGACGATCGCCGTTCTACTCGATCGCCCAGCTGGCCGCCGGTCACCTGGCCTACGTGGAGGGCGACCTCGACGAGGCCGTCAGCATGCTCACCATGTCCGCCCAGAACGACGCTGCGCCGGCGATCATCCGGATGCTGGCGCTGTCCTGCTGGTCGTGGGCGGCGGAGGAGCTCGGCCACCAGCAGCTGAGCATGGCGCTGGCCGTGGAAGCGATGGGGATCGTCGAGGCCCATCGACTGGGCACGACGCTGCAGTCATCCCTCGCGTACACCGCGCTGGGACGGGCCCAGACGGCGAGTGGTGACCTGAGGGCCGCCGAGATCACCATCGAGAAGGGCCTCGCGCTCCGGCGCAGGAACCCCGCCCAGGGGCCTTGGGGCAACATCCACCACCTGATCGCCGCGGCGCGCCTCGCCGCCGCCAGTGGCGAGCTGTTGATGGCGCAACACCTCGCTGACGAGGCGTGGCAAGGGATCCGTCGGTTCCCCGACGGCATGGAGTCCATGGCCGAGCGCCTGCACGCGGTCGAAGGGCAGATCCGCGCCACCCGTGGTGACCTGGAGTGGGAGCGCGAGCCGCTGACCGACCGGGAGCTCGAGATCTTGCGCCTGTTGCAGGGTTCTCTCAGCCTCGGGGAGATCGCGCGCGAGCTGTACATCTCGTCCAACACGGTGAAGACGCACGCGAAGGCGGTCTACCGCAAGCTGCACGCCAGCTCCCGTGCCGAGGCCGTGCGGATCGCCCGCAGCCGGCTACTGGTCTAGAACACCCCCCCAACCTAGGCCCTCGCCACGCTCAGCCTCGCGTGGGTTTGCTCCTCACCCGGGTGAGATGAAGCCGGGGGTGAGGCGCCGTGCCGCGGGTGTGGTGGGGAATGGATGCTCACTGGCCGGGAGGTGTGCATGACCGAGACGATCGAGTCCGTCGCAGCGGCTGTCCCCTCCGCAGTGGACGGCGCGCTGCCGCCGGTCCCCGGATGGGTGGTTCCCCGGCCCGGCCTGGTCTCCCGGCTCGACGCCGGGCTCGCCGGGCCGCTGACGCTCGTCACGAGTCCGACGGGGTGGGGCAAGACCCTGGGAGTGGCGTCGTGGGCGAGGGGTCCGTCAGCGCCACGTGGGCTGGTCTGGCTCGACGCCGGGACGGCGGCGGCGCATCCCGACCTGTTCTGGGAGCTCCTGTGCGACGCGCTGCTGGAGGCGGGGGAGACGTCCCTCGTGCCGATCCCGTCGCTGGGCACGCCCGAGCCGTCCCGGAGCCAGGCGCTCGCACTGCTGGGCGCCCGGCTGCGCCGGACCGGCCCGCGGGTGCTGGTGCTGGACGACTACCCGACCGGTGAAACCGCTGCTCTGGGCCGCGACCTGGAGATCGTTCTCCATCATGCGCGGGGGCGCCTGCACGTCGTGCTGGTCAGCCACGCCGAGCCCGACCTGCCCGTGCAGCGGCACCGGATCGCGGACGAGCTCACCACGATCACCGTCGACGACCTGGCGATGGACCGGACCGAGATCGTCGGCGTGCTCGCCGCGCACGGCGTCGACTACTCCGAGCCCACGGCCCGGGCGGTGCAGCGACACACCATGGGATGGGCGTGCGGCGTCCGGCTCGCCGCGCTGGCGCTGCGGGAGCAACCGGTCGTCGAGGACGCCATGGTGGCCGCGCGCGATGCGATGGACCGGTTCCTCGGCTCCGAGGTGCTGGCCAGGCTGACCGCCCCGCAGCACGACCTGATCGTCCGGGCGAGCCCGGCCGGCGAGGTCACGCCGGAGCTGGCCACCGACCTCGTGGGACCCTCCGCCGACACGCTGCTCACCCCCGCGCTCGGCTGCGAGGGGTTCGTGGACCTGCGTCGTGACCGCTCGTTCCGCTGCCACCCCCTGCTGCGGTCTGCCGCGGCAGCCGAGCTGCGGGACGCGCGCCCGGAGGTACGCCGGGAGGCGGTGCGTCGTACCGCGCGGTGGCATCTCGACCAGGCCAGGCCCGATGCCGCGCTCGAGGTCGCCCTGGCCGGGGAGGACTGGGCGTGGGCGGCTCGGACCATGGTCGGCTCGCACGTCGTCCCGGCCCTGCTCGCGGGTGCGACATCCACGACCGTCGACGCCGCGATGGCGGTCCCGGAGGTGCGTGCGGCGCAGCCCCTCCTGGAGGCGGCACAGCTCGTGCACGCCGGGTTGCTCGACGCCGCAGAGGGAACTCTTCGTCGCATCGACCGACGCCGTGCGAGCGACACGACCGGTGCGGCCGAGCTGGCCGAGGCCTTCGTCCACCTGGCGGCGGCCCGCACCCGGGGCGACACCCACCGAGGACTTCCGCTGGCGAAGCGGGCCCGGGACCTGATCGCCCGGCTGGGCCTGACGCAGCAACGGGACCTGCTCAGCACGATCGAGGCGTGCGCGGGCGCCCTGCTGCTCTGCCGGGGCGACCTCGACCGGGCAGCGGTCGTCCTCGGCCGGGGCCACGCCCTGGCGGCCACCGGGGTCTCGACTGCGGCGCTCGACTGCCTCGGACAGCTCGCCCTGCTCGAGGCCTCGCGGGGCGACCTGCGCCTGGCCGAGCGGCACGCCGGAGAGGTGCTCAAGCACGCCCGTGGGTCGGACGAGGGCGCGGCACAGGCCCACCTCGCGCTGGCCTGGGTGCACCTCGAGCGCGCCGAGCACGTGCCTGCCCGACAGCACCTCGACCGGGCTGCTCCGGTCCCCATGGCCGGCCCGTGGGTCGCGGCCATGCACCAGGTGGGGGAGGCACGGTGGCTGGTGGCGACCGGCCAGCCGGAGGCCGCGGTGCGGTCCCTGGCCGTCGTGGCTCCCGGCTCCGACCCCGGAGCCACGACGACACCGTGGACGAAGGGGCTGCTGGCCGTCGCCACGGCGAACGCCCTGGTGGCGTCGGGCGAGCCGCAGCGGGCGCTGGAGGTGCTGGCCGGGGCTGCGGGCGGACCGCGTGTGGAGTGTGCGCTGGTGGTCGCTCGGGTGCTCGTGGACCGCGGCGACCTCGCGCGTGCCCAGGCGACGATGGCCCCGCTGCTGGCGGAGCTCCCCCGGTCGTCCCTGGGCAGCCAGGTCGAGTGCGGGTTGCTGATGGCCCGGGTGGCTCACCTGGACGGCCGCGCGGAACGAGCGCGGGAGCTGGTGGACCGTGCGCTGCGCCAGGCCGAGAGCGCGAAGTCGTGCCGACCCGTGGTCCAGGAGGCCGGGTGGCTGGTCGACCTGGTCGAGCACGACACTGCCTTGCGACGGGCGCACGGCGGGTTCCTGGTCGGACTCAGGACGCCGACGTCCGCACCTCCGGTGCGCTACGAGCCGTCCGGTGACCCGGCCACGGTCTACGTCGAGACCCTGACGGTGCGCGAGGCGCAGGTGCTGGGCCTGCTGGCCGAGATGTGCTCGACCCAGGAGATCGCCGACGAGCTCTTCTTGTCGGTGAACACGGTGAAGACCTACGTGCGCGGGATCCTCCGCAAGCTCTACGTGAACCGACGCGTCGACGCCGTCCGCCGGGGCCGCGAGCTCGGGCTCTGCTGAGCACCCCGGCGCGGGTGCTCCGGGGCCGGGACCACCCGGAGCACGCTCTCGATGATCATCCCGCGGTCGATGCAGGCGCTCAGCAGCGCCGGCAGGTCCGCGTCGGTGGTCTCGACCCGCATCGTGGTCTGTGGCTCCGCCACGCAGTGCTCACAGCGCAGCCCGTGCACGGTCGGTGTCGCCAACTCTCCCTCGACACGTACTTCGTAGGCGATCGTCATGGTGTACTCATCTCTCCGCTCGTCGGCCCAGCCGGCGGTGCGGTCGTCGAGGGTGCGTCGGGCAGGGGGACCTCGTGCACCTCGGTGAGCACGGCTCCCAGCGAGAGCAGGTGGTCGAGCAGCTCATCGAGCTCGGCGGGGTCCTCGACCCGGCGGAACAGGACCGTCTCGGTGCGGGTGCTCACGACCGCTGCGGTGGGGAACTGCCGCCGGAGGCTCTCCGCGTGTGCTCCCCGCAGCCGGATCTCGTAGACAGCCTTGGCTTCCTCGCGCCTCTGCCCCGGTAGTTCCGCCATGGGGTGAACCCTGCGGCATCAGCGCCGGTTCCGCGTCATCCGCGATGGGTGACATGAGAAGCCGGGAGGCCGACGTCACCCATCGCGGGTGATGCCTGCGTGACGCCTGAGTACGACTCTGAGCACTACGGCGACGCGATCCCACGTCGCCCTCACAAGAGGAGAGACCCACATGGCGGACGACTTCAGTCTTTGGGACGTGCTCGTGTCGATGTTCTGGTTCATGCTGCTGTTCGCCTGGATCTGGCTGCTGATCTCCATCCTGGGCGACATCTTCCGCGACCGTGAGCTGGGCGGTGGAGCCAAGGCGATGTGGACGATCTTCCTCATCTTCCTCCCCTGGCTCGGTGCGTTGGTCTACCTGATCGCCCGCGGAGACTCGATGAACAAGCGCCACGTGCAGGCTGCCGAGGAGCAGGCCGCGCAGTTCAAGGCCTACGTCCAGGACGCGGCGGGGACGCCGAGCACCGCGGAGGAGCTGAAGAAGCTCACCGAGCTGCGCGACGCCGGGGCGATCACGCCTGCGGAGTACGACCAGGCCAAGGCGAAAATCCTGGCCTGACGCCCTCGGCGCCGGGCCGGCTGGGCTGGTGCGGGCCGAGCCATGCCGGTAATCCGACCCCGCAGCAGGTCGTCCGTCAGTCTTCCCATGGACGACGTGACGGCGCTGGCCGAGCGCCTGCTGGGCACGTTCCCCGGTCGGTGCGTTCGACGGTTCCTCCGCATGGACGGCATCGACCGATGCCTCGTGCTGTCCTCGCAGGCGTTCACGGCCCTGATCCCGCTGCTCATCGTGGTGTCGGCGGTCGCCCCGCCGGGCGGTGCGGACGTGGTCGCACGGACGATCATCACCAAGTTCGGTCTGACCGGGCCGTCGGCGGACTCGGTCGAACAGCTCTTCGCGACCGAGGGAGTCACGGCCGGGGCTCTCGGAGCGGGCAGCGTGCTGCTGCTGCTCTACTCGGGAGTCTCCTTCACTCGACGCCTGATGAGGATGTACCGGGCTGCCTGGGACCGGGAGAAGGCCGGTGTGCGGGGCAACGTGTTCGCGG